>JBAYKV010000074.1:0-13119 GCA_041664405.1 Syntrophales bacterium
AGGCGAAAGAGGTCATGGTTCCCTGCGCCGCCTGTTTCAACCGCTTCAAGATGGCCCAGCACCATCTGGATCATGATCAGTCCCTCAAGAAGGAAGTGGAGGGCATCGTCGGTCAGAAATATGCGGGGGGACTGAAGGTCAAAAATCCCATCGACATCCTTTATAACGATATCGGCCTGGATGCCCTGGCCGAAAAGGTCACGAAAAAACTCGGAGGGTTGAAGCCGGTTTCCTACTATGGATGCCTGCTGGTGCGACCGCCGGAGGTATGCCAGTTCGAGAACTATGAAAACCCCTACATGCTCGACGATATCCTTAAGACCCTGGGAGCGGATGTAAAACCCTGGTCCTACAAGACGGACTGTTGCGGCGGCAGCCTGACCATCAGCCGGACGGATATCGTGGGCAAGCTGGTGGACAAGTTGATGACCATGGCCAGAGAGGCGGGGGCCAATTGTGTTGTAACGGCCTGTCCCGTCTGTATGACAAATCTTGATGCCAGAGCCAGTGAGAACCTGCGGTTGCCGGTTTTTTACTTCACCGAACTGGTGGCGCTGGCCCTAGGTCTCCAGGGAACGTCGACGTGGTTTAAACTGCACAATGTGGATCCCGTGCCGCTGGTAAGCAGCCTCGGGCTTGTTTAATCATATAACCCATTATTCGAATACTGAAGGACGATATGGAAAAACGGTTGATCAAAAAAGACGCCCTGACAGGGATCATCGGTAAGATCGCGGCAGATACGACGGTCTATGCCCCGGTGAAGGTGGAAGACAATGTCCTCTTCAAGGTCCTGGAAAAAGGGGACGAGCCGCTCGTTACATTAGCCAACAGCAAGAATGCCCCGAAGAACTTTTTCTTTCCCCGGACGGAAGTAATGCTCCGTTATACCCGGACAACGAAGGGGATGGAATTTTCGGGAGGTGAAAAGGAGGCCGGCGAGGCGGTCCTTTTCGGCGTCCGTCCCTGTGATACGAGAAGCTTTGTCCTGCTGGATATGCTCTTTGATCAAGAGAAATACAAGGATCCTTATTATATCGACAAGCGTCAAAAGACAACCATTGTCTCCTTGGCCTGCGCCCATCCCCCCTATGCCACCTGTTTCTGTACCTCCGTGGATGGACATCCCGTGTCCTCGGCAGGGGCGGACATCCTCCTTGTCGACCTGGGAGATCAGTATCTGGCCGAATTCATCACTGCCAAGGGCGAGAAACTGCTTAGGTATTTTGGCGATGTGAAGGCTGATGCCGCTGCTGATCAGAAAAAGGAGGCCATCGCCGCCCAGGCGGAGAAAGAAATCAAGGTTCAGATCCCGGCCAAGGCCATCAAGCCCATCCTCGATGTCAACTTTGAGCATCCCTTCTGGAACACCATTCACCAGAAATGCCTGGCCTGTGGAACGTGCACCTATCTTTGCCCTACCTGCCACTGCTTTGATATCAGCGACGAGATGAAATACGGCGACGGTCGTCGCCTGCGAAACTGGGATTCCTGCATGTTTCCCACGTTTACCAAGGAAACCTCCGGGCACAACCCAAGGCCGTCGCAAAAGGAGCGCTGGCGCCAGCGGGCCATGCATAAGTTCAAGTATTACGTGGACAATTTTAATGCCATCGCCTGCGTGGGGTGCGGCCGCTGTGTCATGTATTGCCCTGTCAATATCGACATCCGGAAGATCGTCGAAGACATTTCGAAACTATAGAGCTGGGAGAACGTCATGCAAAACCCTTACATACCCTATCCTGTCGAGGTCATAAAAATTGTCACCGAGGTGGACACAAAGGATATCAAGACCTTTCGTTTCGCCTTCGTGAACAAGGAAGACGAGGAGAAATTCAACTATATCCCCGGTCAGTTCGGAGAGTTGTCGATCTTCGGGAAGGGGGAGTCGCCTATTGGTATCGCTTCGTCGCCAACCCAGCCAGGTTACGTTGAGTTCACCGTGCAGAAGGCGGGTGTCGTGACATCTGCCCTCCATGAAATGGAAGAAGGGACAAGAATGGGGCTGCGGGGGCCCATGGGTAATTCCTGGCCCATCGAATTCCTGGAAGGGAAAAATATCGTTATCGTCGGCGGCGGGTTTGCCTTTACGACCCTCCGTTCCCTGATTAATTACATGATCTATGGCGACAATCGCAAGCGCTTTGGGAAGATTACCGTTGTTTACGGGGCAAGGAACCCGGGCCTGCTTATCTACAAGGAAGAGCTGGAAGCATGGGCGCAGCGGGGTGATATCGATCTCAATGTGACCGTCGATAAAGCTGATTCCACCTGGAAGGGTCGGGAAGGATTTGTCCCGACCGTATGCAAGGAAGTCGCCCCCAGTTCCGAGAACGCCGTAACGGTTATCTGCGGGCCCCCGATTATGATCCGCTTCACCCTCCCCGTCTTCTTCGATCTCGGCTTTTCCAAGGAAAACATCATCACCTCCCTGGAAATGAGGATGAAATGCGGCATCGGCAAGTGCGGCCGCTGCAATGTTGGCAACAAGTACGTCTGCAAGGACGGTCCCGTTTTCTCCCTGGCCGAACTGGACAAACTGACGAAAGAATACTAAGGACGGGGGACGGTGGTCCGTCGAAAAAATATGCAAGCGCGCAGGGAGCCCCAGGGCTCCCTCTTCGTTTGTAAAGTCACAATAAGGAGAAGGACACATTGAGCAGCATCGTCAGCAAAGAGAACCTGTCGGACAGCGTCGTCCGGATGGACATTTTAGCGCCGGAGATTGCCCGGAAGCGTAAGGCCGGCCAGTTCGTGATCCTCAAGGTCAACGAGCAGGGGGAGCGGATCCCTCTGACCATTGTTGATTCGAATGGGGAGAAGGGAACCATCACCATCATTTTCCAGATTGTGGGCAAGACGACGGCGCTGATGGCGGCGCTGAATATCGGCGATGACATCCAAGATGTCCAGGGGCCGCTTGGCAACCCGACAGAGATAGAAAACCACGGCCATGTAGTCTGTGTCGGCGGCGGGGTGGGGGTGGGCGTCATCTATCCCATTACGAAAGCCCTCAAGGAAGCCGGCAACCGGGTAACCTCCATCATCGGCGCCCGGACCCGGTCCCTGATCATCCTGGAAGAAGAAATGAAAGCGGCGAGCAATGAACTGATCGTGACCACCGATGACGGCAGTTATGGCGTCCATGGTTTCGTCAGCAATGTCCTACAGAAGATTATCGACAGCGGGGAGAAGATCGACCGGGTCTATGCCATCGGTCCGGTTCCGATGATGAAGGCCATTGCCAACCTGACCCGTCCTTACGGAATCAAGACGATCGTGAGTCTTAACGCCATTATGGTGGATGCCACGGGGATGTGCGGGGCCTGCCGGGTTTCTGTGGGAGGGAAGACGAAATTTACCTGCGTGGACGGACCTGAATTCGACGGTCACCAGGTTGATTTTGATTTATTGACCAACCGCCTGCGCATGTATTGCGAACAGGAAGGTCAGTCCTATGAACGGCACCGGTGCGGGTGGCAGGGAAACTGAGGCGGAATGACTATGACTGATACAGAAACCAAACCTAAGAAGGAAAAAATACCCCGCCAGGCGATGCCGGAGCAGGGGCCCGGAGACAGGGTCAAGAATTTCAACGAAGTGCCTTGCGGTTATTCCCCGGAGACGGCCGTTCTGGAAGCGAGGCGCTGCATCCAGTGCAAGAAGCCCGGATGCGTGGATGGCTGCCCGGTCGACGTCCAGATCCCGAAATTCATTAAGCAGATTGCCGAGGGAGATTTTCTTGAGGCCGCCCGGACCCTGAAGGAAACAAATTGCCTCCCCGCCGTTTGCGGCCGCGTCTGTCCCCAGGAAGATCAGTGTGAAAAGACCTGCATCCTGGGTAAGAAGGGGGAGCCCGTGGCCATCGGCCGCCTGGAGAGATTTGCCGCCGATTACGAAAGAGACCGGGGCGCCGTTAACATCCCGGCGGTTGCGGCCCCCAACGGCAAAAAGGTCGCTGTTATCGGCGCCGGACCTTCGGGGCTGACCATCGCCGGTGATCTCGTCAAGCTCGGTTACGATATTACGGTCTTCGAAGCCCTCCACAAAGCGGGGGGCGTGCTGATATACGGAATTCCCGAATTTCGTCTCCCCAAGGCCATTGTGGAGGCCGAGGTCGATTATCTCAAGAAGCTCGGGGTTAAGGTAATCACCAACGCCGTCATCGGTCGTTTGAAAACTATAGATGAACTTTTTGCGGCAGGATTTGACGCCGTTTACATCGCCGTCGGCGCCGGGGCTCCCGTTTTCATGGATATCCCTGGGGAAAATATGAGTGGAATTTACTCCGCCAATGAATACCTGACCCGGTCAAACCTCATGAAGGCCTACCGGTTTCCTGAATACGATACGCCCATTGTCCGGGGAAAGAACGTCGCCGTCGTCGGCGGCGGCAACGTGGCCATGGACTCGGTCCGGACGGCCCTGCGCCTGGGGGCGGACAACGCCTATATCATCTACCGGCGCAGCGAAGTGGAGATGCCCGCCCGGAAGGAAGAAGTTCATCATGCCAAGGAAGAGGGGGTCCAGTTTCTCCTCCTGACCAATCCTGTCGAATACCTGGGCAGCAAGGAAGGCTGGGTCACCGGGGTCAAGTGCATCCGGATGGAGTTGGGAGAACCGGACGCCTCGGGCCGCCGCAGCCCCGTTCCCATGCCCGGATCGGAGTTCGTCATTGATGTGGATACGGTCGTTGTTGCCGTCGGGACAATGGCCAATCCCATTGTGCCGTCCACGACACCGGGGCTGGAGACGAACAGAAGGGGCTATATTATCACCAAGGGAGAATCGGGAGAGACAACCCGCCGCGGCGTTTACGCTGGGGGAGACATCGTCACCGGTTCCGCTACCGTCATCCTGGCCATGGGGGCGGGACGCAAGGCCGCCCAGGCGATCCACCAGGCCTTGTCCGGGGCGGTTACCGAAAATTATTGACGATAAATAAGACTTAACTGCATGTTATGATAAGCAATTAACCTTAATATCGAATATAATTGATAAATAAGCGTTAATAAGCAAATACATATATATCAAGCAATTATCGCTCAATGAGGCGATTCAAATAAATGCCGTTTGGTGTAAACAACTATTTCAGAGATATTCTTCGTGAATGGGGTAGAAGTCGCGGGGGTCTAAAATCAGGACTCTCCCCTGCTGTTCAAAATAGGTTTTAAGCTTTGCCGTCTCGGTTCTTTCCCGTTCGGTCAACGTCCCTCCTCCCAGCCTTTTTCCCCAGTAGCCGTTTGCGATGACCGTTACGGCCTGATCCAGCCATCGGGTCAGGTTTTCCGCTGTTCCCGCCTGGAGATAGATACTGACGTCATTGACCATCATGATGTCCCGCGACTGCAAATGCAACCTACGGAAGAGATCTTCCATGATCCGAAAGTTTTGCCGGGCCTTTTCGATGGCTTCTGCTTCCGTTTTCGAACTCAGGCGGGGCGGCTCAAAACGACCGCCC
This sequence comes from Syntrophales bacterium, assembly GCA_041664405.1. GTDB lineage: Bacteria > Desulfobacterota > Syntrophia > Syntrophales > UBA8958 > UBA8958. The sequence goes on from JBAYKV010000074.1 coordinate 5,462, forward strand.
AGATAGAGAATGTCGTGCCCCCCCGGCGGTGTCAATTTCCCGCCGATGCCGATCAGCCCCTTCTCATATACCAGCTTGGCCGGAATTTCCGGCGCCATATCCACGATTACGATTCGTCCGCCGAGATCATGACGGCAAAACTCTTCCAGTACATTCCTTGTCAGTGTGGTCTTTCCGGTATTGACGTCGCCCAGGATGAGGGTTTTTCGGCGGAGATAGTCTTCAAGATGAATTTCCGGCATCATTCTCAAGTACTCCTCCGGCCCTTAAAGGTCTCCGGCAGCAATAAAAGCATTGCGGCTCCCAGTATATAGATCACGCAGGTGACGGCAAGACCCGTTTGCAGTCCGTGGACCTTGCCGATATAACCGATGGTGAACGGCGCCAGCACTGCCCCGACGCGACCCATGTTCCAGCAGAAGCCGCCGGCGTATGCGCGGATCCGTTCCGGGAAGAGCTCTGCATAGTACGCCCCCAGTACACCGCCGGAGCCGCAGAGGCCGAAACCGACCATAATTCCCCACCAGAACAGGAACATGGGACTTCGAACCACGATATAGACCGCAACCGCCGCCGCGACGGTGACGAAGGAGGCAATCATGGCCCGACGGCGGCCGATCCGGTCCGCGAGCATGCCGAAAAACTGAAAGCCGAGAAACATTCCGAGGTACATTACGAAGGAAAATCCGGCCATTGTTGTCAGGCTCAGCCCCCTCTCTTTGGTCAAAAAAGTCGGGATCCAGAAGGCCGCACCCCAATAGCCCGCCAGATTGACGATGCTGACCAGCGTTGCGAGAAAAGTGGTCTTGGCCAGGCCGCCTTCAAAAATGGCCCCGATGCCGATCCTGGATTTCCCATGATTACCGTAGGCCGATCCCGATCGCACCGGATCGGGAGGGACAAGACGTCTGACCAGCAGGGCAGCGGGGATGGAAACGGTCCCGGCGACAAACAGCCATTGCCATTCGATATGGAGGACCAGCCGTCCGACCAGGGAGGCCACGACGGCGCCAATGGCAAAGCTGCTGAAAACGAACGACGCGGCACGTCCGCGGTACTCCGGCGACCAGTGTTCGGCGATCAGGGCGGCGCAGGGGCCCCATATCCCCCCGATCGCAATCCCCGTCATGAACCTGAGGACCAGCCAATGGGTCCAGGAGTCCATGAAATAGACGACCCCCATTCCGATCCCGAGCCAGACCAGGGCCAGCAGGAGGGCAAAACGCCGGCCGTAATTTTCGGCGATCAGCCCGAACAGGACGCTTCCGGCCATGGCCCCCAGCATTGTGGCGGAGCCCAGCAGCCCGCCTTCGGGAAGGGTCATATTTAAGACCTTAAGCAGGACCGGCATCGCGATGGCCAGAACCATCAAATCGTAGCTGTCAAAAAGATAGGTCACAAACGTGGCCCACAGGACAGGCCAGCGGTATCGGGTTCCCTTCATCTCTTCGCTCCTTTCAGCAGGGATAAAAGCCGCCGGGCCGCTTCCCGGATGTCCGTTTGATCCATGATGGCGGAGACCACGGCCACGCCGTCCACCCCCGTTTCCATGACAGGCTTGGCGTTCTCTGCATTGATGCCGCCGATTGCCGCCACCGGGATATGGACCGCCGCTTTGATCCCGCGGAGATCTTCAAGGCCGACCTTCTCCGTCCCCCGTTTTGTGGCGGTGGAAAAGACGGCGCCTACCCCCAGATAATCCGCGCCCTGCGCCTGAAATAGCAGCGCCTCCTCCACCGAGGCGGCGGAAGCGCCGATGATCTTCCCGTCCCCCAGCAATCTGCGGGCAAGCGGAACGGGCAGGTCCTCCGGGCCAAGATGGACACCGTCGGCGTCGATCGCCAGCGCAATGTCTATCCTGTCATTGATGATCAACGGGATGTCATGCTGATCGGTTACCTCTTTCACCCTTCGCGCGAGTTCGAGATACTCTCTGGAGGATATCTCTTTTTCACGCAGTTGAACGATGGTCACGCCGCCGAGAATGGCCTCTTCAACGCTATCCCAGAGGGTCCTTTCGCCAAGCCAGCGACGATCCGTTACGAGGTAAAGGATAAAATCCATATTTTGCCTGACCACCTATATTTCCTCCTCCGGGGTGAAGTGATTCTTGGGCCCCCTTTTGTTTCCTGAAATATTTCCGCTGTTATTGTTTCACCGGCGGATTTCTTTATTCGCTAAGTCATAAAGGTGGCACTTATTAAAAATAAAGGCCCCTTCCTTTTGGGAAGCGGCCTTTATGCACTTTGCACATTCGGCTCATTTCCCTACGCAGGCATTACCCTGATCAGGTCGGTGAAGGGTTGCCGGGAATCCGGCGTCTCAGTCCAACAGGACACCCCTAACGAGCGGTGAAAGCTTACAACACGACATTGCCCTTGTCAAGACGATGTGCGGGGGCAGTTGCACCTTTTATTCGATATTCCATAAATTGCTCCGGATCAAGCGCCGAACGGGCGTTTTCCATCGCCATACGCGTCGTTTTCGAATGTAGAATCCACGAAGACGTCGATGCACAGGGCATACCCTCTTCCCGAGATGCCTTTGAAGTAGCCAGACATAGTCCTGCTCAGGTTTCCTGTGGCCCAGGAGATGTAGCTCTCCGTAACATAACTCTGCAACCCTGTGAACATCAGCAAATAAAAATACTCCTTCATCGATAGGTCGTACCTGATTTCAAGGTAGTAAGTAACAAAAAGGCCCCCTCCATTTCTGGAGAGGGCCTTTAAGGAGGGGGTAGACGTTAATTAGGTTTAATTTTACAGCATTTCATAGATCGCGGCCGCGCCCATGCCGCCGCCGATGCACATGGAAACGATTCCGCGTTTGGCCTTGCGTCGCTTCAGCTCGTGGAGGAGCTGGGCCGTCAGTTTGGCACCTGTGCAGCCCAGAGGATGGCCCAGGGCAATAGCCCCGCCGTTGGGGTTGATATCGCCCGCCCAGTAGCGGTCTTCGATTCCAATGACCCGGCAGGAGTAAATCGCCTGGCAGGCGAAGGCCTCGTTTATCTCATAGACATCGATATCCTTGGGGGTCAAACCGGCCATCTTGAGAACCTTGGGAATTGCATAGGCCGGGCCGACGCCCATTTCTTCCGCCTTGCAGCCGGCCACGGCAAAATAGGAGAGTTTCGCCAATGGTTTCAGACCCAGTTCCTTGGCCTTCTCCGCCGTCATCAACAGGGAAAATGCCGCCCCGTCCGTCATCTGCGAGGCGTTACCCGCCGTGACAGATCCGCCGGCCTTGAAGGGCGATTTCAGTTTCCCCAGATCTTCAATGGTGGTAGGCCAACGGACGCCGTCATCGGTATCAAACACGACTGTCTCCCGGACCCGTTTCCCGTTTTTCACCTTGTACTTGAAAGCATCGATGGGAATAATCTCTCCCTTGAATTTCCCCGCCTTGATGGCCTCAAAGGCCCGGCGGTTGCTCTCCACACCGAACTTGTCCTGGTCTTCCCGGGAGATGCTGTAGTTGGCAGCAACGTTTTCCGCCGTCACGCCCATGGACACATAGACATTGGGCATGGACCCGTCAAACTTCCATTCGGGGCTGGGACGGAAGATCCCGCCGCCCATGGGGATATGGGACATGGTCTCGCAGCCGCCGGCGATAATGACCTCGGACCATCCGGCCCGGATCTTTGCCGTCGCGTCGGCAATGGCCTGGACGCCGGAAGAGCAGAAACGGTTGATGACCATCCCGGAAGTCGAAATGGGTAATCCCGCCCCCATGGCGATAACCCTGCCCAAATTCATACCCGTCTCCCCTTCGGGGAAGGAGCAGCCGACGATCAGATCATCGACGTCTTCGGGGTTCAGTTCCGGAACCCGGGCCAGCAAGCCCTTTACTACCTGAATACCATATGCCTCCGCCCTCGTCGCGGCCAGTCCGCCTCTTTTATAGCGCCCGCCCGGACTTCTCACGGCTTCAACAATAACAGCTTCACTCATGACTTTCCTCCTTCATATATCTTTGAGAAGGCCGGCCCCGATGGTCCGAACCACCGGCGACCGGCCGATCCAGGGTTTATCTTAATTCCGCAGGGGTTTCCCCGTGGTCAGCATGTGCATGACCCGGTCCTGGGTCCGTTTCTCACCGGAGAGGCTCAGGAAGGCTTCCCTTTCCAGGTCCAGGATCTCCTGTTCCGTTACCAGTGTCCCTTCTTCGCAGTCGCCGCCGGAGAGAATGTGGGCAACCTTCTTGCCGACAAAGACATCGTACTCCGTCGCGAACTTGCCGTGCTGCATGTTGAAGAGGATCGCCTCGGCCATGCCGCGGAAATTCTCGCCCATGACGGGAATCATCACCGGGCGCGGTTTCTTGTAGTACTTGGAGAGCCCCAGAACCACCTGCTTGGCATCCCAGATCTGCTGATCCCGGTTCAGGGAGATGTTCTCCGTCTTCCGGATGAACCCGAGGTCCATGGCCTCCATGGCGGAGGTCGCCACCTTGGCCGTACCGATGTTCTCGAAGGCCTTGGCATAGTAATGCTGGAGGTTCAGACCCGCGGCAATGGCCCCGTCGGGAATCCCTTCCGTCACGCGGACCATCATTTCCTTGCAGCCGCCGCCGGCGGGAATGAAACCGACGCCGACCTCGACAAGACCGATGTAGGTCTCACCGCAGGGCTGGCACTTGGCACAGTGCATGGCCATCTCGCAGCCGCCGCCCAGGGCCAGTCCCGCCGGGGCAGAGACCACCGGCTTGGAGAGGTACTTCATCCGCATATTGGCATCCTGGAAACCGGAGATCATATTCTCGAGGATATCCCAGTCTCCCATCTGGATCAGGAGGAGTACCTTGAAGATGTTGGCCCCGGCCGAAAAGTTGGCCCCGTGGTTGCCCACTACCAGGCCCAGGAAGTCCTTCTCGACGATATTGCAGCTCTCATTGATCATGGCGACGATATTGTCGTCGACGGCGTTCATCTTCGTATGGAATTCGAGGCAGGCCACGCCGTCCCCGATGTCCACCAGGGTGGCCCCGGGATTATGGGCGATGACCTTCTTGCGCTCCTTCAAGGCGGGCAGGAGGATGATCCGTGGATTCTCACCCAGCTTCACATAGTTTTTCGTTTCAAAATCGTAGTAATAGACGCCGTCTTCCTTCTTGGCGTAGAAGGTCTCAAATCCCTTCTTCAGCATCTCCTCGATCTTCTTGGGGACCTTCTTCTTCAGCTTCTTCATGACTTCGACGGATTCCCGCACGCCCACGGCGTCCCAGGTCTCAAAGGGACCAAGCTGGTGATTGTAACCCCACTTCATGGCGTTGTCGATGGCCGTGATGTTCTCGCAGATCTCCGGGATCCGGTTGGCGGCATAGATGAAGTTGCCGCAGAGGTATTCCCGGACCAGTTCCGAAGCGGCATCCTTGCCGTAGAAGAGCGTCTTGATCGTGACGGCAACGCCCTCGTCGGATTTCTTCTTCGCCGCGCTGACCGACTCGAACTTCGGCTTCCCGGCGGGGACATAGGTCATGGTTGGGTAATCGAGCATGAGCTTGGACTTCTTGCCTTTTGCGTCCTTCGTCTTTTTGTAGAAGCCGCCCTTGGTCTTGTTCCCCAGCCACTTAAGCTCCATCATCTTGTCCATGAACTCGAGGGGGATGAAGGTCTCCCGGGCCTCGTCCTCAGGGACGGCGGCGTAGAGGTTCTTCATCACGTGGTAGCCCGTATCCAGACCGACCAGATCGAGGGTCCCGAAGATGGAGCTGCCGGGGCGGCCGATGGCCTTGCCGATGATGGCGTCCACCTCGTCGATCTTCATGCCCTTCTCAGCCATGAGGCGGATGGCGCTGGCGATGTCAAAGACGCCGATCCGGTTGCCGACGAAGTTGGGGACGTCCTTGCAGACCACGATGCCTTTTCCGATCACCCGCTCGCCGAATTCGATCATAAAATCGACGACTTCCTTCTTTGTTTCCTTGCCGGGGATGATCTCGAGAAGCTTCATGTACCGGGGGGGATTGAAGAAGTGGGTGCCCAGAAAGCGCTCTTTCAGGCTCTTGCCGAATTTGGCCGTGATGTCCTGGATGGGAAGGCCCGAGGTATTGGTGGTGACGATACAGGTCGGCTTCACAATCTTTTCCAGCTTCGCGAAGAGCTCCTGTTTGATCTTCAGGTTTTCTATGACAACTTCGATTACCCAGTCGCAATCAGCCAGCCAGCCGAGGTTGTCTTCAAAGTTGCCGATCTTGATCATGGCGGCGTTTTTCTTGGTATAGAAACTCGCCGGTTTTGATTTGGTGACCCCCGCCAGACCGTTGGCGGCAAAACGGTTCCGCCAGGCCGGGCTCTTTTCCGTCAAGCCCTTCGCCTTGTCCGCTTCCGTCAATTCAAAGGGAATGATATCCATCAGGTAGCATTCGATTCCCGCATTGGTCAGGTGGGCGGCGATCGTGGCCCCCATGACGCCCGCGCCTAATACTGCCGCTTTTTTAATTTCGTAGGACATAGCTTTCCTCCTCTTGATTACTGATGATAAAGGAACCGGATGTATGCCGTCTCAGGTCGCATCGGTTCCTGTATACCCGTATGTTATGTTTACGATGGAAAGGACTCGATGGCCATTTCAATCGTCGTCTTGTCTCCCATTTTGATGGCTTCACATTTTGCCTTGACCGAAGAAAGGACCTCGACGGCAAAGAACTTTGCCGACGCAATCTTCCCTTCATAGAAAGCCACATCCTGGTCCGTATGGACGAGGGCCCGTTTCTTCCCGATCGAATCCGCTCCCTTGCCCGCGAAAATCGCATCCAGCTTTTCCCTGGCAATAGCGGCGCCCTGGAAGAGGAAATGACCGAGGAGGACATCCCCGAAGAGGTCAAGATAGGGCGAGGCGTTGAGAATGGGGATCAGGAAACTGGAGCTCTTTCCCAGGGCCGCAAAGGTCATGGTCAGATCGACGAGCGCATTGTATGCCTCTTCAAGCTTGGCGCCATATTTCTGGAGGTCGTCGACGGATTTGATTTTCTTGATCGTGGCGTCGATTTCTCCCATCATGTTCATGGTGTTCATGCCCTTGTTCATGCCCAGTTTCCGGCCCACGAGGTCGAGAGACTGGATGCCGTTGGTCCCCTCATACAGGCAGGCGATCTTGCAGTCCCGCATGTACTGTTCCACGGGGTATTCCTGGCAGTAACCATAGCCGCCGTAGACGTCAACGGCCTTGGAGGTGACCAGGCAGGCCATGTCGGAGGAGTAGGCCTTGCAAATCGGCGTCAGCAGTTCGGCGAATCCCTGGTATTTGGCCCGTTCCTCGGGGGTGTCGCCGACCTTGGCCATGTCGAGGGAGTAGGCGGTGAAGTAATTCAAGGCCCTGATGCCTTCCACATAGGCCTTCATCCAGAGGAGGTCCCGGCGGACGTCGGGGTGCATGATGATTGGCACGGCCTTGGCCTCGGGGTTTTTCATCTCCCAGACCGGGGTGCTCTGAATTCTTTCCTTGGCATACTGGACGGCGTGCTCAAGGGCCGCCGAGGCGTGCCCCAAACCCTGTATGCCGACTTCCAGACGCGCCTCGTTCATCAACTGGAACATGATCCGCATGCCTTGACGTTCATTGCCGAGGAGCTCGCCGATGCACTTGCCCTCGTCGCCGAAGTTCAGGGTACAGGTGGCCGAGCCCCTGATGCCCATTTTGTGTTCGACGTTCCCC
>JBAYKV010000075.1:0-12889 GCA_041664405.1 Syntrophales bacterium
GCGGCCACGGGGCTCCCGACGCCTTCGCTTCTGCTGCTTCCGTCCTTTTTTTCGTTGGCCCTTCGAGTTCCTTCATGATGTGGCTTTTATCCGCTGTCTTCATGGAGTCGCTTTTGGAAATCGATTCCCCATCGCCGACAGTGACTTCTCCACCTGATTTTCCGGGTTTGACAGGATCGGGGGAAGAAGCAGGCGCCGAGGTGGTGACGGGAGAAGCCCCATCTTTACCAGGTTTCTTGGCAGTTTCCATGCCCGCGCAACCTGTGACAATCACGACGATCAAGGCAATGACGATGACGGCAATTTTTTTCAAATCCATGTGCGATTCCTTCCTGCTAAAAGCCTTTTAAAGTGTAGCATAACGAATTTGGGAAGCGAATTATAGGGGAGACATCCTGATTCCGTCAAGTTTTATGTAGGGCGCCATAGAAAATCATTCAATCTGTTTGCCTTAAAGGTCATTTTTTGTTAAGAGTAAAAACGGTGAAAGAACTGAAGGAAAAAATAGATGCCGTTATCGATATTAAGTGCGAAGCACTGTATCTTTATGAACAGATTCTCAGCGGCTCGACAGATGCCTATGGAGAAATTGAAAAGAAATTTGAAGAACTGGTTGATAGGTTTTACGAAGCCAACGGTGAAACAATTAAGGAGCGACAATATGAAACGGCCCGAAATAATTATGAATATTTCATGGTCCTGATCGAACAAATACTGAATACGTATCGTGAACAAACATAAAAAGATAAGCAAGAATCAGGAGAGGAAAAATGATCGATTATTGGGTAAAAATTAGCGAAAAAGAAGACGAGGAGATCCGCCGTCACCATTACCTTGTGACGGCCAAAGATATCAAGGAGGCCAGAAAGGTGGCTCAGGAGTTCATCAAGCATTTCTGCGACGAAGACGACGAGCCTGAACCCATTGACAATGGTTTTGCCTTCTGCAACCGGGCGATTACCGTGCATATTGCCGATATCAAGGAGACCACCCGGGAGGAATTCAAGGAATTCCTTCTGAAAACGCATACCATTGACTGGAAGTAAATATTTATATGGTTAACGACCGCCCTTCCTGGGCTTTCCCTGTTTTTTCGCCTCCACTGATTTAACTGTCTTTTCCGCCGCCCGGACGAGATCTATGCCGATGTCGCTTGCCCATTTATCGTAAACCGGCTTTGTCTTGGCCTTGAAGGCATGGAACTGTGCCGGCGTAAGTAATGTGATCTCCATGCCGTTCTTTCTTAGGATTTCCAAGGAGGCGGCACTGTCTGCGAGCCCTTCCCGAGCCGCCTTTTTCTGCCAGCTTGCCGCTTCCCGAGCGGCCTTGCTGATGATCTTCCGGTCTATCTTGTCCAAGGCGTCCCATGTTTCCTTGCTGGCCGCAAAGATCAATGGGTCAATCGCGTAGTGCCAGAAGGTGATGTATTTATTTACCTCCCAGAGCCGGTAAGGGATTATGATGGAGGCGACGGGATTTTCCTGGCCGTCCGCCGTGCCCGACTGGAGAGCGCTCAGGACTTCTCCCCAGTCCATGGCCACCGGATCGGCCCCCAGGGACCTGAAGATATCCATGAAGATCGGCGCCCCGACGACACGGATCCTGAGGCCTTGCAGGTCTTCGGGGGTGTGAATTGCCCGTTTGCTATTGGTGACCTCCCGGAAACCGTTTTCCCCCCAACTCAGGGCAATTGCCCCTTTATCAGCGAGAATTCGGAAGATCTTTCTACCGACTCCACCGGCCTCCAGGGCATCAATAGCTTTGTAATCATTGTGAAAGAGAAAGGGCAGGGAGAACAGGTTCAGTTCTTTCACCGTTGTGGACCAATTAATGGTCGAGGCGAGGGCAAAATCGGTGACGCCCTGTTGGAGGAGTAGGAACTCGTTGATCTGTTTCCCCTCATATAGCTGTCCGCGGAAGTAAGGTTTGATCACAATCCGTCCGTCCGTCCGTCCGCTTTTTTACCAGATCGGCGAACATCTGAGCTCCCTGTCCCCAGGGGCTGGTAGGTTCTACTGCTACGCTCATCCGGTACTCTGCCTTGTAAGCCGCCGTAACTGGCGCGGCCATGGTAAGAATAAGGATGCAACACACTGTAATAACTGTCAATGTATCTCTCATAAACCACAATCGCTTTTACAGATGGATTTCAGGGCTGTCGGTCATTTTCCGCTTCCCGTTCAAATGCTCCGGCGGTGTCCTTTTTGTCCTTCTGAAAATAGCCCCCGTAATGGGTTTCAAACATTTCAATGATCTTGTCATATGGCACGTCGGCAGAGGCGCCGTGATCTGTCACGTATTCCATGTGACGGCGCCCGTCCATATCGTAAGGATGAAAAATGGCGTCGTTTTCTCCGTCGAATTCGAGGGGCTTGACGTGGAAACGTTCACAAAGGGAGCGGTTGAAGGTCGGGGTGACCTTGAGCCAGCGGCCATTGAGATAAAATTCCGTATAGCCGTGATATATGAAAAGATCAGTCTTCATGACCTTCTTTAGCCGCTCCGTCGTGAGATGATTGCGGACGTCGGCGAAGCGCAGGCGGCTGGGGATGCCTGCCGCTCTCCCCGCAGCGGCCAGAACAATGGCTTTGGCGACGCAGTATCCGTAGCCTTTGCCGATGATCACACTGGCCCGGAAGGCTTCGGGGTTAAACTCAATCCTGTAAGGATCGTATTGAATTTCATCGCGAACGGCGTTGTAAAGTTTTATAGCTTTTTCTTTTTCGGAAGACACCCCCTCAGCCGCCCCATTGACAAAATCGATGACCGCTGGCGAATTGCTGTCAATAAATACGGTTGGTCGTAAATATTCAGCGAGAGTGAGACTGCCCTCTTTTTCCATGACGATTTTCCCCCTTATCCCTTTATCCTTCCCTCCTGAGGCCGATCTTTACCCACGCCTGGTGCAGGAGGCAGTATTATCCGCGGCGAGTATGGGCAATAAAGAACTGGTTGTCAAGAGGTTAGTAAACTTCGAACACCTTGATTGACGTCACCTTCAAGATGATGTAGGAAGCAACAGATAAACGTAATATTATAGAAAACATAAAACATGGATCAAGAATATCTCCGGCAGCATGATGAGATACGGCTGAAGGGAGTGAGCGGGAAAAAATGAAAAAGTCGGTATGGAAGCGTTTTGCTTTCGCGTTGGTTATCGTTGGCGTTTGTTATTTGACAACGGCTTGCGGTATGATTGCTTTAGCCATCATGAATAATACCTATGAATCCTTGTCCGGAACCCGGAAGGATGCCGCATATTCAGGCCCTGCGTTTCAAAAGATCATGGTGATCGGACTGACAAAAAAAGGGTCCACCCGGATAACTTACGAGAATGCCTTTATGAGTCAGTTTATTGAACAAGGCGTGAATACGTTCATCGGCAGCGTCGATCTCCCTGATATCGCTTCATTGCGTAACAAATCCCTGGTTGAGAAGGTCATCCGGGATGGGAGCTTTGACGGCGTTATTACCGTTGAAGTAGAGAATATGGCTGACAATGAAACTCCGCAATGGCTCAAGGCCTGGGTGGCAATACGCACTCCCGGCGGGGATGATTTGTTTGAGGTCCTTTCCAATGCAGATAAATCAGCACCCGAACCTGCCGACAAGATAAGATTTGAGGTTATCCTCTGGAACGGGAAGACAGCCAAACAGGTCTGGGTGGGAACAACCATAGCGGTTGATAAGCATGAGATATTAAGGGAAGCTCACACCGCCGCCCACTCAACGGTGAAGACATTGATGAATGCCAAGCTGCTGCGTTCCACTTTATGAGAAAAGGGGTCTCACGGCAAGGTGGCCCGGCTTGTGGTCAATGAAATAACGGGTGGAACCTGTGCGTCTCTTCAAGGATATGGATCAGATAGATGCACAGATAGCAAACTATAGCGGGTAGGCAGGGCGGCGCCCTACGGCAATGTCTTATCGGACAGGCTTTTAACCCCGTCTTCCCAAATAGCCGTCATTCGTGCGCCGATTTCGCTGAATTCGGGATGATGTGCCTTAATCGCTTCCTCGTCTATGATAGGGTTGGCGGCGGCTGATGGATCATTCAGATCCATGTCCACGCCATCAAAGGCACCTTCTTTCAACAGTTCTCCGATATGCCGATCTCTTGATGTCATGGCTGTCAGGTCAGCGCAGCATACAAAAATAACCGATGCCTTGACGATAAACTTATAGGGCGTATACTGGCTAAGGGCCTCTTTGGCGGCAGATGATTGAGCAACGATGAAGCGTGCGGGTTGGAGGTTTGATCCTGAAGGGGCGAGCCGAGCAGCATCCAGAAGCAGTCGGACGGTATCAGTCGAAATGTTCTCCCCCCTGAATTTACGAATGCTTCGTCGTGAAGCGATAACGTCTGATAATTCCACTGTGGCACCTCCGTGAAAGTATTGCGAGTCGTAATTCTATAACTTCCTTTTGGGCATGTCAAATGAGGATTATAGAACCATTTAGTCGCCTGGATTAAAAGGAAAACGCTTTTAATGTAGAGATGGAATGATAAAAATACTGGCAATGAGCCGTTTTCTATGCGTTAGAATGATCAAATATTCAAGGCTTCAAATACAAAGCGAGAAACGAAATTACTGGCCAGATCAATGAAAATGGTTAACATTAATGTGTAAAATATCGAGAGTGTTTTTAAGGATGATAACGCTATCCGCTCTTTCCTGAAGTCAATGAAGGACGGATTTTAAGAATTATGAGAGGGCACAAACGGTAATGCTTAAGATGATGGCTGTTGGCCCATTTCAGGCCAACTGTTATATGCTGGGATGTAAAAAGACAATGGAAGGGGTTGTCATTGACCCTGGGGGTGAGGCGTTTCGCATTGTGAAAGAGGTATCCAAGGCTGGTCTCATGATCAAATATATCCTAATCACCCATGGCCATATGGATCACACAGGTGCAGCGAAGGAGCTAAAGGGTATTATAAAGGCCCCTGTATGGATACATAGCCTGGATTCTCCCGGACTTGGTTCCCCGCCTGATGGGACACTTTATGACGGACAGGAAATTGAAGTCGGCACATATAGGATAAAGGTGATCCATACACCTGGGCATTCTCCCGGCGGTATATGTCTTTACGCGCCAGGCGTTGTCTTTACTGGGGATACACTTTTTTCCGGTTCTATAGGACGCACCGACTTTCCTGGAGGCGATCATGAGACACTGATTAAGGGCGTAAGGGGAAAGATATTTCCTCTTGGAGACGATTTGCGCGTATATCCGGGACATGGCCCTGCCTCCACTATAGGTCAGGAGAGACTGAGAAATCCATTTTTCAAGTGACGGTCTCCAAGATAATAAGTTATAATGGAAGTAACTTATGAACCGAGATATGGCCAATATAGTTATTTATTTATCTTATTTGTTCGGGTTAGGTTCCCTGATTCTGTTTGGAATTTTCCTTTTTAATGGTTCATTTGAAATAATTGATTTGCATCTGACAGTGAACCAGGCGCTTTTATTCAATGTAGGCCTGTCACTGTTGTTTTTCATCCAGCATAGCGTAATGATCAGGCAAGCTTTCAGAAAGAAGCTCTATTCGCTGATACATGAGGAATACTACAGCGCTTTTTATTCCATCTTTTCGGGCATGGCTCTCTTTGCGGTGGTTGTACCGTGGCAAAAGGTCCCACTGACGATTTTGTCTGCTGAGGGTACCTTTTACTGGATGCTTCGCATTCTCTTCTTCCTTTGCATAGCGGGGTTTTACTGGGGTGTCAGGTCGCTCGGATCATTTGACCCGCTGGGCATTAAGATTATAAAACGCCGCCTTTACAACCGAGAGCAAAAAACGCTGTCACTCGCTGCCAGGGGAGCGTACCAGTGGGTGCGCCATCCCCTCTATTTTTTTATAATAATCATGATCTGGTCATTCCCTGTTCTGACATCGGACAGACTGCTGTTCAATATCATATGGACTATATGGATTGTTATCGGTACTATTCTGGAAGAGCGGGACCTTATTGCCGAATTCGGGTATGGCTACCGCGAATACCAAAAGAAGGTGCCAATGATCATTCCGTCCAAATACAAGCTGAATAAGTTTAAAGCTTTTTTCTGAACAGAGAAGCAACCACGGTGAGAAACAGGTCTAAAAGAGAGGAGATGTGGTGATGAAAAGTAGAGCTGAATTTGCAGTGGAAAAATTTTTAAGTGGATACAACTGAGCACAGTCGGTACTTTATGCTTTCCGGGAAGAGAGCGAATTGCCAGAGGAAACTGCCCTGAAGATCGCTTGTGGTTTAGGCGCAGGCATGGGGCGAAAGGCGGAAGTTTGCGGTGCCGTAACAGGTGGCATCCTTGTCTTGGGAATGAGGCATGGCAGAGGGAGCAAAGACGATCGATCAGCCATGGTATTTACCTACTCGAAAACAAGAGAACTCATGGATGAGTTTACCAAGAAACATGGCACATATATTTGCCATAAGCTATTGAATGGGTGTGAGCTGATAACAGAAGAAGGGCAGAAGTATTTTAAAGAGAATGACTTACTGCAGAAGATATGCGCTCCTTGCGTTCGGAGCGTGGCCGAGATTCTTGAGAATATAATGTAATGCAATCCAGGCACATAGACATTCCCCAAAATGAGATGAAAAGATTATGATTGAAATCCGGGCATATTCCTCTGATCTAAGTGAATTCGGAGATAATGACATTGTCTGCTATTGCCTTGGATATACAAGGCAAGAAATAGAAAATGATTATGTCGTGAACGATGGCCGATCAACAATCTTAGAAAAAATTATACTTGAAAAGAAGGCTGGGGGCTGTGATTGCGCTCAGAAAAGCCCTAAAGGCCGCTGATGTATGGCTGATGTTCGCCAGGTGGTGGACATAATTGCAAAGAAAAACGCCATATAATAGCCGTATCAGCTCGGGCCAACAATTTCGTTGCACTCCGTAACCGGTGCTGAGCTTGGCGTTACTGTCTTTTGAGTCGTTAATCCTCTGTTTCGATAAATAACGACTACGAACAATTGAAGATGATATTAAGGTCTGGTCCATGTCTTTTTTCCATGGGCCGCATTATGTTCAAATACAAAGCGAGAGGCCACCTTTACTGAGAGCTTATTGAATCCTGAGAGAAAGGTGCGAAGTCTTGACGATGTATTTTCCAGCATCGGAAAAGAGTGGCTGCTTCCTTGAGTGCCGTCATATGATTTAACCATATATCCAACCTTTAAAACATTAATCCTTTTTCTATGTACAGTTTTTATTGACAATATATACCGATAGGTATATTTGATGATGACGGAGAGTTAGCCATGGGTAAAGCGGAAGAAACACGCAAATTTATCATCGAAACGGTGGCGCCAATTTTCAATATGCATGGCTATGAAGGCACAGCACTGTCGCAATTAACAGAAGCCACCGGACTTACCAAAGGGGCTCTATACGGCAATTTTAAAAACAAACAAGAAATCGCCCTTGCTGCATTGGAATATAACATCTCAAGGATAAGATCTGAAATATCAGACACTGTCGGGCCTATAAGAAATTCCTGTGATAAACTTGCCGTATTTGCTGTATTTTACCGGAATATGTTTGATGAAATTTCCCGGCGAGGGGGATGTCCAATCCTGAACGCCGCCATCGACTCAGACGATACGGAGCTTCCCCTACATGGCTTCGTGATCAGATCAATTGACCAATGGATGGGCATGTTAATTTTAATTGTTACACGTGGGATAAAGAGGGGCGAGATCAAAAAAGACATCGATCCGGAAGCTTTCGCAACTCTTTTTATTTCCCTTATAGAGGGTGGTATCATGCTTTCCAAGGCTACAGGAGCCCGGATGCACCTGGAGAGAAATGTCGCTTACCTGATAGACAAAATCAATGCCGATTTAAGGATTTGATCTTGGGTGTGGAAGAAATGGATATCATGGTTAAACGAGTTTACGAAGATTCAAGTCCTGACGACGGAATACGCATCCTCGTGGACCGACTCTGGCCGAGGGGGATAAGTAAGGAAAAAGCAAGAGTCGACTATTGGGCACGGACAATATCCCCCTCTAACGAACTCCGCAAATGGTATGGCCATGATCCGGCAAAATGGGAAGAATTTAAAAAGAAGTACTATGCCGAATTGGACGGAAGCACCGGAGACATGAAGTTTCTGTTAGAAAAAATTAGAAAAGGCAGGGTTACTTTTTTGTATAGTTCAACAGAAAAATTACTGAACAACGCCCAGGCCCTCAAACTGTACTTGGGACTGCCTATTGATAACCATAATTCCACCGGACGGGTCGGATCGATGTTTGACTATCATAAAGACCGTCAACCCGGCGAAATACTGGAAATATCTCTTGCTGATTTCTTTCAGAGAGAAGGTGAGCGTCAATACGGGAATCTGTGGTTCTTCACCAGATGCTGAATCGCAACCAGATCATAAATTATATGGAAAGGATAAGTATGACGAAAACGAAAAGCTATCGGTACGGCCTTGCGAACCCGAAAGAGGTAGTGGGGATGACTGGCAAGGAGTTGCTCCAAGCGATTATTGATGGGCGCCTTCCACAGGCTCCGATCTCCGAAACAATGACGTTCTGGATCGTAGAAGTCGGCGATGGCTCCGCAGCTTTTGAAGGCGAGCCGGGCAGTCACCTTCTCAATCCTATGGGAACAGTGCATGGCGGTTGGGCGCTGACCCTGATCGACAGCGTTGCTGCCTGTGCGGGACATTCTCTCCTTCCCGCGGGAGTGGGCTACACTACTGTCGAAACCAAAGCCAACTTCTCGCGGCCCATCACCAAGGATGCCGGACGAATTCGAGCTGAGGCTACTGTAGTGGCGCAAGGACGCCAGATCATCTCTTCCGAAGCCCGGGTGTTAGCGCAGGACGGTCGCGTTCTCGCCCATGGCGTCTCAACGATCATGGTGCTTGGCGGTGCAAAGTAGTTAATTTCTTTTTTGCTAAAGGAAAACAAATCATGGAAGTTAAGAATCCACATTACCGACAAGTTATTGAGGCTGGATTTAAAGGCGCAGCCTTTGTGAATGATATTGGGATCACACTTCTTGACTGTGGACCAGGTTGGTGCGAATCAAGCGTGACGATTCTTCCACGCCACCTCCAACATGGAGGGCTTGTGCATGCCGGCGTACAGTCTACTATCGCAGACCATACGGCAGGAGCCGCAGCAACCACGATACTCGCACAGGGACAGTTCGTTGTAACCGCTGAGTTCAAAATTAACCTCTTACGCGCTGCCAAAGGGGATTCTCTGTTCTGTCGGGCTCAGGTTCTGAAGCCGGGGAAGTTGCTTATTGTAGTTGAGGCAGAGGTCTTCGTCGTATCTGGAACGACCAAGGATTTCGTGAGCAAGACGACAGCAACCATGAGCGTGATGACATTAAGACCTTAATCACATACTAAAAAACAAAAGATTCATAAATGTGCACGCGTTTTCGGTGCAGGTCATAATTTTATGAATTACAGTCAATCCCCTCAAATACAAAACGAGAGGCCACGTTTTCTTGGAGTTTATTGAATCCTGATTGAAAGGTGCGGAGTCGTGACGGTCTATTTTTCCGTTCGCGTTCGATGCACCTGTTGTTCCTTGTCCTCATTGCTCTTGTTGGTACTGTCAAGTTTTTTGTGTAAAATTTTCATAGGCCAATTCGTTGAAGAAAGGCAGGTTCTTACGCACTTTTCCTACAGGGTTTGACCGCCAATGCAATTCCATTTGAACTTGGTACATACTTCGTGGTAAGGTCAATCAGTTATGATGAAATGGTCAAGAGACTGAAAAGAGATGGCCGAATATGAAATCTATTTTGAAGAATCAGTTGAGAAATAATTCAGTGCGTAGATGGCGTAACACTTGATAAAGCAAGAAATTTTAAGAAAGAGGTAAAGGCATGATTATGAAAAACGGCATCATCGTTTTTGCCGTAGCCGTTATCCTTGCATTAGCCGGGTCGCTTTATGCCGGTGATTCAATGGGCCGGACATTGGATATGACCTATCCGTACGATGAAAATACCATCTATTGGCCGAATGCAACGACCTTCAAGCAGACAAGGGAGTATTGGGGCATTAACGATAAAGGGTACTGGTACGCTGCCAACAATTACGGCGCCGACAAGGTCGCCCTGGAAAATATCGCCGGTCTGGATAAGCTGCCGAAGACGGGCGCTACATTATACGTCGTACCTATGCTCATCAGGAATGGAACTGGCGCCCCGGCGCGGGTCTTCACCGTGTTGCCATAGCTGCTGAAACGGAAGTTCATTATTGTTAAGGAGGATGGAGAATTTATGAAGAAAATCGGTTATTTTTGCTTGATATTGAGTTTGTTTGCCCTTTCCGGATGTGTATGTGGAACTCAGAAAAGCATCAAAGGCATTTCTGACGTTCAAATGCTGACGGAGGAATACCCGCCGGTTACCTTCATGAAAGATGGAAAGGTCACCGGTTTCGTCACCGATGTGGTGCGGGAGATCGTTGCCCGCCAGGGCATTCGGGACAGCATCCGGCTGACCTCTTGGGACGAAGCTTACAAAACGGCCTTGAGCAACCCGAATGTGGTGCTTTTCAGCACCGAGAGAACGGAAAAACGGGAGAAGCTGTTTCAATGGGTAGGTCCGGTCGGGAAAAACAGCGCGATCTTTTACGCCAAGAAAGGCTCCGGGATCAAAATCGGCAGTCTGGAAGAGGCCCGGAAGGTTGCCGCCATCGCCACGACTACCGACTGGTTCACCGAGCAGTACCTGAAGAGCAAAGGCTTTACAAATCTGGTTAGTTCGCCTCTTCCCGGCGCCAATGTTAAACAACTCATGAAGGGCGAGGTGCAGCTTGCGGTCTTTACCGATATTACCGTGCCGGAGATTGTGAAAAATGCGGGATACGGCATGGATGATCTGGAACCGGTCTTTACCGTGAGCAATACCTATTTTTATATTGCCGTGTCCCTGGGGACTCCTGAGGAGACGGTTAGAAAATGGCAGTCGGTCCTGGATGGCCTGAAGGCGGACGGAACCTTCGAAAAGATATACCGGCGGTATCTGCCCAATGCCGATCTTGACGATCTATTGAAGAAATAAAGAAAAGGCTTTGTCCTGTGACCTGGACATAAATGGATTTGCCGGCATTCCCGCCGGCGGCCCAGCCTAAACCATCCCGTAACCCGCGTCAAAGGCCTGGAGATTGATGGCCAGTTGTCCCGTTGCGAGGCGCGCGGCAATCGCCTCCCGGAAGTCCTCCCGGCTTAAGGGGACAACGTTCAGGCGTCCCAGGGCGCCGAGCATAACGATATTGACGAGGATGGAATTTCCTAACGCCAGGGCGCGGGCGGTGGCGGCAATAAAGCGCGCGGTGGGGAGGACCTCCTTAACGGCGGCCTCCATTTCCGCCACAGGCGGATAGACCATATCCCCTTTGATGACCCCTACGGGATAGATGGGATGGTTGTTGGTCAGAAGAATAGTAGCGGGATTGCCGTAAAGAGCCAGGACCCGGAGGGCCTCCGCCGGTTCCAGGGAGACGATGACGTCCGCCCGGCCTTTGGGGATCTGGGGACTGGCCAGGACTTCGCGGGAAATCCGGAGGTGGCTCATGACGGAGCCGCCCCGTTGCGATGCCCCGAAGGTCTCCCCGATGGTGACGAGAAAGCCCTTTTTGGCCAATATTCCTCCCAGGAGCCGGGAGGCCAGGACGTTTCCCTGACCGCCGACACCGGTGATGATAACGTTGTAAGGATCTTTTACGAGTTTGACGTCGGACATGATCAGGCAACCTCCTTTCTGACAATGGCCCCGGCGGGGCAGATGTCGGCGCAGACCCCGCAGCCGACACAGATGATCTCGTCGATGCGGCTGACCTTTTTCTCCCCGTCCCAGATGAGTCCCGGACAGCCGAAGATCCGGGTGCAGATCCGGTTGCAGCCGCAGTCCTCCCCCCGGCAGCGGGACTCGTCCACCGTAACCTCATAGTCCTTCTTCCCCCGCCGTTCGGGGCTCAGCGCGCAGGCCCGGCGGAGAATAAGGACCTTGGCCCCGTCGGCGTATTCCATGAGGTGGTTGAGCTTTTGCCGCGTCTTTTCGAGGTTGAAGGGGTCGCTCACCTCCACCTTGGCTCCCATAGCCCGGCAGATCTTTTCCATGTCCAGGGCGGGAACCGTGTCGCCCAGGACGTTCGTCGGCGAACCGGGGTGGGGCTGAAATCCCGTCATAGCCGTGCCCCGGTTGTCCATGAGCATGAGGGTGAAGGGGGAGCGTTGGTGGATGGCGTTGGCCAGGGCCGGCATGGCGGCATGGAAGAAGGTGGAGTCGCCGCATACGGCCATCACCGGCTGGTCCATGCCGAACTGTTTGAGCTTGCCGAAACCGCTGGCGATGCCGCTCCCCGAACCCATGGCATGGAGGGTCTTGCAGGTGTTGAAACCGGCGGCCATGGTTCCCATGACGTAGCAGCCGATATCCCCGCAGACGAAGCCGCCCCGGCCGTCCAGTTTCACGGCGTTGTTGATGGACCAGTAGGAGGCCCGGTGGGGGCAGCCGGGACAGAAGGTCATCCCCCGGGGCGGGGCGTATCGCGCCGCCAGGGCCTTGACCGCCCCGGAAAAAGCCGCCGGCGCCCCTTCATAGGGGACGGCAAAGATGCGGGACAGGGCCGCAAGGACGAGGTCGGGATTGAGTTCCCCCACGGAGGGCAGGTGGCCGGACTTCTTGCCGAAAAATGTCTTGACGCCGATCTCCGCGCCGGATTCGGCAGCGATGACCTTTACGTGGTCCTCCAGGGTGGGGGCCACCTCTTCGACGAAGAGAATCTTCGGTGCGGCGGCGAGATGCCTTTTTAGGAGCCGTTGGGGAAGGGGCCAGGTCGTGGCCAGCTTGAGGATCCCCACCCGCCCCTCCAGGCCCAGGACAC
>JBAYKV010000076.1:0-12880 GCA_041664405.1 Syntrophales bacterium
GGGCATCAATGTTTATGTCGTGGGTGGGGTCGCCAGAGACGTCCCTCTCCATATTATCTTCAAAGGGGCGCTTCACCTGCTGAGCGCCATGATTATCCTGGCGGTTCTGCTCATTATTTTCCCAGACATCGCCCTTTATCTGCCCAGCCTCATGAAATGATCTTGAATCCGCGGTAGAGACCATTGGATGAATGGGAATATAACGGAGATAGATTGGCCAGACGGCGATCAGTCCTTCACGAAGAATGTTTTACCCGCCCACCCGGTCTTATCAATAACCGCCGCGGTCCATCCTATCCCTGTCCTGCTCCCTTCCGATGTCCCGATCACTCTTATAATCGTCCTCAATAGTTGTCGCATCCCGGCCGGAACCACGATTTCCTGCGCATCCGGTAAACGACAAAAAAATACTGCAAATAATAAAACCCACCACCAAAAGATGCGATTTTCTCACCTGCTCGACCCCCTTTGTTTAAATAGATATATCTGATGAAAACTTTTCATGTCTGCTTACTCGCGATTAATTCCTCGCTGAATTTTACGATCCACAATCCCCACAGCGTTATGATAACAATCCCGGCGATGCAGATGGCCGCTAAAGAATAATCAATATTAAACTCAAAGGCATTTAATATCCTGGGATCATAGCGGCCGGTCTCCATAAGGGGCAGGTGAAATTTATCTCCGAGATTGTAGAAGTAATCAAAGGAATTGGGCGGCTTCATAATTGTGTGAAAGCCCCAGTATTTGCTGATGGTGGTATTGCCGATATGCAAAGCGCACTTCCAGGGCGGATTGAAAAGCAGAAATAGAACGACGTTAATGGATGTGATAAGGATGGCGATTTTTGCGGCGATAAATTTCATGATGCTCCTCTGTTCTTTACTGGTTAGTCTTCCCCCTGTCATTGGCTACTTCCCTTCTCGCAGTTGCTTCACTGCCTTGCAGGCCTGCTGATAACCGAGTTTGCAGGCCTGGTCAGCGTCCTGGGCGGCCTCCTTCTTATTTCCCCGCTGGTAATTGCACCTTCCCCGATGGTAGTAGCTCCAGCTGTTGTCTGCCTTCAATTCGATTGCCTTCGTGAGATAATCGATACAGGCGTCGTATTGATTGTCTCTTTCAGCGATCCAGCCCAGCCAGCTATATGCCTCGGTGTGGGTCGGGTTCAATTCCACGGTTCGCTTGAAATCCGCCACGGCCTTATCAGGAAGATCAAGCTTATTGTAGGCCCGACCTCGCCAGTAATAAGCGGCGCTGTTATTGGGATCGGTCTGAATGACCAGATCATAAGCGGCAACGGCCTGTTTAAAATCGTTCTGCTTGAAGAACCGGTGCCCCGCCGACAGGTTCCCGCCGCTTTTCCCGGCGGCAGGATGAATGGCAGCGTCCCGGACGTCCCCCTTGATAAGCGGGTTTACCCTGCCCTGCCGGTTTTCATAGGAAGCGGCTATGATCTGCCAGCGATCCCGCTGATACGCAAGGGTTACATAAGCCTTCCCTGCACCGTTTTTCCCCTCGACACGGAGGGTGAGCTGGACCTGGACGGTGCTGCCCGATGTCTTTAGGGAGGATGGAAACCAGGGGGCCGTTTCCGTGACTTCCCCGAGATCATCCTTGATCTGCTGATTTTCTTTAACGAAGGATGATGCGATCTTAAATGGTTCAGAATCCTTGATAAAGTCGTTGATTCCAAAGAGGATGGAGATAACGACGATGCCCACAAGAAAAGGCCAGGAGCGTGAGGCGCCCCCCTTTGGTTTTAACGGTTTATAGGTCTTTTTCCCGTCGCCGGGCTGGATGGGCGCGTAATCTTTCCCGGAAGCCTGGCCCACAGATTGCGCCTGGCTGGCCGCCCGATCCTTTTTACGGAACTGCGCCAGGATGTCCGGCAGTTTCATTTTTGGCACGGTGGTCATGATTCCTCCCTCTTTGTCATGACATGGTGATGTATTATAGAGAGAATGTCCATTCTGTCAAGACAAACCCCTCAGACAAATCCTTCATTAATATACAGCCAATCCCCGCAGCCCTGCCCTCAGGACGAATAATAAAACAACGCATAATGTTATCCCCCCTGTATATTGTTGACACGGAAGGCCAGCAGGGTGATATCGTCGAATTGTGGCGCCCCCTTGGCAAAGGCCTCCACATCTATCAGCAGCGAACGGCACATTCGCTCCGGATCCCGATCTTCCTGCCCGGCATTCCAGACTGCGAGTCTCTCCTCACTATAAAGGATTCCGTTCGCCGTCTGGGCCTCCGTAACGCCGTCGGTATAAAAGAGCAGCATATCCCCCCCATTCATAGCGAGGGGCCATTCATGATAGTCGCTTTCGAGCAGGGGTCCCACGATCGGATCGGAGGGAAAATCAAGAAACCCGGATGCCTCTTCCGTACAAAGCAGGGGGGGGTTGTGGCCTCCGTTGGCAATGACCATATTACCTGTCCGCAGGTCATATTCAGCATAGATGACGGTAACGAACATGGTGGCATCGTTGTTTGCGGCCAGCATCTGGTTGGTTTTGAAAAGGGTCTTCGCCGGGCCTCCTCCCTCCATGCCATAAACCCTGATCAAGGCGCGTGACATGAACATGAACAGGGCGGCAGGAACGCCTTTACCCGAGACGTCACCAATCATGATCCCGAGTTTGTCCGGTCGGATGAAGAAATAATCATAGAAATCGCCGGCCACCTCTTTTGCTGGAATCATCTTTCCATAGATGTCGAATTCCCTGACATCGGGAAAGGGTGGAAAAGTATGGGGAATGATGGATTGCTGAATGTCCCGGGCCACCTGCAATTCACTTTCCATCCGTTCCTTCGCCGCCGTAGTTACCCGCAGGTTTTCGATGTAGTCCTTAAGGTCGGCCGACATCTTGTTGAGTACCTCCGCCAGTTCTTCCATTTCATCACCTGTGGAAATGTGGAGCCTGGCATCGAGGTTTCCCTCACCCATCCGGCGGGCATGAAGGACGACCTGCCGGATGGGACGGGAAATCCCACGGGCAATCAATACCGAGACGAGGACCATGATAATCGTGGCCAGGAGGGATGAGAATAGAAAAATACGGATGGTCGCATCTCTTTCCTTGCCGATGGTTTCCTGGGCCTGGATCAGGGGTTGATAGAATTCATCGACATAAACCGTCGCAAAGAGGATACAGGCCGTCCCCCCCACAGGTACGCCCACAAAATATTTTTCCCGGATGGAACCGTCTTTTTCCTCCCAAAGGTAATATTGACCGACCGATTGGCCGGTCAGATTCTTTTGAATCGCCTCCCATAGGGCTGGGAGTTTATAACGAAAATCCGACAACCTTTTCCCTTCGATATCGGGATCGGGATGGAAGAGATACCTGCCGTCTCCCTGCCCGACGCCATCATGGAGGCCGCTGTACCCCGTTTTCTGGATCTTCTGCACGACAATCTTCCTGAGATTCTGGTCTTTAGGGTCCAGGGGGTGGTTCTGAAGATAAATCTCCATTTGTCCCGCCAAGTCATGGGCCTTTTCCCCGAGAATCTTCTCCAGACCGCTACGGATCGTTGTTTTCATCTTATCGGCACTGTCCGTGGCATTCTCGGTTATCCTGACCACACCGATAACGGAAAATATTACCGAGAAAAGAATGGCCAGGGCGCCATAGACAAGAATCAGCTTGGTACGGATGGTCATTAATCTAATTATCCTGTCACTATTTGTTGATAATGCTTTTATTGAGAAGATATGCTAATTACACAACAAGGTCAAGAAGTGAAAGGTCATGGATGCATTGACGGTAATTAAGCAATCAGGACATATTAATCAGAGTGATGCAACCCAAGAAACGGATGATTTTATTCATTCCTTCCTGTTCGGCAATACAGGTATTACGCGGGACGATCAGGGGGTCCGGTCCCGCCTGAAGATGACCCGCAGCACCGAGGGATGGATAGGCATCCCCCATGGCGGCATCGGCATGGGGATACTGCTGGAGCTGGCGATCCACATGGGGGCTGATGGATTGCACCCTGTTTATCAGTATCCGTTCAATGTCGAATATCGCCTGGGAGGAGCGAGTCTCCGTATCGGCGATGCCGTGGAGGCGGCCGTAATTCGCAACGAAGACTGCTTATCCGGGCGAATCTTGCGGGAGGGAGAAGATGAGCCCTATCTGCGCGCCAATATCCACTATGGAAAGGAAGGATCCCATAAAAAGACCCAATTTCAGGCTTCCCTCCCCATCCGCTATGACGATATTGAAAACCGGTTGCTGCCCCTGCCCTATTACCGCAACTGCTTCGTCTGCGGGGTAGAGAGGGAAGAGGCGGGACTGCGGCGGCGCTTTTATTTTGTTGACGGCGAGGTCACGGAAAAGATTGTTGTCTCCCTTGCCGGTTTTGATGAAGACGACAAGCAAAGTTTCAACCGGTTCCAGAGGAATGAAATCTTCCATCCTTTGCCGATTCTGGCCCTCCTCGACGAGACATTGGGACTGGCGGCCTTCATGGTATCGGCCAGCGGTGGAGTAACCGTTCGGATCGATTATACTTTCTATCGGGATATTCTGGTCGGGGAAAGACTGCTTTTCTTTGGACAAGGTGGAAAGCTGAGAGGGAAAACACCATCAAGAATAATGTGCTGGGCCTCTGGCGGCGCCGCTGTGGTCAGGGATGACGGGACTTTGGAGCCCGTGGTTTCCGCCACCGGCCAATGGTTGGGCGTGCCGGCCCTGACCCGGCAGATGCGGGAGGCGCTGATCCCCGCGGAACTCAACCGGCGCGCCTTCGAGCTTGCGGGAAGTTGACCTCTGAGCTGCTGACCCCGCGTATCCTTTAGGGGGCAAGGAGCGCCTCCGCTCTTCAGGAACCATGGGGACGTCGCCGCTGGCTAATTGAGACCTTGCGAAAATCGGGGGGGGTTGCTATATTCGAGATGTATAAATCATTCATTTTACTTTTTCCAGGGAATGGATGATACTTGGTCATGGAAAGCTCTCTGGATGGCAACAAGATAAAATAATGAACTACCACCGGCAAACTTCGGGGAATCTACCCCGAGAGATTAAGGTTAGAGGTACATTCTAAGATGAAAACCCCTGATCATCTTCAATTGGTCCAAAGATTTCAGGAGCTCAGGAATTTGTGCCTGGGTTTATCCGAGGGACTGCCATCCCTTGTTTCGGACCTGCAAAAAGGTGAGTTGCGGCAACTGGAGGTAACGGAGGCGAGAATAGCTTCCCTGCGTCAAGAATATGAAATTCTGAAAAAGGATGTCATCGCGTTCGCCTCACCCCATCAAGCCATTCCCAATCCCGGAGGAATCACTTCCCTCGATACCCTGGAACCCCTGCTCCTCGCAGTCAATCAGGACTTGAAGGCAGCGGCAATGCAAGTCCTCGATCAGGTCCGTTTTGTAAAACACCGGGAAGAGACAGCTTTTGAACCCCTGAGGGCCTGCCTGTCCGTAGCGTCCGAGTTGCACCGGGCCATTGAGCAGGTTCCACTTCCCGATCTTCACCCCGAAGTTGCCGCCATTACAGATGGATCCCATCCCCTGGCGTTATTCGTATCCCTCGTCCGTGACCGCCGGCATATGAAAGAAGAAAAAATCGCCGCTATTCAGGACGTGATAGCCGGTGCCTTCGGTAACTTGCTTTTCATTGCGGCCCTCATGGGGAAACTGATTATTGAAGAGCAGGGAGGAAAAGAGGAGGCAACGAAAGCACAGAATGTTTCTGAGCCAGCTACAGTTAAAACTTCTGAAGCAGCGATGACACCAAGCGAGTCTGAGGAAATCCTGGAGCAAAGACAGATTCTGCAGGATCTCCTTACGATGACGGAAATGAAGATCCAAAAGTTGTTAAAAAATGGGCTGGTTCGGGAAGAGGAGCTAGCGGGATTTGTTGCTGCCATGAAGGAAATGGAGGCCTCACGGTATCGAAAATCCGATTTCAAGGAAGATTTTCGTCAACTTCAGACCATCAGGGCGGCCTTGGAAGAAATGGAAAACAAGGCCTTCATTCCCCGCAAGCGTCTGGAAAGGACTGAAGGGCAGCGCAGGTAGTCCTGAAAATATTATTCAGAGCGATGATCATGGATCAGAGGTTGGGGAAGCGGGTTCAGAAGTTATGCAACCCCGCTTCCCCAACTAGAAGCTTGTCCGCAATATTACATTTCCGCCGTAAGCCCCATATCCTTCATCCATTCCTGGGATGAACCATCATAGACCTTCACATCCTTGTAGCCGAAGAGTTCGGTCATCAGGAACGACCAGGCTGTACAGAATTTCCCGGTATCGCAATAGGTAATGATTTCCTTGCCTTTGTCATTACCTATCTTTCCGGTAATGAGTGCTGCTAGTTCGGAAGAACTCTTGAAGGTTCCATCGGCATTATACGCCAGTGAGGTCGGCAGATTGACGGCCCCGGGAAGATGGCCCATTCTCTCGACAAAGGGGAGCTTCTTCTTTCCTGCGTAAAAGTCCGGCTCTCTGACATCCACCAGCATCGCCTTGCCGAGGCGGCTCTTTACATAATCCTTATTTACATACAGATTTTTGTTCAGTTTTCCTTTAAACGCCTTGGCCTTGGCCTTGACTGCATCCGTGCTCAGGGACTTTCCGTCCTTGACCCATTTATTTTGACCGCCGTCAAGGAGGGCGACGTTATCCACACCCAGGTACTTGAGGGTCCAGGCCACCCGGGTTAGATCGACGCGATCCGTGGGGGCATCCATCTTGCCGACGACCACGACAAGGGAGTCCTTTCCAATTCCCGCACTCCCCACTATTTCCATGAGATCGTCAGCGGGGGGCAGTTCATTGAGGAGTTCCCCCTTTTTGATAGCCCAGGTTCCATAGAATACATTGACAGCCCCAGGGATATGACCAGCTTTGTATTCCTCCACTTTTCTCACATCAAGAACGACAAGCCGGGGGTTGGCTGAATTCGCCTGCACCCAGTCGGTCGAGACTATGGGCGCCACGTCTCTGGCGCCTGCCGTTAAGGGTATAGCCATGATGAATACTATCAGGGCGATCAGATACAATACCTGCTTCCCCTTGAACAAATTTGCTTTCATTCCTTTCTCCTCTCTTTTTAGTTTTTTTACCTCGCCGTATTATAAGCACATCTTTTACATTTGTCATTGAGGTATATCAAAAAATAAATTAAAAAAACACTTGCATTTTTATAAAGGATCATTTAGGATGCCCTAAAAGTTGATGTGCAGTACGTGTTTGTTGTTACCGAGTTACAAGGAAAGTCGACCGCACGGACCTCAGAAATGATAAGTGCGGTCTTTTTGTTTGCACAAACAGTCTGCCAGCCGAATAGTTCGGCAAAATTTAAAACGGTTCCATAGAGGAACCCAACAAAAAAGGAGAAGTAAAGATGTCAGAAGGAACAGTTAAGTGGTTTAATGATTCAAAGGGGTTTGGTTTTATCGAGCAGGACGGCGGCAAGGACGTTTTCGTGCATCATTCAGCAATTCAGGCAGATGGTTTCAAATCATTGGCCGAAGGTGATCGGGTAAGCTTCGAAGTAGTCGCCGGTCCCAAAGGTCCGGCTGCGGAGAAGGTTCGCAAGCTGTAAGAACGAAGCTCCATTTTACAATTAAAAGCTCCCCCTCTAACGGGGGGAGCTTTTTTTATGCATGTCATTTTACCTTAAGCGGTGTCAATTGCGACAGGTAGGAAACTCGCAACATTAAGGTTGACTATTGGTTTCTTATTGGCTATAGGGAAGCCCGCTGTTTGAACTGGTAAGTGTTCGTAGTCGTGTAGGGAATTAATCATGACGTCGTCCGGGGGACAGAGATTTAGCACATGAAAAACTAAATATTCGTGCTGTATTAGTAGGGTTTCCTTTTATCAAAGCGCTTTTCTCCATTTTGCACGCCCGCTTTCCTTCCTGATCCATTCCAAGTCTTCTTTTTCCCAAGAGTGAAAATTTTTATCTTGAGATTCGGCTGGCCCATGGAGGGACAAAAAATGGAGATGCATTAGTTATATCAAGCATTTGTTAATTTTTTTGATTTTATGTTTCATGCATTAGGCATGAAATTAATGGAGATGGGAGGTACGAAAATGCCACAGATTGTATTCTGGAAGCAATCTATTGAGAAGAAAAAGAAATGGATTGGGATATCGCTGCTGGTTCTTGCTTTATCGGTTTTTGTCACAGGAATTATGTTCCGTCAGGCAGTGGCGGATGTTAAGATCAATTTGCAGGGAATGATAGCAGTGCCGGGGCTTCAGGAGCAATATGAGCACTACAAGACGAAGGAGGAGATTTATAAGGTTCTTCGCAATAGCGGCATTGAACTGGGAGATGCAATGGAAGTTGCCAAGGCCGTTATTGAGCAGTCGGAAAAAACCAACATCCCGGTGACCATTTTTCTTGCGATCATGAAGAAAGAAAGCAATTTCTCGGTCGCCGCCCGCTCACCGGTCAATGCCATGGGGATCATGCAGATTCATCCCATCACATGGGACGCCTATGCCAAGAAACTTAATCTGCAGGGAACCAGAAAAAAGGCCTTTGATCCTTCCTTGAATATCATGGTTTCCGCCGCTATTTTAAGTGACCTCCTGGATTCCTACCGGAAGCGGGGTTACCAAGAGCCACTCCTCTGGGATTATGTGCTGTCCGCATACTATGCAGGGGCCGGGTCCGTCAGAGGGGGTTTAAATGAAAACCACCGGCAGTATGTGAAAAGAGTCAGGAAATACGTCCGTGAGATGAGCGAAACCATCGACAGTTAAAGAGCTTTCAATTTCTACCAAATATGTCAGTCCGGTGAAAACCGGTAAGCCGAACAGCAGCAGGTGGTGAACTTCCAGAAATGACCTTGACAATACTTAACGTATTTGTTAATTTATGAACCATGACGTGGACGATTGAGTTCTACAGCGAAACGGTTCAGCAAGACATTATGGCCCTGCCAAAAGGTATTCAGGGCCGCTATATCCACATGGTGA
Source organism: Syntrophales bacterium (assembly GCA_041664405.1). GTDB lineage: Bacteria > Desulfobacterota > Syntrophia > Syntrophales > UBA8958 > UBA8958. The sequence continues at coordinate 8,960 of JBAYKV010000076.1, forward strand.
AACGAATGGTGGAGCATGGCCCCAACCTGAAGGAGCCACACACCAAGGCGCTCGGCGACGGTCTTTTTGAGATGCGGTTGAAAAGCATGGAAGGGATTGCCCGTGTGATGTATTGTACCGTTATTGGACGGAAAATCGTGATGCTGCACAGCTTTATCAAGAAGTCCCCACATACGCCGCCGAACGAACTGGAAACGGCGCGAAGACGCATGAAGGAGGTTGTGATAAGATATGCTAACGCATGACAAAATGGTAGCAAAAATGCTTTCCGATCCCGAAGTCAAGGACGCATACGATGCCTTGGAAGATGAATTCGCCCTTTTCGATGAATTCCTGAAGGCCCGGAAACGTTCAGGACTCACCCAGGTGGAAATTGCCGCCCGCATGGGAACGAAAGCGCCCGCCGTGGCCAGGATCGAGGCCGGAGGAGGGAGTAAGAAGCATTCCCCATCCATTGCCACATTGCGCCGGTATGCCGAGGCGGTAGGCTGTAAACTCAAGATTGAACTGATACCGCGATAAGAAATTAAAAGGTGTTTCTGTAAGAGATCATCCAGGATATGTAAACAGGCAGGAAAAAGCCATTAAAAAAAGCGTGATAGGATCACCCGCCAAAGCAAAAGGGGTTAACCATTACTTGGCTAACCCCTTTTATGTATTGGCTCGCTCGAAAAAGGGAAGATGGGCAATGGAAAGAGACCATCATTTTATAGATATTAAGAACGATAAATATTCAAAAATTTAGTTTATAAGGCCGCTACTGATGCTATTTTTGGAATGGATCAACAGACCTAAGCTCTTTTGTTTCAAAATCATAGGTAATCAGTATCGTTTTAACAACAACCTTACCTTTAGAAAGTCGTCTTAGAAGCTCATCATTAATAGTTCCCGAGTAAAGATCATCGATAAAATTAGTATAGGCCTCAATGACTTCCTGTACCTCTTCTTCTTTGAGCACAACTGGAAATAATAATTTCAGGTTCAATTTCTTGTTAATTTCAACGTACAGTGAAAAAGTGAGTGAATATTTATTATCTTTTTTACTTTTTCCTGACGAAGAGAGAACGTGGATATCTGGCCCCGATTGACCAATTAGACGATTTGCAGCCCTTTTTAGAGCATTTTTTAAAAGGGTATAATGCTCCTTTCCCATCTCAGCGAGGAAAGACTGAAAATATGATTTTGTAATGAAGATGACGAGTGCCGTCGGTACAAGCCATTCTATGGTTGCATAAATAGGAGATCTTTCAAGCCGATTAACTTCAGGAGTAAATTCAGGTGTTGCAATAGCTGCTATAAATTCATCGACAAGATCATCAGGAACAACTTCCGCAATGTACTGTAATGCAATAGGGACCATTTTTATGCCCTCTTGGCGTAAGGTCATAATAACGCCATCGCACAATTCATGGTGTTGATCCGGTTGGCTCGTTTCAATATTATCATTTTCTTGAGATTTCTATTTCTCTTTCAATAATTTCAGTAATGGATTTTTCATCAAGTTGGTGCACTGTCTTATCATTAATTTTAATCAAGAACGAAGGTTTATCTTTGACTCTTTTAATTTTGTCATAGATCCAGGCTGCGAGTATACCCGCAGAGACATTTGAAGCAAAGATTAGAATCCCCGTTGCAAGGGCTGAATAATCGACATTACGCCTTTCCATTGCAGGTTGGTGTCGAATAATTTGTACCCCTTCAGGAAAATCATCATATGCTAAAATTAAGGGAATAAAAGTGGTTTCAATTTTAATTTCCATTTTAGTCCTTTTCATAATTGTTATTGGATTAATAAAGTAGCCTTCTCTTGCCCGTCTGTGATTATGGATGGTACTTCAATAATCCATCAAGCTGTTGTTATGCTTATTCTAATTATTTTCTAATGAAAGACAGTACATATCTCTTAATATCTTTCTATCATTAGAATAAAATTCTAAAATAAACTCTTGTATTATCAAACCCCATATTTCATTCAGAATGGTTTCAAGTTCAATAATATCACTCTTCATTTGTTGTTTCATGGGACGAAAATCATTTCTTTTTTCTTCATTGTTACCGGCACTAAAAACTTGACGCCAAGTTTTGTATTTCAAAATAACTTGCGGCCTTGGTATGTAAATATTTCCATTTTGATCAAATAGACGACCCACTTGAACATCATGGACAATCACATTTCTGAATTCTCTAATTGATTGGGAATACTTAAAATATCTACTTATGAGTCCCGTATTTTTTAAATACTTATCAAATAATTCTTTTACGATGTTTTTTCGCGATGGGATACGTATCGGTGTGGCTTTGCCTTTTGCAAAATAATGTTCATACAATGTTAAATAATTCTTATCGTACCATTCACCAGCCAATTTTAAGAAATCTTCACGAGTTAAGTGCTGCAATATGTCGCTCTTATATCCTCGGCATTTTATTAGTAAAAAAACCCATTTTTCCAGAAAAGTCTCGGCTAAATCGCAGGATGATCCAAGATGTACATAGAAATCCTCCAAAGAGGAGGGATTATCAGCATGTAAGTGTATATGCGCATATACCAAGTTCAAGAAAATGGTATAATTCGTATTTCCAATGTCTTCAATTTCTGGATCATTACCTTGTCTTGCACGAATTTGATTTTCTAGTTTATAAGGATAGCCTGAAATTCGTTCTGTGTATGGAACCACAAAAAGCTTCCAGAAAAGTTCACAGTTAGGGAATTTTGGAACAACTAAACCCCCATATATTTGTTCATTAGTGTCACCATTAGCCTGGAAAGAAGCTTGTCGGAGTAGATTATCAAGAAGCTTTTGTTCAATGATTATCATTTCAATTTATTCAACCGATTGTACCAATGAGTTACCACGGCCACGCCCGCGACCCGCAGGTAGGCGTGGCTGTGGTAACTCGTACCGATGAATCTTAAGTGCCTGGTAATGGCTCCCGGTTTGGTAACACGGGGGCCTAAAAACACGCGGCGTAAGATGTAGTTAATAATCAGTAGGTTGTCAACAAGAATAATAACCAAAAAGGCTCGCCTAAGCGGCGCCAGTTAGAGCGCCCGCGCAGGCAAGTAAGAAGAGAAAAGAAGATTTATTACAGGATAGCGAGAGATTCAATATTTTCCAAAATAGCTGCTTGCGCAATATCATAAGTTGATATAGGAGGAGCTATGGCGTGGACAGTGAAAGTCACAAAACGAGCTCTGAAACAGTTGAACCGCTTGTCCGTCAAGGTCAGGGAAGCTCTTACCGATCTGATCAGAGACATTGAAGCAGATGGCCCCGTGCGGGGAAACTGGCCAAACTACAGTAGAATCAGTGAACGCCTCCATCATTGCCATATCAGGAAAGGGAAACCCACTTATGTGGCCATGTGGGAGGTAACGCGCAAAGACATTAGACTTATTGAGGTGGTTTATGCGGGCACACACGAGAAAGCCCCCTATTGAGACGGTTGAATTGAAATTCCTGGGACCTATTGCGAACATGGCAAAGGCCGTTGATGTCCTGAAGCCCCTGGGCTTCGTGGATACAACCGATACGATTCCCTGGAGAGAAGCGTTCCCTGAATACAAGGACGAGGATCTTCCGGGAATCTGTCTGCGTGGATCGAGGTATAAAGAAGGTCTCACACAGAAACAGTTAGCGGAGATGATCGGTATTCCTCAGCGCCATATTTCCATGATGGAGAACGGCAAGCGTCCCATCGGCAAAGAAATGGCGAAACGGCTTGGCAAGGCGCTGAATATTAGCTACAAAGTGTTTCTGTAAGAGATCATCCAGAGGGATACATGCTGACTCGCCGAAAAAGGCAATTTCAAAAAGTGTGACAAAATCATCAACCAAAGAAAAAGGGGTTAACCATCATTCGGCTAACCCCTTTTATTTATTGGCTCCTCAGCGCGGACTCGAACCACGGACCCGCTGGTTA
>JBAYKV010000077.1:0-12808 GCA_041664405.1 Syntrophales bacterium
CCGGGTATTGTGGACGCGCTCCGTTTCCGTAAATACCTCCATCCCCTCCGCAACGGGCGTCGAACAGGCAGCCATGAGGCTCCGGGCGCCGGCAATTTCCACCAGGCAGATTCGACAGGCCCCGGTCGGAGTTGTTTCTTTGAGATGGCAGAGGGTAGGGATATGAAACCCGATCGCCTGCGTTGCTTCCAAAAGCGTCTGCCCGGGCCTATAAGGGGTTTCTTTTCCGTTAAGAACAAAGATTGCCTTCTTCATGATTGACCTCCTGATAATGGCATAAGGCCGGCATCTGTCATTTATGACATATAACCGGTTCGTCCCGATATAATAACCAAAGGCAGGAAGTCAAGATGATTATTAATTATCCCTTTCTCAGTCAGAGTCGCCGCGCTTCACATTTTTAAGTCAATATTTCCTTGACTTACATAACCGGACTTCCTATGTCCCAGCGGGTGAAAAGTAATGCCTTGTGGAGTTAATAACAAACACGAGCATGCAAACCAAGAGGCGAAATGGAACTGAAGCCGGAAATACTGGTACCCCATTGGGGGGATTATCCGGTGGAGAAAAAGCTGATTACATCTGCGAATCTCCAGGAGGCCCTCGCTCATCAGCAGACGGCCTGGCAACCGGAAAGGGGGCATCTTTTTTTGGGACAGCCCCTAGTTGCCATGGGCGTTATCGACAAAGACGCCATTGACGCGGCCATTATTGAACAGATTTTGGTGTTCCGTAACACCATGGAGAAGACCAACAGCGACCTCGAAAAGACAGTCATGGAGCGCACGGCGGAACTTGCCCGTACTCTCGATAAACTCGCTGAACTGAATAAAATGCAGATCCGGTTTGTATCAAACATTTCCCACGAATTGCGAACCCCCCTCTTTCATATCTCAGGCAATCTGGAACTGGTGTTGATCGACCGCCTCCGGCGCCTTGCATCGGGAAAATATCATTTGACTTTCTCACACACCTGTAATAGAAATAATGGCATATATCATTTTCCTGCTGATCTGGCTCAAGCAATGATCAGGGCATTTTGTCTTCAACTTGTGGAACAAGGAAGGCCACCGTGCTCCGCAGAGTTCGGTGGTTTTTTATATGCAGCGCATGCTGTCGGATATTAGGCTCTGCCGGGCAAAGCAACCGGTCGGAACGGGAGAGAAGGAGGAACGAAAATATGGTTAAAAAGCTTTACATAGGAAATCTGGCGGACGACGTCACTGAAGATGATTTAAGGGCCAACTTTGGCGATATCGGTGAGATTGTATCACTGGTCATTATTCGGGACAAGATCACGGGCATGAGCAGAGGATTCGGATTCGTGGAGATGTCAACGGAACAGCAGGCAGAGGAAGCCGTGCAAAAATTCAATGGCGGAGAGCTTCTCGGTCGCACTATCCGCGTCAACGAGGCTAAGCCGAAAGGCGAGCAGGATGAACGGCCACGGTCTCCCGGCGGCCCCGGCAGAAAGCCCGGTGGTTTCGGCGGCCCGCCTCGCAGCGGCGGTTTCGGTAATCGCGGCGGCGGTAGTGGCGGCCGTAGATCTTAGCAACTTCAATAAAAAAACAGGGTTTTCAGGGAGGGGGCTATTCCCCACCTGAAAGGCCCTGCCATTGATTCTTCCCTTCCACGATATAAAAACAACCATAAGCAACGGCTTCGTAAAAGCTCCGCAGGCAAGGCGCGCAAGGCCTAAGTCATGAGGCGTACTTGGCGTACGCAGCAGTAAGCCTGCCCCGTACTTGATACGGGGAAGGATGCAGCGCAACCCAGCATCCGGTCTTTTGACGAAGCCGTCGACTACTTGAAGGCGGGGTTGCTGAGCTCCTCCTCGATCATATCTGCGTTTTCCGCATTAAATTGAAGGAGCCTTTTCAGGTGGAAAAAGCTTTCCGTATCAATGGAAAGGAAGCTGATAACGGTTTCTTCCGGACCAGCCCGCAGAATTCTCCCCTCTAACGTAATCTTAACATCCTTATTGAGTGCCATCACCACCCGACAGTCCTCCCCCTGATGAATCCGGTGATCCGGGGCACAATGAATCCCCGTCAGGCTGATATTTTGCGTCTCCGTTTTAATTTCCTTTGTCCCGATCCATACGGACACCTTGAAGTGAGCAGGAACCCGGGTGCGTTTTCTTTTTTCCATGGTATCACCTTTTTGTCTTTATGTGTTCAATACTTCCCGCAGTTTCTTCGAGAGATCGCCGATGTTGAAGGGCTTCTGAATGAATCCACGGCAACCACGGTCCAGAATCTGCTGTATATTTTGATTCATCCCGTAGCCACTGGAGAGGAGCACCCTGATTTCAGAGTTCATCTGCTTAAGACGATCAAAGGTCTCGCCTCCCGACATCCCCGGCATGATCAAATCCAGAATCACCAACTGGATCCTCTCGATATTCTCAAGATATAATGCCAGCGCATCAGGACCGTTGTCGGCAATAAAAACTTTGTAACCGAGGGAGGCAAGGATCTGATTGCTTACCTCCAGGACGGTCCTCTCGTCGTCAACCAGAAGAATTGTCTCCGTCCCTTTCACAATCTGCGGTGCTTCCTGTGTGTCTAGAAGTGCATCCTTGTTAGAGGCGGGGAGATAGATACTGAAGGTCGTCCCGTGACATGGCTCGCTGTAAACATGAATCATTCCGCCGTGACCCTTCACTATGCCATAGACCGTGGCCAGACCAAGCCCTGTTCCCCTCCCCATCATCTTCGTGGTGAAAAAGGGCTCAAAAATCCTTTCCCTTGTCTTGACATCCATGCCCACACCCGTATCCGTCACCGTAATCTTTATATATTTCCCCGGCTTAATTTCGTAGGGCTGGGTGTCATCATCACGAAGAATGGTATTTGAACTCTCCAGAAAGATCTCGCCGCCGCCCGGCATGGCCTGCCAGGCGTTCAGGTACAGATTCATTAATACCTGGTCCATCTGACCCCGGTCCACTTCCACGGACCAGAGGTTATCGCCCAGCTTCGTGTGCATGGCGATCTCCTTCTTCGTCCGGCCAAACATGGAGGCTGTTTTCTTTATTATATCATTCATTTGCGTGGGACACACCTCATATCGTCCCCCCTGGGCAAAACCAAGCAGATGATTGGTGAGGTCTGCACCGCTTTTCACATATTCTTCGATACGCTTGAGGTTATCATAGTGGGGATTGGATGGCTCCATATCCATAATCATCAGGGAGGTGTAGCCTTGAATGCCCATAAGCATATTATTGAAATCATGGGCGATCCCCCCCGCAAGGGTGCCGGTGGCCTCGAGCTTCTGGGCATGGAGGAGCTGCTGTTCCAGGCGTTTTCTGTCATTGAGATCGAAAATAACCCCTTGCAATCCCCGGACCTCGTCGCTTGTAATCAGGGGAGATGCATAGATCATGACGGGAAAGATGCTGCCGTCTTTTCTCATCAGGTTGTATTCCACCCCGGCGACAAATTCATTCTGCAATCTTCTTTTAAAGATGGCGGCAACTCTCTCCCGCTCCTCAGGTACAACCATTTCCAGAAAAGTTAACCCCTGCCGGATATCTTCTTCCCCATACCCGGTATGGGTCAAGACCGCGCGATTGTAAAATGTCAGTTTCCAAAGGGGATCGGTCTCAAATACCATCTGGGGAAGCAACTCCACAAACTCCCGGTATCTTTTTTCGCTTTCCCGCAGGGCTTCTTCCACCGCAGACCTATCCTTAATCTCTTGCTGGAGTTGAATATTGGTCCTATTGATCTCTGACGTTTGCTCCTCCACAAGTTGTTTTAAATTTCCCTGGTATTTTTTAAGCTCGTCTTCGATGCGCTGCCGTTCCGTGACTTCTTTTTCCAGTTGCAGATTTTTCCCCCGAATCTCTTCGAGCTGGTCCTTTATCCGGCCATGAAGCTGGGCGTTTTCGAGGGCAAAACTGATCTCTCTTAAGAGGATTGCCGACAGCTCTTCGTCTTCCTGATTAAATATCAGACCACTTTCCTTATCGGCCAGATTCAATACCGCCGACACCTCGTTCCCGATCAGAATGGGCATACTGAGGAAGGAGGGGGATTTGTAGCGGGACTGATTCGGTCGTTCCGTTCGGTGATCCTGCTGAATATCCGTCACCAGGAGGGGCTTCTTTCTTAACAGAACCTGGCGGGACAGGGAAGTCTGCATGGGAATGCACATGCCCTTCTTCAGTACGTCACTCGATCCCCTGCTGGCGGCAACCCGGAATTGCTCCGTCGATGACTCGGCGATGAGAATCGATCCGATTCTTGCCTCTGTAAGTCCCATGGCCTTGCCGAGGATCATATCCATGATGTGATAGGTATCAAGACTGTTTCTCGCCGCCTCCATGGATTCACGAATCGTAAGGAGTTCAAAGGAACGTCGCCGCAGATCCTCCGTTGTCTTTTCCAGACGATTCAACACGCGATGCAGGGAATTTGACAGATCTTTCAGTTCGTCCTTTTCGCTCTGCACGTCGGTATATTCGCCGTCTTGAGCACCGGCATGTTTCACGGAGGAAGCCAGGGAGATGATGCTTTCAAACATCTGCCTGAGAATATGCATGCCCCCCAGAACCATAAGGAAGATAAAGGCGATAAGTGCTAGCTGGTGGGTATTCAAGAAAACCCGGTGATGATAAAATGCATAAAATAGCACCAGGAAAGGAATTATAACGAGGAGGGACTGGATGATGATGAGCTTTCCATGGATGCCCATGTTTTGTATGCTGTAACGCTTGAGGTAATTATTATCCATCATGCTTGTTTCCTAAAATTTATTGCAGGGAGGGACATGCATTTCAACTGCTGCATTGATTAACGGAAGCGAAATTTAATGTCAAGCTGATTATATATTTGTCTTACACCTATAACACAATGAAATATTAAATGATTGACAAATTTGTCAGGGTCGGTTACTCCGAACCGTCAGGAATATTAGGAAAAGGTCGCTCCGAATCATTTTGATGACTTCTAAAAGACGCCATTCACGCTCTTTGTCTCTCTGGGGGGGGGTTTTAATCCTTCTACCCACCCTGATCTTCTTTTCCGCAGGATACAGTCACAGTGCAGAACCCCAGGCAGAAAAACGTCCCCGTATTGGTCTGGTCCTGAGCGGCGGGGGGGCTCGGGGGATCGCCCATATCGGCGTCCTGAAGGTCCTGGAAAGCATGCGGGTGCCCATCGACTGTATCGCCGGAACGAGCATGGGGGCCATCGTCGGCGGCCTTTATGCAGCGGGCGCTTCTCCTGCCGATCTGGAAAAGCTCGTTACCAGCATTCCCTGGAACGAGGCCTTTACGGACAAACAGACCGCCGACAAGCTCTCCTTCCGCCGTAAAGAGGACAGCCAGGCCTATAAAATAGATCTGAATCTCGGCATTCGGGACGGCCGATTAACCACGTCCAAGGGCCTTGTCCAAGGGCAGAATCTGAATCTGCTCCTGAAAGAGATGCTCCTCCATACTGCGGGCATCAATGACTTCGACAAGCTCCATATTCCCTTTCGGGCCGTGGCCGCCGATATCGAAACGGGACAGGCGGTGGTTATCGGCGCCGGTGACCTCTCCGAGGCCATCCGGGCCAGCATGTCCATCCCCGGCATATTCGCCCCCATGGAAATCAAGGGAAAGATGCTCGTTGACGGCGGCATTGCCAATAATCTCCCCGTCGATGTAGTCAAAAGCATGGGAGCGGATGTCCTGATCGTCGTCGATATCGGGACCCCTCTCCGGACGAGGGAGGGGTTGAATTCCCCCACCAGCATCACGGCACAGGTCATGACCATCCTTATTCAGAGAAATGTCCAGGCCCAGATCGAGACCCTCAAACCGGAGGATATCCTCATCCAGCCCCAACTTGGCAATCTGGGGACCACCGATTTCTCAAAAGTATCCGAAGCCATGAATATCGGTCAGGATACGGCAAAACAGTTTACCGACCGCCTTACCCGGTTGTCCTTGTCTGCCGAAAACTTTCAGGTTTATCTGGCCCGTCAGCGGCAGCAGCCGGTAGAGCTGCCGAAGATTGACTATGTAAAGGTTGAAATAAAATCCCAAACAATTCCCGCCGGCGCCAAAATCATGACGCCGGCGAAAGGGAAGAATGCCGATGATATCAATCTGGATTTAAGCGCCAAGCTGAAACAGATGACCGGCATCCCCACCATAGTGGAGAATAGATCCAAAGTTTCCCCCAAGGTCCTTGAGGCTCAGATAGAAACAAAGGCCGGGGAAAAGCTTGACCTGGAAACCCTTAACAAAGATATTGACCGTCTCTATGGTCTCGATACCTTTGAGCGGGTCGATTTTCGCCTCGAAAAGAAAGACGGCAAGACGGGCTTGATTTTTGATCCCGTGGAAAAATCATGGGGCCCCACTTACCTGCGCTTCAGTCTTAGTCTGGCCGACGATTTTAAGGGTGAAAACAGCTATACCATCGGGGGACGGATTACGAGGACGGAAATCAATTCCCTCGGCGCCGAATGGCGAAATCAATTACAAATCGGCGATCTTCCCCGTTTATTCAGTGAATTCTATCAACCTCTGGACTTTGGGACACGCTATTTTATCGCCCCCCGCATCGACTACCGGGAGTGGAACGCCAATGTCTTCGACTCCAACAGCGGGAATGTTATCGCCGAGTACCGGATCAAGGAACTGCTGGGCGGTCTGGATATGGGGCGGACGTTTGGAAACTGGGGGGAATTCCGACTGGGCCTCTTCCGGGGATACGGCGCCACCCGTCTCAATGTTGGCGATCCAACCCTATGGCCAACGGAAAGTTTTAATGTAGGCGGAATAACTTCGTCTTTTTCCTATAACACCCTGAACGACTTCAATTTCCCTCTCAGAGGGGCTGCCGGTGGAGCCAAGGTGATCTCCGGTATTCCTGAGATGGGGTCGGACAACAAATTTGCCGGTATTGATATCAGCGGGCTGGCTGCAAAAACGTGGGGCAAGATAACCGTCATCCCAAAGATTTTCTACAGAGGCGTCATCGATGGGAACGGGGAGATTCAGGACTCTTATACTATCGGCGGTTTCATGAATCTTTCCGGATACAGGCCCGATGAACTGTCCGGTCAGCACGTTGGGCTTGCCGAAATCATATGTTACCGGAACATGGGCACGGTGGGGCTGGGTGATTTCCATACGGCCCTATATCTGGGTTTTTCCGCCGAAGCGGGCGGCGCCTGGCAGGACCGGAGCGACATTACCTTAAGTTCCCTCATCTATGCAGGCAGCGTCTTTGTCGGGGCCAACACCTTCATCGGTCCGGCTTATCTCGCTTACGGCTTCGCCGAAGGGGGGCGTCAAACAGTGGGCCTCTTTATTGGTCAACGGTTCTGAGAAACTGGTCGAGCTTTTCAATCATCCCGTCATATTTCGGATTACAGGTCAAACGGCGGACTGTATAAGCCTTTAGATTGTCTCCGGAGATCTCCCCCCTCCATATTGAATCGTCCATCAGGCACGTCCTTCTTTTCTCCTGGTCATTCCGGTAATGGAGGCAGCTTTTGTATCCGCCCAGGTCGCCGTAATGCCGGTCATCGCAGGGTATCGGCAGGGCGACATGAGAAAAATCCAGCACTTTTTTGTCGGCAAGAAAGCTGTTCTCATAGTAAATATTCCCGCCGGACACCCCTCCCGCCATCTGTGGGCTTTTTACATAGACCACCAGCACATTCCGGGGTGAAGGGGCGTATTTCTCAAGGACAAAGAGGGCCCGGTCCGGATCGATGGTCATATCCTCCCTGGACAGGGCGGCAAAAACGGGAGCTTCGATGCAACTGCCCTGCTCAAGAAGGGCGTCGATCTCGCGGGTTAACAGATAGATCTGATAGGCAGCGTTCACCGCAAAGGTTTCATATTTGACGTAATCCACATCATCCTGAATATCGCCGATCCAGTCTTTGAACCCACTGAGCATTCCCGCCAGGGCAATCCTCCTGTCCTTGACCGCCAGGGCGGGAGAGATCAGAATCAGCCCTTTGATTTCCTTATCTTTCATGCTTTCCATGACGCTCAGGGCGGCGCCGGTGGAAAATCCGCCCAGGAAGAGATCCGTAACCTCCCCCTTCATACCCCTGATTCCGTATTGGACAGCCCGTATCCACTCCTGGTAGCGAATGTTAAGCAGGTCTCCGGGAACGGTCCCGTGCCCGGGCAGGAGAATCGCCCGGACGAAAAAACCCTGTTCTCGAAGGTGACGAGCGAGGGGCTGAAGCAGATAAGGCGAATCGGAAAGGCCATGAATGAGCAGGATGCCCTTCCGGTATTTTCCATCTTTTCCTTTCGGGAAGATCCCTTCGTCGGGCCGCAGTTCAAAAGGCATGTTGGCCTTCAGGACCACCTCCCGGTTGTCGTCATGGATGTCCACCCGGCCCTTAACCATCATCTCCCGGGTCTTATGAAGATATGTTGCAAAAGGTGCATCTTCCGCAGCGGTGAAGGTCGTATTCAGGCCGGAGGGCTGCAGGCGGGGGGAAGGGGTTGCGCAGCCGGCAATCGCCATTACTGTCCCCAACAGAAACAGGAAAATGCGTAGATATCGGTTCAAAGACGACTGCTCATTTACAACGAAATAACGAAAACCCATATAGCCTCCTCGTGAATGCTACCGTTCCCGAATATCGTTCAATTCCCGGGACTCGTCCAGGCGCTTGCCTACCAGGTCCGCGAGAGACTCGTCAAATCCCAGGTGCCTGCCGAGAATGAGGGTCAAACCGGGGTATTTTTTTGCTTCCGTCCCCATCATGGCCGGGATATCTTCGCGAAGATGGATCCCCAGGTGAAGGAAATAGGGCATAACGATGATCTTATCCGCTCCCTCCCCCACGCATTTCTCAAGAATCTCTGGGAAGTTCGGGCCAAGTTCAGACATGTAACAGGTTTCAATCATCGCTCCGGGACGCTTTTCCTTCAGCCATTGGGCAACTTTTTCCATACCCTCCCCTGCCCCGGGAACCCGGCTTCCGTGCCCCATAAGAATGACCGCCTCTTTACTATAATTATCTTTCATCCGTAAATATACCTCTGAGCATTTGATTTACTTAATCCGATCAGCAGTCGTTCTCTTTCCGGGGACCCGGTTGTACAGCCAGGGAACACAAGGCGTGGATGACACTGACCGCCAGCGGACTTCCACCCCGACGCCCTGTCAAGGTAATATAGGGGACGCCGAGAGACATCAGTTCTTCCTTGCTTTCGATCACATGGACGAATCCCACCGGCATGGCCACGACCAGGGCGGGACGCAGCCCCTCTTCCATAATGAAACGATTCAGTTCCAGCAGGGCCACCGGGGCGTTGCCAAAAACGGCGATACCGCCGTCAAGAACCGCCTTAGCCTTGCGCACGGCAAATAACGACCGGGGAAGACCCTGCTCGCGGGCCTCGCGGGCGACGTCGTCATCGGCAATATGGCAATGAATCTGCCCCCAACCGTAATGGGGATATGCGGAGCGCAGGCGCTCCAGAGACAGGCCATTGCGGATCATGTTGGAGTCCACGTAAAGGGGACAGCCCTTCTTCAAGGCCGCCTCCGCAGCCGTGATTGCGGCGGCGGAAAACCGTACCTCCCCCAGGATGCCAAAATCGCCAACGGTATGGATCATCCGGCGGACCACTTCCCATTCCTGAAGAGAATAATGGTGAGACGGCGCCTCACCGTCGATGATGGCAAAAGAGCGGGCCTCGATATCCGCCCCGCTCATCGGTTTTTCATAGAGGCCGTGAATCAAGGGTTTTTTTAAGTCTTTTTTATCATCCATGTTGAAACATAATCCGTTCTTTCTTCGTTATTGGGCTTGATTACGTGACCAGTTTCATCGTAACTTTCTACGTAAGGCCAGAAACGCATCCAGGGCCGCCGGTCTGCCGGCAAGATGGAGGTGGATATAACTGACCAGGATATTCCCCTTTTGAAACCCCTCCTGATAAACCATATTGGTTCGCCGATAGGTCATGTCATAGACGGACCGCCACCCCTCCTTGCCCGCCGGAGTCGCCAGCAGTTCCGAATAATGAAATTCATGCCCCCGGAGGATGTCGCCTTTCTTTCCCCAGAGGCTGTCCTCGCTGAGGCTGATCTCTACATAACCCAAGGACTTGATCCGGTCAAGCATCCTTGTCCTTACCGGGACAAGCCCGACCATCGGGTAGGAAATGCTGTCCCTGGTTTCAATCACTTCAGACAGGTACATCAATCCCCCGCACTCCCCATAAACCGGCCGGCCCGAGTTGGCAAAGTTGCGAATGTCTTCTTTCATGGCCTCGTTGGCCGCCAATGCTTCCGCGTACTCTTCCGGATAGCCGCCGCCTATGTACAGGGCGTCTATCCCGGTGGGAAGCCTCACCTCCCCCAAGGGCGAAAAAGGAATCATGACGCAACCACGCTCCGACAATTCATCAAACAAATCCTGATAGTAGAAGTGAAAGGCCTCGTCTCTGGCGACGCCGATACGCATAGCCTTCTTGTCCGCTGTTCCCCCTGAATTTTTCGCCACCTCTACGTATGATGCCCCTTGCACCCCTTTTTCAGGGATGTCCTGATTGTTCCCAAGGGAAAACAAACCGGCGCTGTTGGCGATCCGCAGGATATCATCGAGGGAAACCTGGCGCTCCACCGCATCGGCCAGGGCGTCGAGGAACAAGGGCGAAAGATTCTTGGCATTCGCCGTAACCAGCCCCAGATGGCGACTCGTCAGGGCGGGCAACCCGCCCTTTTCAATCGCCCCCACGAGCCTTGATACCCCTGAGCTTTCCAGGCTTTTTCCCACTAACTCGGCATGACGCCGGGATCCACAGGCATTGGCGATGACGCCGGCAATATGGATTCCTTCATGAAAGGTCGCAAATCCCTTGACCAGGGCCGCAATGCTTCCCGCCATCCCATAGACATCGGTCACCAGAATAACCGGAGAGTTAAGCCACAAGGCAATCTCGGCGCTGCTCCCGGCAATGGAATCGGGATAGGCCCCGTCGAATAATCCCATGACGCCCTCAATAATAGAAATATCGGCGTCCGCGCTCACCCGGGAAAACAATCGGGCTACATATTCCTGATTGCTCATCCAGCCATCGAGGTTATAGGCGGGTCGCCCCGAGGCCACCGCATGATAGGAGGGATCAAGGAAATCCGGCCCTACCTTGAAGGTCTGGACCCTCAGCCCCCGCCGCTTCAGAGCGGCAATCAGCCCCAGGGTTACCGAGGTTTTCCCGACGCCGCTGTGGGTCCCTGCAATTACAATACGTGGAATCATCGTTCGCTCTCCTGGGGCTTTTCTAGCAACGCTTTGCCCGATAGTAAAGTCTTTTGTGCAAAGCGCTGCTGCCCCTGTTGCGTTTTTTCTTGCTATCTTTGGCCGGATAAGTTTATGCTGTGTCATAAGTCACGTATATTACCGGGCAGCTAATTCTCCGTTGCCGGAAGAGAGAAAACATTCATATGACCGAAACAGAGACAAATGTAACTTCGGGTCCGCATGCAAGAACATCAGAAGGGGAAGCATTCGAGGGGGCATCACCCCTTCCCGATCAGGAAAAACGCCCCCCCCGCCGTCGCCCGCCCCGAAAAAGGAAAAAGCAAACTGTTTCCACCGAAGATTCCCCCGCTCTTGCCGATTCCCCAATCATGGAGGAACGCTGGGACCCCAGGCAGTTCAAGGTTCCCTCCGTTGAGGGCAAAACCAGATTTCACGACTTCGATCTTCCCAACCCACTGATGCACGCCATTAGCGATCTCGGCTTTCAGTATTGCACCCCGATCCAGGCGGAAATCCTTCCCAGCACCCTTTCGGGAAAAGATGCCAGCGGCAGGGCCCAAACCGGCACGGGAAAGACGGCTGCCTTCCTGATCGCCGTCATTACGAGGCTTCTGAACCATCCCCACCCGGGAGACAGACCCCACGGAACACCCCGGGTCCTGATCCTTGCCCCTACCCGGGAACTGGTGCTCCAGATCTCGGAAGAAGCCCGCCAACTCGTCAAATACTGCGGGCTAAAGATCATTTCCGTGTTTGGCGGGATGGATTACGATAAACAGCGCAAGCAGTTGGCCGCCGGTCCCGTAGATATAATGGTGGCCACACCGGGAAGGTTACTGGACTTTCAGCGGCGCGGCGACATAACCCTGAAAAAGGTCGAGGTAATGATCATCGATGAGGCCGATCGGATGCTCGATATGGGTTTTATCCCGGACGTCCGCATGATCATCCACAGCACCCCACCCCGGGAAAAGCGCCAGACCCTCCTTTTCAGCGCCACTCTGACCGGAGAAATTACCCGTCTCGCCTCCCAATGGACCGTCAACCCGGTAACGGTGGAAATTGCACCGGAGCAGGTGGCCGTCGATACGGTGGATCAGATCGTTTACATCGTGACGGAGCATCAGAAATTTGACCTCCTGTTCAACATCATTACCAGAGAGAACCTGGAGAGAGTCCTGGTCTTCTGTAACCGGAGAGACGAAGTCCGGCATCTCTCCGAACGGCTGACCCGTTACGGCATCAACTGCTCCGAACTATCCGGTGAGATCCCTCAGGGAAGCCGGATTCGCCGACTTGATGACTTCAAGAGCGGAAAAATAAGGGTCATGGTCGCTACGGATGTCGCCGGCCGGGGTATTCACATCGAGGGGATGGATCACGTCATCAACTTCACATTGCCCCATGATCCCGAAGATTATGTGCATCGCATCGGACGCACCGGCCGGGCTGGTGCCAGCGGTACCGCCGTGAGCTTTGCCGACGAGGGCGACGCCTTTTACATCGCCCCCATCGAGGCGTTCATGGGCCGGGAACTGCACTGTATCGAACCCGA
>JBAYKV010000078.1:0-12780 GCA_041664405.1 Syntrophales bacterium
ACCCCCGATATGTAGCCGCCGATGATGCCGACGATGTCGAACACCGCCGTGAGGATGGGAAAGCTGATGATCGATGCGGCGATTCGTGGGCTGATGAGGTAGCGGAGCGGATCGATCCGCATGGTGTCCAGGGCGTCGATCTGTTCGGAGATGCGTTGAATGCCGATCTCGGCGGCGATGGCGGAACCGGTCCGGGCGGCGAGCATGATGGCCGTGAGTACGGGCCCAAATTCCCGAACCAGGCTCAGGGCGACCAGTGTCCCCAGCGCCCCCTGGGCGCCGAATTTGACCAGGGCCGTGTAGGATTGCAGGCCCAGGACCATGCCGGTGAACAGGCTGACCAGCATGATGATCATCGTGGACCGGGCCCCGATATAGTAGATCTGCTGAATGATCTTGCCCCACTGCTTGGGGTGGAGAATCTTCAGGAATGCCAGGCTGAGGAAAATAGCCGAAGCGCCCAAATTGCCGACCCAACTGATCGCTGACCCGCCGAACCAGGCGAACGGCTTGGTCAACAACATGCCGATTTGCCACGGGGGTTTGCTTCCCGGGAGTCTATGACTGTTTGTGTCGAGTGCCATACACGGATGTCCCTGCGTTTCGTACCGACTTCGCCCCAGATATCCTCCGGGGGATGCTTCCATAACGTTTTTTAAATGATAATAGACGATGCGACGATCTGCTGTCAGGATTATCCTGATTTGCGGGGAGTTGTCAATAGAAATACTGAATGAGGATTAACCGCCGCCTTTTTTCCTGAAGAAATCGATAATGCCGTTGGGCATGAAGATGGTGACGACGATGAAGAGGGCGCCGTAGATGATCCGGGCGATTTCCGCCTGGGCGAAGGTGGAGAGGCCCTCGTTGACGACGGTCAGGATGACGGCCCCGATGATCGGTCCCAGCCAGGTTCCGCCTCCCCCGAACATGGCCATGAGGACGATGAGGATGGAGATGCTGATGTTGAAGACAACATCGGCATGGATATAGGTCAGGTAATAGGCGAAGAGTCCGCCGGCTATCCCGGGGAAAAAGGCGGAAAGAATGAAGGCCTGGATCTTGATTTTCGCCGTCGGGATGCCCATGGTTTCGGCGACTTCTTCATCAGAGCGAATGGCTCTAAGACCGGCTCCGAGCCGGGAGCGGCCGAGCCACCAGGCGACGCCGAGGGTTACGACCATGAGGAGGAGCATGACTTCGTACATGATGGAGCGGGAGAGTTTTTCCGGGACATCCATGATCTTCATCCAGATACCTTCGGCCCCGCCCAGAAATTCTATGTTTTTCACTGCCAAATCAACGACAAAGGCAAAGCAGAGAGTGACGACGGCGAAGTAGGGCCCCCGGATCTTCAGGCACGGGTAGCCGATGATGAGGGCGACCAGCGCCGCTATCGCCCCCGCCGGGATCGTGGCCAGGATGGTCAAGACCGGCGACAAATCGAAAACAGCTGCTATCTTCGCCGTGGCAAAGGCGCCGATCCCGAAGAAGGCCGCATGGCCGAAGGACAGGTAGCCGGCGTAGCCGCCGATAAAATTCCAGGAGGAGGCCAGAATCACGTACATAAAAACGGAAAACATGAATGACAGGTAATAGACCTGTGGTTCCAGGAACGGAAAAGCGGCTAACATCGCTATGAGGATCGCCATGGCAGTCAGACGGTATTTTTCCATCTTTATACCCCCTGCTTAAAAAGACCGTGGGGTCGGAAGATGAGAAACACCATGAGGAGCCCGAAGGTGACGAGATTCACCCACTGGAAGGGAAGAAGGGCCATGGAGAGCCCCGTGATCACCCCGATGATGAGCCCCGCCAGGGCCGTACCGACAACGTTGCCCACGCCGCCGACAATGACAACCAGAAAGAGATAGATAAGCCAGAGATTGTGGGAGTGGGGCTCAAAGGAATTGAGGAGGGCCAGGCTGATACCCCCGGCCCCGGCCGTGGAAACGGCCAGGGCGAAGGTGATCATGCTGATCCGGTAAAGGTTGACGCCGTATAACTGAGCGGCCTCGGGCTGCTGCCAGGCGGCCCGGACGGCCATCCCCGTATAAGTCTTCTGCAGAAACAAATAGATGGCGGTTATCCCCACAATGGATAAACCGAAGCCGACCAGGTGGGGATATTGAAAGTATAAAGGACCAACAATCAAGGCGCCGCTGGAGTAAGTAGGTGTCATGATCCGAGGATCGGCCTTCCAGATGAGAACCATGACGTTTTCCAGGATGATGGCCAGACCGAAGGTGAGGATCATGGAGGCCACGATGACCTCCTTGGCCTTGGTGATCGGTTTGATGAGGAGTTGATAGACACCACAGGCCAGAAGGAACAGGAGCGGTACGGACACTGCCGCCGAGACGATGGGGTCCACGCCGAAATACTCCAGCAGGCTGTATGCCACATAGGCCCCCAGGAGCCCGAAGGCGGCATGGGAGATGTGAATGACGTGCATGACCCCCCAGGTCAGGGAGAACCCGACGCTGAGGAGTGCATACACCATTCCCATCATGATGCCGCTGATCAGGGACTGAGTTAGTAAGACGGCGTCCACGTTACTTTGTCCAGGCCGGTTTCGGATAGACCGGTTGCTTCGTCTGTACGTTCTTCGGCCAGATCAGTTCCACCTTGCCGTTGATGATCTGGGTGGCGAAGTTGATCGGCCCCGGGAGGCCGTATTTGTCAAAGGTCATCGGACCGGCGATGGTATTTACCTTGTGCGTCTTCAGCCAGTCGCGGATCTTCGTCTGATCCAGACTGTTGGCCCCTGTCACCCCTTGCTGGAGGGTCTGCATCCAGGCATAACCAAACCCGAAATAGAGGGGATAGATGCCCAGTTTGTATTTTTTCTTAACATAGGCGTTGAGCTTGTCGTTTCCCGGGTAGTTAAGCATTCCGTGCAGGACGGTCCCGGAAAAGACATAGTTGCCGTCCGCCCCGAGTTCCTTGACCCAGGCGGGGACGACGGAACCGATCCCCTGGACGATGGCCTTGGGATTGTAACCGAGGGCCTTGGCGGCCTTCATCGTTGTGACGCCGTCGGGGAAGAAGCCGTTGGAGAAAAGGATATCACAGTTCATCTGTTTGGCCTTGACGATCATCGAGGTGGCGTCGGTGAGGGGGGAGTTGTACTTTTCATCGATCACGATTTTGATATTGAGATATTTCGTCCAGCGGTAAATACAGTCCTGCAGCGACAGGCCGACGGGGTTGTTGATCGTATAAACGGCGGCCCGCTTCGGACGCTGGTTGGCGGGAAGGGAGTTCAGCCACTGGAAGAACCCCTCGTACCACCACTCACCCATGAGGGG
This sequence comes from Syntrophales bacterium, assembly GCA_041664405.1. Lineage (GTDB taxonomy): Bacteria > Desulfobacterota > Syntrophia > Syntrophales > UBA8958 > UBA8958. The sequence goes on from JBAYKV010000078.1 coordinate 3,312, forward strand.
CGGGGCGCCGAAGGAATAGGCATATCCCTGCTGGAAGCTCTTCATGTGGCCGCCCATGGAGATATACACCATCTTGTGCTTTTCCGCTACGGCCATGACGGCCCGGGCGGCGGTGCCGGGGTACCCGCCGAAAAGGAGATCGACCTTGTCCACGGTGATGGCCTTCTCCGCAAAGGTTACGGCTTTACCCACATTTGACTGGTCATCGTAGATCTTGAATTCCACCGGACGTCCCAACAACCCCCCTTTGGTGTTGATTTCCTCCGCCCAGTAACGCATGCCTCTTTCGATCCACAGCCCCGTTTCCGCAAACTCACCCGTCAGGGGCAACGAGCCGCCGATGACGATCGGTTTACCGGCTCCGATTGCCGCGGCGGGGACGGTTAACATGATCCCGCAAAGCACGGCGATGGTCATAAACAAAGAGAACCCTTTCATCCGTTTTCCTTTCATTATGAAGCCTCCTTTCCTAAATCCTAGTTATTTTCAGAGTCCCAGATAGGACGTCTTGACCTTCGGGTCCTCCCGGAGTTCTGCGGATGGACCTTTCATGGCCACTACCCCGTTTTCCAGGACATAGCCGCGGGTTGTGATCGCCAGGGTCTCCAGTACCTCCTGGGACACCAACAACAACGACAGCCCTTCCTTGTTCAATACCTTAATGGTGGCAAAGATTTCCGCTGCCGCCTTGGGGGCGAGGCCCAAGGATGGCTCATCCAGCATGAGGAGACGGGGCCGGGCCATCAAGGCCCGTCCCATGGCTGCCATCTGCTGCTCCCCACCGGACATGCTACCGGCCAACTGGCGGCGCCGGTCGGCCAGACGGGGGAAAATGTCATATACCTTCTGGAGTGACTCCTGTCGCTGTTTCCGGACGGTAGGTAAATAAGCTCCCATAAACAGATTTTCTTCCACGGTCATGGCGGGAAAGAGTTTGCGACCCTCCGGTACCTGAACGATTCCCTCCCGGCAAATCCTGCCCGGGCTTATACCGTTCAGGGGCTTGCCCTCCCAACTCAGTTTGCCCGCTGCCGGGGGGACCAGTCCGGAGATGGTGTTGAGCAGAGTTGTCTTGCCGGCGCCGTTGCCGCCGATCAGAGCGACCATCTCTCCCGGGGCGACTTCCAGGGACACGCCGCGCAAAGCTTCCATTTGGCCGTAACAGACGGTGAGATTTTCAACACGCAGCATAAGCGGCCCCCAGATAGGCGGAGATAACCTCCGGGTGATTGGCCACCTCTTCCGGTGTTCCTTCCGTGATCTTGGTCCCGAAATTCAGCACTATGATGCGGCTACAGGTGGACATAATGGCCTTCATGACATGTTCGATCATGAAGATTGTCGTTCCGTAAGTATCCCGGATTCGGAAGGTCAGCTCAATGGCGCTGCTGATTTCCGTAGGATTCAGTCCGGCAAAGACCTCGTCGAGGAGGAGAATTTCCGGATTGAGGGCCAGCGCGCGGGCGATTTCCAGACGTTTGCGGTCTTCCAGTACCAGCTCGCCGGGGAGGCGGTGGGCCTTCTCCGTTAATCCCGTAAAGGCGAGGATCTCCATGGTCTTTTCCTTAGCGCCCTTGGCGCCGGCCCCTTTCTTACGGCCGTAAAGGACGCCGGTAGAGACGTTTTCGATAAGATTCAGTCCCGTCAGGGGGCGGACGATCTGAAAGGTGCGGCCGATTCCCAGTTGGGCCCGTTTGTAAGGGGGTAGGTTCGTAATTTTCCGGTCTTCGAAGAACAAATCTCCTTTTTCGGGGCTGTAAATGCCGGAGATAACGTTGAAGAGCGTTGTCTTTCCCGAACCGTTCGGCCCGATGAGGCCGACGATCTCCCCGCGGCGCACCTCGAAATCCACCTCCGAGAGGGCCGTCAGCCCGCCGAAACGCTTGGTTATCTTTTTACCTGTAAGCATTTAACCCCATCCTACCTTATACATCTATGAGGGCCACGGCGCGGCACCAGCCCGCGCTGCCCCCTGCGAGCTTTACGGGGAAACAGGCCACCTTGAAACCGAATGGTTTGGGCAGTTTATCCAGGTTGGCCAGTTTTTCCATGTGGCAGTATTCCCGTTCAATGCCGGCCAAATGGGCCTCCCACAGGATTTGCCGGTCTCCGGTCTTGGCAAAGGCCTCCTTGATGGCCCAGAATGGACGGTCCCATCCCCAGGCGTCAATTCCCATGACCCGGATTCCCTGGTCCACGAGCCAGAGGGTTGATTCCCTGGTCATGCCGCAACCCGCGTTAAAGTATTCCGCCTGACCCCAGAATTTATCGGCCCCGGTCATGATCAGGACGATATCGTAGGGTTTCAGAGTGTAACCTATACGGTCCAGTTCTTTTTGCAGTTCTTCACTGCTGATCGCGGAACCTTTTGGTTTTTGCCGGAAATCGAGGACGACGCTGTCGCCGTAACACCACTCCAGGGGAATCTGATCAATGGTCCGGGACGGTTTGCCCTCGCATTGGGGGGCATAATGCCAAGGGGCGTCCAGATGGGTGCCCGAGTGGGAGATCATATCCACGCGGTCGTTGGCATAGCCCAGACCATTCCTGAGGTCCGTCTCCTCGCACCCGAAGAATCCCGCAAGCGCCGGGGCTGTCTCCTTATGGCTCTGATGGATCACCTTTAGGGAAAGGGCCTCGCTCGGGCTTTCTTCCGTTGGTACACTCAGATCGATGATTGTAACCTTTCCGTTCACCGCCTCACCATCCTTAGTATTTTACCTTGTCCAATCCTTTCAGGCCGAGGATCTTTCTGGCCTCCGCCGGGCTTACCGGTTCGATGCCCAGCATCTTGGCGATCCCCACGATGTGCCCCACCTGCTCGGCGTTGCTCTTGGCCAGTTGCCCTTTATCCAGATACATGCTGTCTTCGAGTCCCACGCGGACATTTCCACCCATGAGGAGGGCGGCAGTACCCATCTTCATCTGGTATTGACCGGCGGCGCACACCGACCAGACAAAATCACCGAGGGCGTCTTTCGCGGTCCGGTAGAGAAATATCAGATTTTCCATGGTGGCGGGGATGCCCCCCAGGAGGCCCATGACAAACTGGAGGTAAACGGGCTTTTTAATGTGTCCCTCCTCGATCATGTGGACGAGATTGTTGATCATGGCGACGTCATAGATCTCGATTTCCGGCTTTGTTCCGTACTTGTTGAAGGCGGCGGCGAATTCCCTCATACTTTTGAAGGTGTTGGGGAAGATATAGTCCTCCGTCATGGAAAGGAAAGCCGTTTCCCATGGGAATTTAAAATTACTGTGCTTGGCGAGCAAGGGGAAAAGGGCCACATTGATGGAACCGAAGTTAAATGATCCCAGTTCAGGTTCAAAGGCGGGAATGACGGCCAATCGCTGTTCAGTAGGCATGCCGAGCCCGCCGCCCGTCGTTATGCACAGGATGATGTCGCAGCGGGACTTGATGTCGGTAATCATCTCACGGTAAAGTTCCAGGGATGAAGAGGGTTGCCCCGTTTCGGGATTCCGCGCATGGATATGGGCCACGGCGGCCCCTGCCTCCCAGGCCCGGACCGTTTCATCAGCGATCTGTTTCGGTGTGATGGGCAGGTAAGGGGTCATGGAGGGGGTGTGGATGCCCCCGGTAATGGCCGCGGTAAAAATAGCTTTGGACATAATCACTCCTTGATCAAACTATCTGGTTCCCGCTCCCCGCTCATTGCGCGGACATGTTATGCGGGAATAAGTATTTGTTTAAAAAATCATTGTGCTCAGCCCGTATCGGTCAGGCATCGATTATGGCGACCGGCCGGCACCAGCCGGCGGAGGCCCCTTTGATCTTAACGGGAAAGCAGCATACCGTGAAACCGTGGGGGCGGCCGATGGCGGCGAGATTCGCCATCTTTTCCATATGGCAATACCCCGCTTCGATACCGGCAAAGTGGGCCTCCCAGATGACCTTCGGGTCCCCTTTTTCTTTAAATTCCTGAGCCAGGAAGGGTAGGGGGCGATCCCAGCTCCAGGCGTCGATGCCGACGACTTTTACACCCCTTTCCGTCAGGAAGAGGGTGCTTTCCCTGGTCATGCCAGGTCCCTTGACGAGATATTGGGGCGTTCCCCAGGCGGCGTCGGCCCCGGTTTGGATGAGGACGATGTCTAAGGGCTTGAGCTCATAGCAGATCCGGTCCAATTCCTTTTGGACGTCTGCCGCGGTAATCCTTTCACCGTCTGCCTTATGGCGGAAATCGAGGAGGACGCCGTCGCTCAGGCACCACTCCAGGGGCACCTCGTCAATCGTGAGGGCCTGTTTCCCTTTATCCTGCGTGGGATGGTAGTGGTAAGGGGCGTCTAAGTGAGTCCCGCTGTGGGTCGTGAGGGTCAGGAATTCGAGCGCCCAGCCGAGGCCGCCGGGTAGCTGTTCCCGGCGGACGCCGGAAAAGAAGTCGAGCATCTGCATTGCCCCCGCCGCGTGATCGACGTATTCGACCTTGGGAATCATCATGGGGGGATCGCAGGGGAGGTCAGCTTCAATGGCTATGCCCAGATCAACGAATCGTTTTCCCATTCAGTTTTCCTCCTTGACTAAAAACAACGGATGCAAAAAAATAAGTCTTGTCATGTCCGCAAAAAGTCTGAAATTGCCGTTTTTGTCATTCCGGACTTGATCCGGAATCCAGTATTTTCAAGAAGTTCTGGACCCCGGCTTTCGCCGGGGTGACGGCAGTGGTGACTTTTTGCTTCGTCGTCAAAAATTAACCTTGTCTATTCCCTTTAGTCCCAGGATCTGCCGCGCTTCCGCCGGGGTGGCAGGTTCGATGCCGAACTCCCGGGCGATGCGGACGATCTTGGCCACCTGCTCGGCGTTGCTTTTCGCCAACTGCCCCTTTTCGAGATAGAGGTTATCTTCCAGGCCAACCCGGGCGTGTCCGCCCATCATGAGGGAGGTTGTGCAGAGGCTGAACTGGGTCTTGCCGGCGGCGCAAACGGAGAACTGAAAATCGCCGATGGCCTTGCGGGCACTCTCCAGCAGAATGACGAAGCTTTCGATCGTCGCGGGGATGCCGCCTAAAATCCCCATGACAAACTGGAGATAAACGGGTTTCCGGACATGGCCCTTCTCGATGAGAAAGGCCAGATTGTTGATCATCCCGAGGTCGTAGATCTCAAATTCCGGCTTCGTCCCCTGGGCGGCGAATTTCTCCAGAAACTGCCGCATCGTCAGGAAGGTATTGGGGAAGATGAAGTCCTCCGTTGCTTCCAGATACCCCTTTTCCCAGTCATGGGACCAGTTCTGGTAGTTGTCGGCGATCTGGAAGAGGGCGAAGTTGAGGGAACCGGCGTTGAGGGTCGCTAATTCCGGAGACAGGCTGGTAACGACGCGGACCCGGTTCTCCACCGGTTCGCCGAGACGACCCCCTGTCGTGCAGCAGACGACCATGTCGCAACGCTTCCTGACCCCTTCGGCAACGGTCCGGAAGATGTCCTGATCGGCGCAGGGGAGCCCCGTCTGGGGATTCCGGACATGGACATGGGCGACGGCCGCCCCGGCTTCGTGGGCTTTGACCGCCTCTTCAATGAGCTCTTCCGGGGTGACGGGAAGATAGGGGGACATGCTGGGGGTGTGGATGGCCCCGGTCAGGGCGGCGGTGATAATTCTTTTTTCCCTCATGACGGCCAATCTCCTTTCTTAATATTATAGCCTGTTACACTGATTTCGTGATCGGCCTGCGCCTTTTTTGCCGACCCTCAATCCATCTCCAGGTTGATCAATTTCTGTAACTGGTTCCCGTATTCGGTCTTAACAGTGTCTTCAAAACGATAAATCAACTTGTTCAAATAGATTTCGTGACGGATGTAGTTGGTCATGAGCTTTACCACCCCGGGATTGGTGGTCCAGAAACCGTTCCATTCCTGGCCCGGCGGCCGGCCCATGAACAGGCCGACGGATTCGTCGAAGACGATCGTCAATTCTCCGCTGTGGCGCTCGTGAACCGTATCTATCTGGATATGATGGAAAACCTTGCCGATATTTATACTCGACCGTCCGAACTGGATGGAAATGATCTTGACTCCCCGCTGTTGGGCCACGGTAAGATCCTTTTCCAGAAGCGCTCCCTGCTCATGCCAGAGGCTCATCAACAGGCTTTTCTTCGCCCCTTCGATGAGTTCTCTGGACTTGCCTATTAATAGGTCGTGATCCGTCAACTGCCAGACCGTGATGTCGGGAGGGGGAATGGAGATCTTCTTGAGGTTGGCGTTTAAAATCCGCTCGGTAATCTTGAACTCATTCTTTTTGCGGGTGAGCAGTTCGTGGTAGGGCAGGGGAGAATACATCTGAGGGTCCGTATTCAAGACAGCCACCAGTCCCTTTTGCATCATGCGATTCAGGGTTTCGTAAATCTTGGGGCCCGGGACGCCCGAGTGGCGGCTTATTTCATGCCCGTGGGAGGGGTGTTTCTGGAGGAGGGCTATATATGCCTTGGCTTCATAGACCGTAAGGCCCATACTGTTGAGGGCCTCCACCGTAGCCTGGAATATATCGCCAAATCCTCGTTCCATGTCCGTCCTCTTTTGAGATGGCTGATGAAATCTTTGCGGCGGTCTTCTTTACTACAGCAGTAGTATGCATGAGTTGTTTCTCCTTGTCAAGCCTTTTATAGGTTACCTTCCTTCGCAGCTTCTTCGGTAATACTTTATATGAAAATAGATCGTCATACCGGCGTAGGCCGGTATCCAGTCCTTTACACCTGGATTCCGGATCGGGTCCGGAATGACATATGGTATTTTCATCATTCGTTGTGCCCGCTTCGGGCATGGGTGTTAATGAGGCAGCTGATTTCCGCCTGGAAAGACTGTTGACCTTCCTACATGAATTTGATAAAAACCAGTTGACGTAGTTATAAATGTAACGCTTTCCCTGATGCTGAAAAATCTACGGAAAGCGCTTTTTGATTTTTTGGGAGGTGTGCCGTGGCGAAGAACCCGATGATAGGATTTAAGGTCGATCGTGCTGAAATTAGATATGTCGGCCATGATCTGCAGCGTCCGGAATGCGTTCTCGCGGAGCCGGATGGAACCCTTTGGACTGCCGATGCCCGGGGGGGAGTGGTGAAAATCACGCCCGATGGAGGGCAGGAAATCGTTACCCAGGCCTTTGCGGCCGCCTTCCAGGAAACGGCCGATGAGGCGAGTCGCTTCACCCAGGGGACATTGCCCAATGGATTGGCCTTTGCGGAAAACGGGGATATTTTAATCTCCAATTTTGGTACGGACCTGCTCGAAGTAATGAAGCGTGACGGGGCAACCAGAACTCTTCACGACCGGATTGACGGGCAACCCATCGGCAAGGTGAATTTTGTCCTCCGGGATAGCAAAAACCGGATCTGGTTGACCGTATCCACCCGCATCCAAAACTGGATGAAGGCGATGAGTCCCAAGGTGGCGGATGGATATATCGCCCTGGTGGATGAAAAGGGGATCAGGATCGTCGCCGATGGATTTCGGTTTACCAATGAAATCCGCCTGGATGCCGGGGAAGAGTACCTCTATATCGTTGAGACCACGGGACAGTGCATCTCCCGCATGAAGGTGGGGGCAGACGGATCTCTGTCGGGGCGGGAAATTTTCGGCCCTTCCAAGCTGGGCCGGTTCGGCTTCCCGGACGGCATTGCCTTCGACGCCTTCGGGAATTTATGGGGAACCCTGGTTATGGCGGATCAGCTCTTTTTCTTAACCCCGGACGGGGAGTTTCACATTATTCTTGACGACGGGAATGAGGCGACCTCTCTTGCCATGGAAAAGGCCTTTGTCGAAGACCGCCTTACCCCGGAGACGATGCTTGCTGCCGGCGGGACGATAGCCCCCTGGTTTGCCAGTATCACTTTCGGCGGCGTCGATCTCCGTACGGCCTATATCGGCAGCCTCAAGGGTACTCGCATCCCGTATTTTCCCTCCCCAGTTCCGGGGCTGCCCATGGTTCACTGGCGGTAAAATTCGAATTTACCATCATTGGAATAATGATCTGGTCAGAGGCGGCGCTTGTGTGTTAAAGAGCCTCTCATGAAAAAGCCGACAGGATCGGAAAAGCGAATAAAAACGGCCTTTATTCTCGGGGCGGGTCTGGGAACGCGCCTGATGCCGCTGACGCGGGACTGCCCCAAACCACTCTTGCCCCTGCGGGGCCGTCCGATCATTACCCACGCCATGGACCATCTCCGGCAGGCCGGGATCGAGCGGTTCATCGTCAATACCCACCACTGTGCCGAGGTATATCAGCAAGTATTCCCGGGGCACGCTTGGCGCGGCGTCCCGATTCTTTTCCGCCATGAGCCGGAACTCCTTGATACGGGGGGAGGATTGAAGAACATCGAAAGCCTTATCGATGACGGCGAGCCGCTCATGGTTTACAACGGTGACATCCTGACGGATATCCCCCTCGCGGATCTGGCGGATCACCATTTCCGGGCCGGGAAGGAGGCCACCCTCGCCCTCCGGAGTCAAGGTCAGCCCCGGAATGTGAATCTTGATGCCCGCGGTGCTATCTGCGATTTCCGCCAGGTCCTGGGAAATCCCGGCGTAGAGGCCTGCCTTTTTACGGGGGTTTACATCATCGAAAAAACGCTCCTGAAAAGGCTGAAACCTGGAGCCAAGCAGGATATCATCCCCGTATTCATCGACATGATCCGGGAGGCGCCGGGAGCGGTGGCGGGAGTCGTGATCGATGCGGGGCAGTGGAACGATATCGGGACTCCGGAGATCTACGAAGCCCTGAACAATGGGGAAACACTCTCACGATGAGGCATATTGAAAATACATTTATCGCCTATGCCCGTAACATCCTCGGTATTGCTGAGGAGGCGGCGGGGCGAATGGCGATGAAGGCGATTATGAAAGGCGGCTCGGACCGGTGCTTTTACCGCCTGACGGTGGCGGATGGCAAAAGCTTCCTGTTCATGGCCTATGGTCGTCAGCAGGAGGAGAATGCCTATTGGGTCGATATTGCCGCTTTTCTCGCCGCGCTGGGGGTTCCCGTCCCGGCGGTTTATGGGCATGACCCGGAGTTGGGATTCGTCCTCATGGAAGATCTCGGGGACCGGGATCTCTGGTCGTACCGGCACGAACCATGGGAGGTTCGCCGTGATCTGTACCGGAAGGTGCTGCAAAGAATCAGCCCCCTTCATACCTTTGCCGAATGTTCTCCGAGCAAGGGAAAGGATGGGCAGCCCGCAAATATGTCACCATCTCTCCCCAGGACGATGAAGGGATACGACCGGGAGCTCTACCGCTGGGAGCAACACTATTTTCTGGAGCAATTTGTCCGGGACGTCTGCGGGATAAGTCTTGCGGAGAGGGAAGGGAAGGCCCTCAGAGAAGAGCTGGAAGCCCTGGCCGGGCGGTTGCTGGCGGTGGGAACGGCCCTTGTCCACCGGGATCTCCAATCCCAGAATATCATGATCTGCGGGGGTGAACCGGTCTTTATTGATTTTCAGGGCCTCCGCCGGGGGTCGCTTTTCTA
>JBAYKV010000079.1:0-12765 GCA_041664405.1 Syntrophales bacterium
AATTGTTCACAAGATATGGCGGATGGGCATCCCCGTGGTGTTATCCCTCTCTGTGCCGACGGCATTGGCGATCAGCCTTGCCGGGCAGGCGGGGATCACCCTGGTGGGGGCCATCCGGGCGCCGTCCCTGACGGTTTACACACATACGAAACGGATTCGGGAATCATGAAAAAAAGCATTTATATCAAAGACATAAAGTCCGGGGAGAAGATTTGTGACTTCTTTTTTGTAACGGAAAAGAATCTCGCTTTTTCCCAGAAGGGCGCCCCTTACCTGAACCTGCGTCTCAAGGATAAAACGGGAGAATTGGATGGAAAGGTGTGGGACAATGCCCAGGATATGGAAAAGGTATTCCGCAAGGGTGATTTTATCTATATCCAGTCCCGGGCCGTGCAATACAAAAATATAATCCAATTGTCGGTTATGAGCGCCCGCAAGGCTGAGGATGACGAGATCCAGTCGGAAGAATATTTTCCCGTGGCCAAGGAAGACCCGGACAGGATGTTTACCGACCTGCTGGCCTTTATCGCCGCCGTCGAGACGCCTCCTTTGAAGGCCCTCCTGGAAGCCTTCTTTCAGGATGAGGAGATCGCAGGTCTCTTCAAGCGCGCCCCCGCCGCCAAGGGGTTTCATCATGTTTATATCGGCGGCCTTCTGGAGCATACCCTGTCGGTGGTGAAGATCCTCGACTGGCTCGCCGGCCATTACGAGGGCCTGAACCGCGATCTCCTCATGACCGGCGGCATCCTCCATGATATCGGCAAGATTTACGAATACTCCTATGACGGCATCGTTGATTACACCGATGAGGGTCGCCTCGTCGGCCATATCGTCATGAGCGTGGAAATGCTGGATCGCAGGATTTCGGCCCTTCCTGATTTTCCCCCCCAATTGGCCATGGAGCTGCGGCATATTCTCCTGAGCCATCACGGGACCCTGGAGTTCGGTTCCCCGAAGCGACCCAAGACCCTGGAGGCGCTTGTCGTCCACTTTGCAGATGATCTTGACGCCAAGGTCAACGCCATGCAACTCACCATCGCAGGCGCTGTCGGTAGCGAGTCGGACTGGACGCCCTATCACCGTCTGCTTGAGCGTTATATCTACAAGGGAAAATAAATAGTCTTCATCAGGACTATTTGAGAAAAGCACGGAGAGAGAAGGTAATTCCGGTTCCAACTCAAATTGGGATAATTTTGTCGACCTCAGGGGGCAAACGATGCCAGGATAAGCAGGATAAGGGCAATAATCACGAATAGAAACATGATGATCCGCATCGTTCGGCGCCCAAGGAAGGAGATAATGTCTTCTTTGCGAATCACTTCCGCCCGGACGTCGAAAAGAAAGGCAGAGAGCAGATAGAGCAGGAAAACAGGTATGCCGTAAATAAAAAGCAGCGCCTGAACCAGCGATCCCCTGCCTGCCCACTGGTTGACGAGCTGTTTTGCCGGCGGGGATAAAAGCAGCATAAGCAGGCATATCCACAGGCCGATATAAACGATGTATAGGTGCTGTCGCTTCATAACTTTCGCACAATATGAAGTTTCTTGGGCAAGGTCAATAGATTTGTTCAGAGACTTTTGACAAACACCTCCTGCTGTCATTCCGGGCTTGACCCGGAATCCAGTTGTGGCCTGAAAATACTGGATTCCGGCCTTCGCCGGAATGACGATAGGTAGACTGAAATGGAATTATTTCAAAGGTCTCGTTTAGGTAATAGGAAAAGGGTATAGTTTGTCCATGAGTTTATTGAATGGTTCGCAGACAGAGTGGATGGACTGGCGTTGGCAATACGGCCACCGTCTGTGCCGCCCGGAGCACCTGGCTGAGCTGTCGGGCAGGGATAGCAGTCTTGTCGATGAATGGTGCCGGGTTGCCCAAATCTATCCCTTTGCGATCACCCCCTATTATGCATCGCTCATCGATCCGACGGACCAAAAGGATCCGATCCGTCGGCAGTGCCTTCCCGATATTCGGGAGCTTGCAGATATCCATACCGGCCAGGATGATCCCCTGGAAGAGGACAGTCACACGCCGGTTCCCGGGCTTATCCGTCGCTATCCGGACCGTTGCCTTACCCTGGTGACGAATCGCTGCGCTGTTTACTGCCGCCACTGTAATCGCAAACGTTTCTGGAAGCAGGGAAGCCGGAGATTTTCGCGGGCCTATTTTCAGGTGATGATCGACCGCGTGGCGCAAAATCCCGCCCTCCGGGAGGTGATCGTGTCCGGCGGCGATCCCCTGCTGCTTCCGGCGGCGACTCTGGACTGGTTTTTAGGGTCCCTGAAGGCCATTCCCCATGTGGAGGTCCTGCGGGTAGGCAGCCGGATTCCTGCGGTGATGCCGATGCGAATCGACAAGGAACTGGTCGGTGTCCTGAAAAAGCACCGCCCCCTCTGGTTCAATACCCAGTTCAATCATCCCCGGGAAATCACTCCGGAGGCCGCCCGGGCCTGTGATCTCCTCCTGACGGCGGGGATACCTGTTTCCAACCAGGCGGTGCTGCTCAGGGGCGTCAACGATGATCCTGAAACCCTGCGGGAGTTGTTTTACGGCCTCCAGCGGATTTCCGTTCGTCCCTACTATCTTTTTTCCTGTGACCCGGTGAAGGGTGTGGATCACTTCCGGGTGGATATCCGGAAGGGTATGGAGATGATGGAACAACTGTGGCAGCGGGCGTCGGGACTCTGCCTGCCCCGCTTTGTCCTTGATGCGCCGGGGGAGCGGGGGAAGATCCAGCTTCAGCTCTTTTCCCTGCAACGGCCGGGGACAGGGAAAGAGGATGAAATTTCTTTGACAGAAAATGGAAAATACATTAAGAGTCACCCTCTGTTTTAATAACCGGAAAACAAGCAGGCGAAAAATTACAAACCTGTTTCCATCATTTAAGGGGTAGATATGTACGCAGCCAGTGATTTAAGAAAAAATCTGCGGATCAAAATGGACAATGAGCCGTATATCATTACGGAATTCAACTTTGTCAAGCCGGGTAAAGGGCAGGCCCTTTACCGATGCAAGCTAAAAAATATGATCAGCGGGGCGCAGTTCGAGCGAACCTTCCGCTCGGTGGATGTCTTTGAACCGGCGGATCTCCAGGAAAAGAAGATGCAATATCTCTACGAGCAGGACGATAAGTACTGCTTCATGGACAACGAGAGTTACGAGCAGATCTTGCTGACCGCCGACCAGGTCGGGGATGTGAGGAACTACCTGATCGAAAACATTGAGGCGGAAGTCCTCCTCTTCGAAGATCGCCCGTTAGGGGTGACTATTGCTAATTTCATGGATCTTGTGGTCACCAAGGCGGATCCCTGGGCCAGGGGGGACAGTGTCTCGGGAAATACCAAACCCGTAACGGTAGAGACGGGATATGTCCTGCAGGTTCCCCCGTTTATCGAAGAGGGAGAAAAGATCCGCGTCGATACCCGTACCGGGGAGTATCTTACCCGCGTCAAGGACTGACGGGATCTAGAAGCTGTTCCCATGTATGAACAATGGCCTCTGGCCAAAAAACAGAGCACGTTGCGGTTGCGTGCCAGGATCCTTCAAGAACTTCGTAACTTCTTCATCGCCAGGGGTTACCTGGAAATCGAGACCCCCTGCCTGATCCCCGCCCCTGCCCCGGAATTCCATATCGATACCATGATTTGCCACGACTGGTTCCTTCATCCCTCGCCGGAGTTGTGCATGAAGCGCCTCCTGGCGGCTGGTTACGACAAGATTTTCCAGATCTGCCGGTGTTTCCGTCAGCACGAGCGGGGCGTCCGCCATCTTCCCGAATTCACCATGCTGGAATGGTACCGCAGGGATGCGGATTACCGGGATCTGATGGAAGAATGCGAAGATCTCATTCTCCATCTTGCCGCTGCCCTCGATCAAGACGGCGCCATTTGCTATCAGGGACAGGTTATCCATCTGCAAAAGCCCTGGGAAAGGATTACCGTCCATGCCGCCTTTGAAAAATATGCCTCCCTGTCTGTTGAAGAAGCCCTGGCCGGGGACCGTTTCGACGAGGTCTTGACCGCTCGCATCGAACCCAACCTGGGCAAGGAGGCGCCGACGTTTCTCTATGATTATCCCCTGGACCTGGGATCATTAGCCCGGGTCAAAAAGGAAGATGCCTCGGTGGTGGAGCGTTTTGAGCTTTATATGGCCGGTATGGAACTAGCCAACGCCTTTACGGAATTGACGGATGGGGAGGAGCAGCGCCGCCGCTTTGTGAAGGAGGAGGACAAGCGCCGCTGGGCGGGCAAACCCTCTTATCCCGTTCCGGAACCATTTCTGGAATCCTTGCAGGGTCTTGAGGGAGCGGCGGGGATTGCCCTGGGCCTTGACCGTCTGATTATGATTTTTGCAGATGCCTTGCATATCGATGATGTTGTGGCCTTTCCACCTGAAACATTATAGACGGTTTCGTAAAAAGTCCGGATGTAGCGTTGCGCTGCATCCTTCCCCGTATCAAGTACGGGGCAGGCTTACTGCTGCGTACGACAAGTACGCTTCATCCCTCAGGCTCCGGGAGCGCATTCCGGAGACCTGCTCAAGCAGGGTGACGGGGCGCTTTTTAGAAAACAATGAGTCCTTGCCGGTGCGCGCCGCCAGGCAAGCACTTGGCGCGCCTTGCCTGCGGATCTTTTTACGAAGTCATCAGATTTTGCGTGAAAAGTATTGTTGACAAGGCCCTGGTTTTCCTTTACAGGTAATGCCGCTGTAGTAAAACACCGCAGGGAGAGGTAAAAGTGAAAGAAATTCCATATGTTGCCATTGCCGGCTTGGGTGGACAATTTCAGGGGAGTGTATTCGGGATGATCCTGGATGCAGGACTGATGGTTAAATTTGTCCTGCTCCTCCTCCTTATGTTTTCCGTTATTTCCTGGGCGATTATCTGGTTGAAGCATCGAAGCATAAAAAGGGCTAAGAAGGAGAATGAGCTCTTTCTTGATGCTTATGTGAGATCAACAAAACTCTCCGATATCTTCTCGGAAGCGAAAAAGTTCCCCGAATCGACCATGGCCGAGGTATTCCGTTCCGGATACAGCGAACTGGTTAAAATCACCAAAGCAGCGCGGGAAAAGGTCTCCGTAAGGGAAACAGGGGAATATGCGGATCCCGGTTTTGAACTGAAGGGTATCGATAATATCGAAAGAGCCCTCAACAGGGCCAGCAGCAGCGAGACCGGCAAGCTTGAACGGGCCTTGGGATTCCTGGCGACGACAGGGAGCGCCTGTCCGTTCATTGGCCTTTTCGGAACGGTCTGGGGTATCATGGACACCTTCAAAGACATCGGCGCCCGGGGTTCGGCGACGCTGGCCGTAGTTGCCCCCGGTATATCGGAGGCCCTGGTGGCAACAGCCGCCGGCCTTGCCGCCGCCATTCCCGCCGTTATCTTCTATAATTATTATACGAACAAGATCAAAAATATGGCGATGGATATGGACGCCTTTGCCTCGGAACTAACCAATATCATTGAAAGGAATTACCTGAAATAGCGGGAGAGGACAATGAGATTTGCACGCAAACGCCAGTACTTCGAAAGCAAACTCGTGGCTGAGATCAACGTCACCCCGCTGGTGGATGTGGTCCTGGTTCTGTTGATCATTTTTATGGTCACCGCGCCCATGTTGTCCATGGGGATCGATGTCAATCTGCCTAGGGTCAAATCCAAAACGATCGACGTCAATGAAGAAAAGCTTGTCCTTTCGATAAACAAAGACGGGGAGATCTTCATTAACCGCACGAAGATTCCCAAGGACGAGCTCAAGGTAAAGCTGGAAAATATCTTTACGGCCAGGATCGATAAGGAGATTTTCCTGCGGGCTGACAAATCCGTTGCTTACGGTTTTGTGGTGGAGGTCATGTCGGAGATCAGAAAGGCTGGCGTCGATAAGCTGGGAATGGTAACCGAAACCCCTGAGGAATCACGGTGACGTCCCCTCATTATTCGGGAGGGCAACATGAACCGGGGGTTCGTCTGTCCCGGATGGTCGTCCTGTCCCTGGTCATTCATCTGGCACTGCTGTCTTTAGCCGTTTTTTGGCCCATGCGTGCATCGTCGCCCCGTTTTACCCTCGGTCCTGTCTACTCCGTTCAGTTGGTAAACCTCTCCGATACCCTGATGAGTCACAAACAGATGAGCGACCCCTTGAGAGATCTCGCCGGACCTTCCCTGCGCGATCAGTCTCTCGTTATGAAAAAGCGGCTAACCACGCAGACGGCGCCGCCGATCAGGAAAATGGAGACGAAGAAAAATCTGAGCAATCCCGCCGTGGAAAACCTGAGGAAAAAGCTTGGAGCAAAGACATCGTCAGATAATGCCAAGGCGGAATCATCGCCTGCCGCCAATTCTGCAGCTAGTGCCGAAACCAATGATCGGTTGGCTGATTATTATACGGTTATCTGGTCCAGGATTAAAAGCCAGTGGAACCTTCCCGGAGGCATCAATCCCAAGGACAATATCGAGGCCATTGTGCAAGTGCGGATCATGAGAAACGGAGCCATTACGGGCATAAGTTTTGAAAAAAAATCGGGATTGGCCTACTTCGATAACTCTGTCCTCAGGGCCCTGAAAAAGGCCGACCCCCTGCCGCCGCTGCCGCCATGGTACCGGGAAAATGGGCTGGAAATAGGCATTCGCTTTCTTTCCTCGGATCTGCGGAGATGATTTAACCCATGATGACGTTTTCAAGGACAACTATGAAAAGTAAGATCGTATCTTTCATCGCAATTATTTTGCTGGTCATTTTTCTTGCCCCCTGCCATGGGTTGGCGAAGGACTATATCGATATCGACGCCCCGACTTTTCAAAAATTCCCCATTGCCATTGCCGGCTTTACAAAAGCAGGAACGGATAGCGATAAGGACGGACTTGCTGCATGGTTTCCCGATAACCTGTCAAAATATCTCGAGATGACAGGTTACTTCAATATCGTTCCCCGCAAGGCCTTTCTTGAGGACCCGGCCCGAAGTCAGGGAAATATCCTCTTTAGCGACTGGACGACAATTGGGGCCGATTATCTGGTCAAAGGCCATTTCAGCAGTCGGGGTAAGGACCTTTCCGTCGAGATGCGCCTCTACGATACGGTCAGGGGTGTATTGATGCGGGAGAAAAAATACACAGGAAGGACCAATGACAGAAAAGATATGGTGATCCAGTTTGTCAATGAGATTCTGCTGGTCCTTACGGGGGAACGGGGGGTTTTCAATACCCGGATTGCCTTTGTGCATAGGAGGGGAAGGAACTCGGAGATTCGGACCATCTCCTTTGACGGATCAGATCAGAAGCAGGTTACCAACTACCGTTCTCTGACCATGGCCCCGCGCTGGTCACCGGACGGGAAATGGATCTCCTTTACCTCTTACCGGGACGGAAACCCGGATTTCTATATTGCCGGTCTGAAGGGGGGGGTGGGGAAGAAAGCCTCCAGTTACCCGGGATTGAATTTGTCAGGCGCCTGGTCCCCCAACGGTCGCAAGATCCTCCTTACCCTCAGCAAGGACGGGAATCAGGAGATCTATGCTATGGACAGCACGAGCGGTTATATTCAAAGGCTGACTTACGAATATGCCATTGATGTTTCTCCGGTCTGGTCGCCTGACGGGAAAAGTATTGCCTTCGTATCCAACCGGGCCGGATCTCCGCAAATCTACGTTATGGACAGCGACGGAAAGAATGTGAAAAGGTTGACCTATGAAGGTTCTTATAATACCTCCCCTTCCTGGTCCCCCAAGGGAAACCGGATTGCCTATGAAAGCACCGTATCGGGGGTCTTCCAGATCTTTACCATCAGCGCCGACGGCGGAGCTCCGCAACAGCTGACCAGTCAGGGGAGAGAACACAAGCATCCCTCCTGGTCTCCCGACGGCAGATACCTGGCCATCACGGTCAAGAGCGGAGGAATCGACCGGATTGCCGTCATAAATGCCAACGGAACAAACATCCGCGTATTGAGCGAAGGATCGAACCCGGCATGGTCCCAGTATCTTCAGTAATTACAATTAGATGAAAATATGCTTCAATTTGTAGTTGACCTTTGGCGTTCTTTTTGATTTAACGGTGCCCATTATCAGCGGCCTCAAGCGCACTAAGGGGATGTAGATTATCATGGAAGTGACATTATTGAAACGGTCTGTCAGGCTGCTCATTATTTTCTTGATTGCTTTGCTCACGGGATGTGCCACAGCAGGGGATCTCAGGCGCGTTCAGGGGGATCTCGGAACGAAGATCAGTGACCATGATGGCAAGGTTGCCGCCATGCAGACAGATGTGGCGGCTTTGCAAAAGGAATCAGCCCAGAATACGGAAGCTGTTGCCGACGTCCGTAAGAAACAGGCGGATATGGGAGCGGATCTCACCGATATCCGTGATCAACTCCAGAAGATGCGGGGGACTGTTGAAAAGCTTCAGAAGGATATGGATGAGTTTCAGGGCCACATGGGCAAGGACTACAGGGAAAAGCTCGACCAGGCATCTTTCAAGATAAGTTTTATTGAAAACTTTCTGGGGATCGGCAAAAAGGAAGAGCGAACAGAGAACGGGGAAAAGAATAATAAAAGCCGTCCCAAAAACGGATCAAAAGGAAAGTCGGACAAAGAATCCATCTATGCCTCCGCCTACGAACTCTACAAAGAAGGAAAGTACGAAAAGGCAAGGACAGAATTTCAAAACTTCATCAAGGCCCATCCTAAAACGGAGTATTCGGGCAACGCTCAATTCTGGATCGGAGAATGCTACTATTACGAAAAAAGTTACGAGAAGGCCATTCTGGAGTATGAAAAGGTAATCAAGACTTATCCGGAAGGTAACAAAGTTTCTCAGGCCCTCCTGAAGCAGGGCCTTTCCTTCCTGCAACTGGGAGATAAAACCAGCGCCAAGCTGATCTTGCAGAATATTATCAAAGACTATCCAAATACGAGTCAGGCGAGGGTTGCCAGGTCCAAGCTTCTGGAAATCAAGTAAAAACTCATTTGAGGATAATTGTTCTCACTCCCTCGGGAACCGTCAGATCAAATATCCGTTCTGTTTCATCAGTTAACGGCGCAAATGTCGCGCCGTCATACCTTATGGAGATGGTGCGCTCGTCACTGCCGGGCATTTGAAAACGAACACGGCTGGGCATGGAGACATCATTATCCTGAAAATACTCATCAAAATAAACCGTCAGAAGCTTATCTCCGTTTTTCCCAAACCCGTCCAAACGGGTCATGTAGAGATTTTCGGGATCGATCCATAGTGACTGCAAAGCCTTGTTTTCCCTGGACAGGATATCCACGCGATAGGATTTTCCCTCTGAAGAACCCTTGAGAACGGTCTGCTCTAAAGGCATGGTCGGACGGGAGCCCATCAAAAGAGCAACCAGGTCGGGAACGGCCAACTGGATGGGAAAGAATGACTTGAGATTGTTAATAGTCGCTGGACCGACATAGTATTCGCCGTTCTGGGGGAGATAAACCTTCATCATCCCGTTGTGGATTGACAAAAAGAAATTGGGTAAACCGATGATCGGAATGGCTTCCAGGCGGAGGGACGCCGGTTTGGCCGCGAGGATGGCAAGTTTTAAGGGATATCTACCTTCCTCCGTATTCACTACGACATGAGCCACGGCCTTCATAAAACTTTTTCTGCTATCTCTGAGGTCGATGGTTTCCAATGCTTCCTCGGGAGAAAGTCGATAGTCTGTGACCGGCACTGATTGCAAAGGGTAAAGAGCGCAACCGCCCAGAAATGAGATGAGGAAGACGAGCAAGGGAAAAACCCCTGCCTTGGAGTGGGAGCATCGTAAGCCGGTCATTTCTTGGGGAGGTCGGCTATCTTTTTTGGCAGGCTGCCACTGGCGGGGTTGACTTTCAGCGCCCGTTGATAGGATTCGAGGGCCTCTTGCCTGCGACCTGCCTTGACGTAGGCATCCCCCAGATGTTCGGCGACGGTGCCATCATTAGGTAATAGACTCGCTGCTTCTTTAAGATACTGTATGGCCAGATCGATGCGGTCCTGCTTGAAATATGTCCAGCCTAAACTATCAATCATATAGCCGTTTCCCGGTTTGAGCTGGAGGGCCTTTTGAATCATTTTTTCGGCCTCCCCAAGATGTATTCCCCGGTCTGCGTAACTGTAGCCGACAAAATTCAGGGCATCGGCGTGATCGGGATCAATCTTTAAAAGGGCCCGCATCTGCTGGATGCTTTCTTCAAAACGGCCGGTCTTTTCGTAAAGGCCCCCCAGGCTGTAATATAAATCAACGTTTTGCGGCAGGATCAGCATCCCATCTTTGAGGATCCGTTCCGCTCCGGGAAGATCCTTTTCTTCTTCGTAAAGGGAGGACAGGATGACATACAACCCCGGAACTTCCGGCTTTACTTTGACTGCCTTCTCCAGGTCGGCAATGGCTTCTCTTGTCTTTCCTTCTTTTTTCAAGATCATGGCCAGACGAATCTGTGCGCTTCCATAAAGGTCGGAATTGGCGGGAATCTTCATCAGGATTACGACTGCCTGGTCATAGGCCTTTTTTTCCTCATAAGCGGTCGCCTGGAGGTAAGAATACCGGTAATCAGAAGGAAATTTTTTTGTTAGTTTTTCAAAGGCATCGATAGCCTGGTCGTGGTGGCCGCTATTAATATACAGCAGGCCCAGAGCCAAAAGAACCTCCCGATTTTCAGGGTCCAACCTGAGAATTATATGAAATTCCTTTTCCGCCTCGTCATATCTCTTTTCGCGGACATACATCTCCCCGAGCTTGGTACGAACACTGAGCTTTCCCGGATGCAGAGAAAGATAATCCCTGAAGGTGTCGATGGCCATTGCCGTCTTTTGCTGTTTTTCGTAAACCAGGGCGAGATCGATGAGGGCCGATTCAAAGTTCGGTCCGATGCTCAGGGTCTTTTTGAGCATCCTTTCGGCGCCTTCAAAATTCTTCATATCCATATAAATCTTGGCTTGATAGTAGGCGGCCATGAGGTGATGAGGGTCCAGAAGGAGAACCTTCTCGAACATCCCGATGGCTTCCGGGTACTGTCTGGATTCTCCGTAGACGATTCCCAGGTAAAAACAGGCGGAAATATTCTTGGCATCCTGGCGGATGACCGTCTGGTAGTGGGTAATGGCGCGGGGGTAATTCTTGGCATTCATATAAAGCCCGCCGAGCATGAGATTCAATCCCACATGGTCGGGATTAACTTTCAGCGCCCTTTCACAGACGGCGATGGCTTTGCTGCTTTCACCCTTCTCCACATAAGCGGCTGCCAGCTCCGCAGCGATATCCGGGGCGGTCGGGTCATGATGCAGGGCTTTTCCGAATTCCTTGACGGCTTCGCCCGGGTTCTCATCAAGCATCTGCAACACACCCAAAGAATAATGATAGGTGGCAAGATGGGAAGGGGCGCTCTTTCCGTAAATTTCCGGACATCCGCATAAAAGCGTCATTATCACAGCGAGGCAGATGATGGGCATCCATAAAGGGTGCATGATTCTCCCTTAGGGTATGTCACACTTATTTCGTGACATACCCTTTTTAATTCTTTACGTTCTTTTTAAAGATGTCCCAGCTTTTCAACATGTCGACGGCGGCTTTAAGCTGGTTGTCCGTATTCACATCACCAAGGATCCGTTTAACCGGCAGGTCCTTGCGGTTTCCGTTATCCTTCATTATTCTTTGCGGCAGCTTCAGGTCGCTGTCCTTAGCCGGCTCCTCGCCCTTCTTCTCCATTTCCTTAACGGATTTGATATGTCCTTTCAGATCCTTTTCCCTGATGGGCTCGTAATCGGCATCATCAGCCTCGTCCCCCGGCCGGAGATATTTGACGACGATGTCGGGAGCAATTCCTTCCGCCTGAATGGAGCGTCCCTTCGGTGTGTAGTAGCGAGCTGTCGTCAATTTCAGCGCGGCTCCATCTTCCAGAGGAATTACGGTCTGGACGGAGCCCTTTCCGAAGGTCTGGGTTCCCATAACCAGGGCGCGGCCGTTATCCTGGAGGGCGCCTGATACAATTTCTGCGGCGCTCGCCGTTCCTTCATTCACCATTACAACTATGGGGGCGGTGAACTCATCGCCCGTATCTCGGGCGTTGACCTTGCTTTCCATCCCCTTGGTTCGTCCTTTCGTCGAGACGATAACTCCGGACTTGAGAAAAACATCGGAGACTTCGATGGACTGGTTCAGGAGCCCTCCGGGGTTATTTCGCAAATCCAGGACAATGCCTTTGAGGGATTTGTTTTTGGCCGTCATCTCCTGAATGGCCTTCTTCAAATCATCGGAGGTTTTGTCCTGAAAAGAGGCGATACGGACATAGCCGATCTGGTCGTCGAGAAGCTTGTGTTTGACGCTGACGATTTTGATGATTGCTCTGGTGATGACAAAATCCCGTAGCTTGTTCTCATTTCCTCTCAGGATGGAAATTGTTACTTTGGTATCTTTTGGCCCCCGGAGACGCTTAACCGCCTCCATAATAGTGATGTCCTTGGTGGATTTCCCTTCAATCATGATGATCTTGTCGCCGGCCTTGACCCCGGCCTGAAAGGCGGGCGTGTCTTCAATAGGTGATACAACGGTGAGGATATCCTTATGGATAGTGATCTCGATGCCGATACCACCGAAGCTGCCCCGTGTCTCCGACTCCAGCTCCTTATACATTTCCGGCGTCATATAGCTGCTGTGGGGGTCGAGGTTTTTGATCATGCCGTTGATGGCCCCTTGCAGCAGGGTCTTGGAATCCACCGGTTCTACATAATTCTTTTCGACAATATCGAGGACCTCATTGAAAGCCTTGAGATTTTTA
>JBAYKV010000080.1:0-12440 GCA_041664405.1 Syntrophales bacterium
GCTCGGCAACCTGCCGCAGTTCCAGGGTGGGATAGATCCGGGCGTCGAAATGGACGAGGGCCAGGCGCTTGGCCATGGCCTCTTTTGCGATTTGGGCCGCCGTCTCCGGATTCAGATGGGGCCAGTCGTCACTGCCCTGGCCGCTCTGATAGGCGCATTCGGCAATTAGCAGGTCCGCCTCCCGGGACAGGCGCACGGCGTTTTCACAGTAGCCGGTGTCGGGGCAATAGCCGATGACCAGATTCTCCAGTTCGATCCGATATCCCAGGGTAAGAGAAGCATGGAGGAGGGGCCGGGCTGCCACTGGAAAGGGAAGCCGTGCAAGCTCGGCGGGCAACTCCAGGATCGTGACGGGATAAGGAAGGTCTCCCAGGGCCAGTGTGAAAGGCTGATTGACGAGGGTATGAAGGATTGACCGGGAGCCTTCGGGGCCGCAGACGGTCAGCCCGCCGGGAAAGGCGAATTTTGCCAGGGTGTGGAGCCCCACGACATGATCGAGGTGGAAGTGGCTCAGGAAGAGATAGACAGGTCGGCCATTCTCCCCCACACCATACCGGTCGGCCTTGGCAAGACCATTGCCCGCGTCGAGGAGAATATCATAATCCGCCGTCTTCAGAAGGGTGCAGATCGTGTTGCCCGTAACCGTGTCATACCAGCCGTTGGTACCCAGAAAAATGACTTTCATTAGCCGAGGATCGTTTTACGAGCCCTCTCCAGGATCTCCATCTTGAAGGATGGATAGCCCGGAATGGTCTGGTTGAGAAATTTGTTGGTGTACTGGGTGTCCCAAATGAGCATCCGTTCGAAATCAGCAACTTTTCCCATAGGTTCCAGTTGTCTCGTCACCTCGGTGACAAAGAATTCCTCGATCCGGGTTGCATAATCCCGAACCAGGGCCTTTCTACCCTCCGCGTCCAGATTCGCTAATTTGCCTTCCTTATCGAGCTCATCGATCCATTGTCCTGCTGTCTCTTGAAACATATTACCCCTCCCAATTAACCAGTCGGAATCACCAAAATGCCTACGGAAAGCCGCTTGCGGGTTTATGATTTATTTCTCTTCCAACCCAGGCCGGTCATCGCGGCAAAAGAAACTGACGATAATATTATTACCCCCAAAAGGGCGGCGATTACCGATGATGAATACTCATGACCGGTAAACGACGCCTTGTAGTCGTGCAGCGGGGTGGCAAAATAGGGCATGCCTTCATGGAGGAGGCTGTAACTCCGGGCAACCCATTCCAGACCATCGGGCAGCGGGCTGGCGAAGGGGGCCAGCAGCATTCCGCCGATCACCAGGAAAAGGGAGACGACATAACCTCTTCCCATACCTCCAAAGGACGCGGCCTGGCTGCGTCCTTCCCAGGTCAGGGCCTTCAAGATGCCAAGAGTAATAACTGCTTCGGCAACTCCGGTCAAGGAATGGACGGCGACCATGGCCAGGGGCGGCGCCAGATAGCCCCCGGCAGTAGAAAGCACGAGCTCCAGGCCGCAGGCGAACGAGGCCGCGACCACGGAAATCCACGCAGCCACACCGGTAGTGATGAGACCAGGTTTGAGATACCTCATAACGACGCCATAGGTCCCGGCGCCAATAATAGCCATATTGAAAAGATTTGCCCCCAGCGCCGTGATCCCGCCGTCTCCGAAGACCAGGGTCTGCACCGCAATAACGAGCCCCATGGCCAGAATCCCAAAGCTGGTTCCCAAGAGCGATGCCGCCAGGACCCCTCCGAGAAAATGCCCCGACGTCCCCTCCTGGACAGGAAAATTAAGCATCTGCAAGATAAAGATGATGCCCACGGTCTTCACAAAATCCAGCCGCGCCGGTTTCTTCTCGTCTCTCAGGGCGGAATAAACGGCTGCCCCGACTCCGGTCAGGGCAACGATGGACGTTACCACTTCTACCTGCTCCACGAGCATGTGACCCGGTATATGCATATTCAACCTCCTCTTTCTTTTCTATGCAGACGTCCCGCCAGATGGACGGCTTCTTCGTAAATTTCCCGCAACGGTTTTCCCGATCTCACCGCTGCTTCTTTACAGTCCTCGTACTCAGGGCTGCATTTTAATATTACCCCGTCCTTGTACGCAACCTTCACACTGATTTCTCCGTAGGGAGTGGCCATCTTAATAATTCTTCTGTCCAGTTTCTTTCTGTGAAAGGCGGTTTTCCTCAAACCGATGGTCGAAGTCTCCCGGAACAGGATATCTTCTATTATCTGTTCATCTTTCTTAAGACAGATCACGGAAAGTTTCTGCCCCGGCCGATTTTTCTTCATCATAATATTGGTCAGATAGACATCGAGGGCGCCCACGGCCAGGAGTTTATCAAAAACATGGCCATAAAGCTCGGGATTCATGTCGTCAATATTGGTTTCGAGAATGACCACCTCCACCACTTCCGGGAGCGTGCAGGAAAAGACCCGCAGGACATTCGGCAGCTCGCCGTCTCCCTGACCGGCGCCGTAGCCCACACGTTCAGGAATGATTTCCGGAAGGGGCAGAAACTCGTGACAGACAGCCTTCAATATGGCCATTCCCGTTGGCGTGGCCAGTTCTCGCGGTGGTGTTGTTACCCGGGAATAAACGGGTACGCCCCGGGCAAGTTCAGCAACCGCGGGGGACGGGACGGGAAGAAGCCCGTGAGCACAGCGGACAAAGCCGCTCCCGAGGTTCACCGGCGACGACCATACCCGGTCCGGTCTCAGTAGATGGAAACAGACAGCAAAGCTCACAATATCAACAATGGAATCCACGGCCCCGATTTCATGGAAATGGACCTCATCGATGCCTATCCCATGCACGGATGCCTCCGCCTCCGCAAGGAAAAAGAATATCTTCCTGCTCAAGGCACGAGTGCCTTCTCCAAGGCCGCTGGCGTCAATAATGGCATAAATATCAACAAGGTTTCGATGCCCGTGGTGATCCTCCCGGCAATTCACGATAAACTGCTTGCTCCGGATACCATTCTTGATTGTTTCCTGAATATCGATTTCATATTCATGAAGGTTGAGCTTCCGAAGCTCCTGCCGGAAGAAATCGACGTCAATGCCCAGATCCAGCAGGGCCGCCACGGCCATATCCCCGCTGATTCCAGAGAAACAGTCGAAATAGAGGATTTTTTGCCCGTCCGAATTCACTTTTCCATCTACCTATGACCCCTCACCTGGCGCCCGCTGTCTGTTGCCTATTCTATCTGCTTGATGATCAGGGCGGCCAGATATGCGGCCCCGAAGCCATTGTCGATGTTTACCACGCCGATCCCGCCGGTGCAACTGTTGAGCATCGCCAAGAGGGCGGAGAGGCCATGAAAATTAGCTCCGTAGCCGACGCTCGTAGGAACGGCGATTACGGGCTTGTCCGTCAGGCCCGCGACGACACTGGGGAGGGCCCCCTCCATGCCGGCAACGGCTATTATTACCGACGCGCCGTTAATCCTTTCGAGATTAGCGAAAAGACGGTGGATACCGGCAATGCCGACATCATAAATTCTATCCGCCCCTATTCCCAAGCATTCGGCCGTGACAGCAGCTTCTTCCGCGACAGGAATGTCCGTGGTCCCAGCCGTGACGACAACTATTTTTTTCGAACATTTAGGAAACGTTCCCTGGTCTATAAAGAAGATTCTGGCCTCCTCGAAATACTGGGCACCGGTAAACTGCCCCGTCAATGCCCGGAACTGCTCGCGAGTGCACCTCGTGCCAAGCACGGAAGATCCCCTTTCCCATATTCCGCAGGCAATGCCCAGCAGTTGATCAACCGTCTTGCCGGCACAAAAAATGATCTCCGGAAAGCCCCGTCTTATTTCGCGTTGATGATCGATTTTGGCATAGTGAATATCCTGGAAGGGCAGGCCCCCGAATTTTTCCGCCGCAGCGGTAACTTTGAGGCGCCCTGACCTGACTTCTTCGAGGATTTGCAGCAATTCTTCTTTTTTCAAAGCCCCACTCCCCGTTGTCGGTCCGTTTTGTACCCTTCGAGATCGAGGGAAACATACTTGTATCCGATGCCTTTCAGCTCTCTAGCGACGTCGTCCATGAGACTTCCCTCAAAAAACGCCGCCCGTTCTTCAGGAGCAACCTCGATTCGTGCCACCTCCCCATGATGCCTTACCCGAACCTGCCGGAATCCTTTTGCCAGCAGATAATCTTCGGCAACCTCTATCATAGCCAATTTGCCCGGCGTTATTTCTTGCCCATGAGGAATGCGGGTGGCAAGACAGGAAGACGGAGGCTTATTCCAGATGGGTACTCCTTTTGCAGCCAGAACGAAGCGGACCTCGTCCTTCGTAAACCCGATATCCCGGAGGGGGGAAAGAACGTCTAATTCACTAAGTGCCTTCATCCCGGGACGATCTGTAGATAAATCATCATGATTCGTCCCGTCGAGGATGCACGTAGTCCCATAGGCGGCAAACACTTTGTCTTTTATCTCCGTGAAGAGTTCCTTCTTGCAATAATAACAGCGTTCCCGGGGGTTATTGAGAATGCGTGGGTCGGAAAATTCTTTTTTTTCTATGATCAGATGCTCCAGGGTCAGCGATGACGCAAGCTGCATGGACATATGCAATTCCCGCCGGGGGAAAAAGCAGGAATCGAGAGTAACGGCGATTATTTGTTCGCTGTCGCTCTCCCGAGCCGCGATCAGCAGTAAAAGGCTGTCCACACCGCCGGAAAAGGCAATCGCCGCCCTACCGATACCTTGTATCGTCCCCTTTAAATCACTGAATTTGCGCCAGGTATGCTCCGGGTTCACTTACACCTTCCATCAATGATGAAACATGTTGTTTTGTATATGCGATTCCCCTGCGGAGGGCAAGACCGAAAATGCCCTTTTGCCTGTCATTTTATCCTTGACAAAAACAGCGATAGCATTTATTCTCTCCATCATTTGATGGAAGCAAACAGTGGAACATAACGATGGCTACACCCCTCGAAAAAGCCCATAAAGACCCCGAATCAATGAAGGCGCGCATCCTGGCGGCCGCCTGCCGGATCTTCGGCGAATACGGTTTTCACGGAACGACCACGCGGATGATCGCCCAGGAGGTCGGCATCGACATCTCAACCCTCCACTACCACTGGGGAGAGAAGAAGGATCTCTACGAGGCTGTAATCCTCGACATCAACAAGGACCTCGGCCAGAAACTCATAGACGTTGAAAAAATCATTCATGGCCTGCCGTTGGGCGAACGCATGGCCATCGCCATTGACACAATGACGGATTATTTCTTCGCCCGCCCCGAAATCTCCAATATCATGCTCTTCCGCTATATCGCCAAAACCCGGGACAATGTCGATCTGCGGGTCCCCGAATTCACCGCAGATATCGCCCGCTCCATGGGGCTAACCAGGAAATCCCCCCATCACACGCCTCCCCGGGCCATGCTGGAGGTTCTCGCCGTGATGAACGCCATCCATAACTTCATCTCCGGGGAGAACTTCTTCCGCCCCATGGTTAACCTGGAGCGGGAGGAATACATCAAGACCGTGAAAGAAACGCTGAAGTTTGTTTTAATTCCCGCATTTGTCCAGAGAGAGGGAGAAAAATAGACGAATTTTAACATAACATTTTCAAGAAATATCAACAGGAGGTAATAATCATGGCGATCAATTTGGAAGCTATCGGCAGGAAGATCGGGCCCGTCACCAAGACCTACGACTGGAAGGACGCGGTCCTCTATGCCCTCGGGGTGGGGGCGGGTTTTGACGAACTGGATTATGTTTACGAAAAGAATCTCAAGGTTATACCGAGTTTTTCCGTCGCCAGCATCTTCGATTTCTTCTGGCACGTGGCCGGGGCCTCCAATGTCAATCTGGCCGGCATCCTCCACGGCGAGCAGGACATCATCTTCTATCGACCCATTCCCACCGCGGGAACCCTGACGACGGAAGGGGCCGTCACCCGCTACTACGATAAAAAGGACAAGGGGGCTATCGTCATCGCCGAGGGAGACACCTGCGACGCCGGCGGCAGGAAGCTCTTCAAAAATATCATTACCATCTTCAGCCGCCTCGACGGCAATTTCGGCGGCAAGGAGGGAACAGCAGCGCCGTTTATCTTTCCGGAGCGGGCGCCTGATTTTGTCGTCGAGGCGCAACCGTCTCCGGATCAACCTCTGATTTACCGCCTCTCCGGAGATATCTTTCAACTCCATGTCGATCCCGATTTCGCCCGCAAGGTGGGTTTCGAGAAGCCCATCATGCACGGCTTGTGCACCTACGGCTTCGCCTGTCGCGCCCTGATGTCGAAGCTGACCCCGGGGCAGCCCGAGTTCGTCCGGCGCTTTGCCTGTCGCTTCTCGAAGACCCTTTATCCCGGCGAACCAATCAAAACGCTAATCTGGAAGGACGGGGAGGGGAAGGCCATATGGCGGACCCTCAACGCCAAAACCGGCGACGTAGTCATCGACAATGGCATCTTCGAATACGGCCCCGTACCAGCAGATCAGGACGAGATCCGCTACGACGGCCGGGTGGCGGTGGTGACGGGGGCCGGAGGAGGACTGGGCCGGGTATATGCCCTCGAACTGGCCAAACGGGGGGCTAAGCTCGTCATCAACGACTTCGGCGGAGCCCGAGATGGGGCGGGAGACGGATCGAGCTCCCCCGCCGACAAAGTCGTCGCGGAAATCAAGTCCCTGGGGGGGGAGGCCGTCGCCAACTACGACAACGTCGCCACCCCGGAGGGGGGGGAGGGGATCATCAAGACCGCCCTCACTGCCTTCGGAAGGCTGGATATCCTCATCAATAACGCGGGAATTCTGCGGGACAAGGGCATCCTCAAGATGGAGCCGGAGAACTGGCGAGCCGTCATGGACGTCCATCTGAACGGGGCCTACCACGTCACCAAGCCCGCCTTCCAGGTCATGCGGGACAACGGCTACGGCCGCATCATCATGACTACCTCGGCGGCGGGGCTCTACGGCAACTTCGGCCAAACCAACTACTCCTCAGCAAAGCTCGGGCTCGTGGGTTTCATGAACACCCTCAAACAGGAAGGGCAGAAGTACAATATCAAGGTTAATACAGTGGCTCCCATCGCCGCCTCACGCCTCACGGAAGACGTCCTCCCCCCCGACATCTTTGGAAAACTAAAACCGGATTTCGTCGCCCCCATCGTCCTCTACCTCTGCTCCGAGGCGTGCAGCGATACGGGGAGCATCTACAACGCCGGCATGGGCTATTACAATCGTGCCGCCATCCTGACCGGGCCGGGGATCGTCATCGGCGACGGCACGAAGGTCCCCGCCGTGGAGGATATCGCCGCCAACTGGGAAAAGATCCGCAGCATGAACGGGGCCAAGGAGTATTTCCAGCTCATGGATCAGGTGACGGACCTCCTCAACGCCTTCGCGCTGGGGAAGGAGGCCGCAGCAGCAGATAATCAGGCAGCAAAGCCGGCCGTGGCGGTGGAAGCAACCGCGACGCCTTCCGCTGCGGGAATCTTCGCTGCCATGGGGAAGTCCTTCAACACCGAGAAGGCCGCCGGGGTCAATGTCGTCTTCCAGTTCCACATCACCGGCGACGGGGGCGGTGACTGGCTGGTCGAAATCAAGGACGGGGCCTGTAAGATCGAGACGGGCAAACATAACGCCCCGACAACGACCATCACCATGGCCGCCGGCGATTTTCTGGAGATGATGGGCGGCAAACTCTCGGCCATACAGGCCTACACCTCGGGGAAGATAAAGATCGGCGGCGATCTCATAAAATCGCAACTGATCGAAAAGCTCTTTAAACTCAAGTGAAAGAGGAGGTTCATCCAGTGACAGGTATAACTGCTTACGGCGCCTATATCCCGCGTCTTCGCCTGAACCGGCTGGCCATCTACCAGGCTATGGGGTGGTTTGCTCCGGCCCTGATCATGGTCGCCCAGGGGGAGCGCTCTATGTGCAATTTTGACGAGGACAGCCTGACAATGGCCGTCGCCGCGGCCCGGGACTGCCTGACAGGAATGGACAAAAGGGCGGTGGACGCGGCTTATCTCTGCTCGACAACCCTGCCTTTCGCCGACCGCCAGAACGCCGGCATCATGACGACAGCCCTGAACCTCCGGGACGACATCCTCACCGCTGATATCACCTCGTCGCAGCGGGCGGGAACAACGGGCCTGATCGCCGCCCTCGACGCCGTCCGGGCGGGAAGCCGTAAACAGGTCCTCCTTACGGCGACGGATAAGCGGCTGACGAAGCCCGCCTATTTCTACGAGATGTGGTTCGGCGACGGGGCGGCTTCCTTGCTTTTAGGGGATGAGGATGTCATCGCCGAATTTCTAGGGTCCTATTCCGTCACCCATGACTTTGTGGATCACTATCGCGGCGCCGACCGTCATTACGACTACATGTGGGAGGAGAGGTGGGTCAGGGAGGAAGGCTACGCCAAATTCATCCCCCAGGCCGTCCAGGGGCTGTTGAAGAAGCTCGACCTCACAATGCAGGATGTTGGCAAGCTGGTCTTCCCCTGCCTCTTCAGGGCGGAGCACCGGACCATCGCCAAGGGCCTTGGGGCCGCACCAACACAGGTTATGGACACAATGCACGACATCTGCGGCGAGACGGGGGCGGCTCATCCTTTGCTCATGCTGACGGCGGCCCTGGAAACGGCCAAGCAGGGGGAGTTGATTGTGGTGGCCGGATTCGGTCAGGGCTGCGACGCCCTCGCCTTCCGGGTGACGGAAAATATCACGAAACTGCCCCCCCGGCGGGGCGTTCGGGGCGCCCTTGCCGACAAGCTGACAACTGACAACTACATGAAATTCCTAAAATTCCGCGATTTGATCCAGCCGGAGATGGGCATCCGGGCTGAGGCCCCCACCCAGACAGCCATGACCGCCCTATGGCGGAATCGCCGGATGCTCACAGGTCTTGTCGGCGGCAAGTGCCGCGCCTGCGGAACCCCCCAGTTTCCGAAGCAAGACTACTGCGTCAATCCCGCCTGCTGCGCCCACCAGTCCCAGGACGACTATGAATTTGCCGATGTCCCGGCACAGATTCTTTCCTTTACCGGGGATCTGCTGGCCGTCTCCGTGGATCCCCCGGCGGTTTACGGAACCGTCCAGTTCGCAGGCGGCGGCCGTTTCCTGGCCGACTTCACGGATTGCGACGCCCAGGAGGTCCGGGTCGGCCTCCCCGTAAAGATGGCCTTCCGGCGGCGCTTCACGGACAGCGAGCGGGGCTTTGCCGGTTATTTCTGGAAGGCGATTCCCCAGCAACCGGCAAGCGAGGAAGCCCCCGCAGGCAAGGAGGTGAAATGATGGCAACAGGAATTAAGGATAAGGTAGCCATTCTCGGAATGGGATGCACCCGCTTCGGCGAACGCTGGGACATGGGGGCAGAGGAACTGATGGTGGAGGCGTTTCAGGAATGCCTGGCCGATGCGGGAATTGAAAGGAGGGACATCCAGGCGGCCTGGCTTGGCCACTGTCTGGAAGAAGTGGGGATGGGGAAGTGCGCCGCCCCCATGGGCGTGGCGTTACGGCTCCCCCACATCGGCATTACCCGGGTGGAAAACTACTGCGCTACGGGGACAGAGGCCTTCCGGGGGGCAGTTTACGGCGTCGCCTCCGGGGCGTATGACATCTGCCTGGCCATGGGAGTGGAGAAACTGAAAGATACGGGTTACGGCGGCCTGCCCAACCCCGGCTCCGGCTTTGGCTCCCTGACCTGGCAGTGGTTCCCCAACGCCTCGGCCCCGGGCCTTTTCGCCCAGATCGCCACGGCCTATGCGGCCAACTACGGGATCACCGACCAGGATCTGAAGCGGGCACTTGCCCACGTCTCCGCAAAGAGCCACGCCAACGGCGCCCTGAACCCCAAGGCCCATCTGCGGCGACCCGTTACCATCGACCAGATTCTGGCGTCACCCATCATCGCCTATCCCCTGGGACTCTTCGACTGCTGCGGGGTGAGCGACGGGTCGGCCTGCGCCATCGTCACAACGCCGGAAATCGCCCGGCAGTTGGGAAAGAAAGATCTCGTCAGCGTCAAGGCCATCCAGTTGTCCGTGAGTAGCGGCTACGAGGGGGCATTCAACGAATGGCAGGGCGACAATTTTTACACGGCGGGCAAGTGCAGCCTCGCAGCCTATAAAGAGGCGGGGATCACCAACCCCCGGGAAGAGATAAGCATGCTCGAACTACACGATTGCTTCTCCATCACGGAACTGGTGACCTACGAGGATCTCCACATCTCGGAGCGAGGCAAGGCCTGGCGGGATGTCCTCGACGGCTTCTATGACCGGGACGGCAAGATCCCGGCCCAGATAGACGGGGGCCTCAAGTGCTTTGGACACCCCATCGGGGCCTCGGGCCTGCGAATGATCTACGAGATGTATCTGCAGCTCTCCGGACGGGCCGGGGAACGCCAGCTCGCCAATCCCCGTTACGGCCTGACTCACAACCTGGGCGGCTTCCCCCATCAGAACGTCTGCGCGATCACCATCTTGGGGGGCGATAAATAAATTGGAGACGGTTCGCATCCGCGTTATCATGAATTCGGCTGTTGAAGGCGTTTTTAACTTCAAAACGGGTTGCTGCCTGCGCCTGTTTGACCAGAATCTTGAGATACAGGTAGAAAATCGGCGCAAACTTCCCGTCATCATCCCCTCCTATTTCGATTTGGAGGACGAGGACGGCGGCATCCGGCGCATCGCCACCCTGATGCCCGCCGGCAACCAGGAGATCCGTCCCGGGGACATCAAGGCATTCTACTGCGAAATGGATGAACAGCTTTGGGAACGGTCGAGATTGCTTACTTTTTATGATGATGAGGGGAGCATTTACCCCGTTGAGATAAATGGGGACTGTTCTATTTAAGAGGAGGAACAAATGGAGATAATCAACTACTCGGAAGAACATCGGATATTCAGGAATTCCATTAGGAAATATCTCGAGAAGGAGGTCATTCCTCACGTCGAGGAATGGGAAGAGGCGGGCATCGTCCCCCGAAGCGCCTGGAAGGGCATGGGAGAGCAGGGATTTCTCTGCATGGGCGTCCCCGAGGAATACGGCGGCCTGGGGGTGGATTTTCTCTACTCCGTAATTGCCATCGAAGAAATGGTCCGGACCAACCACTCCGGCCTCGCCGCCTCCCTCCACAGCGATATCGTCGTCCCCTACATTGTCGCCTTCGCCTCGGAAGAGCAGAAGCGCAAATATCTCCCCCGCTGCGTCTCCGGCGACATCATCACGGCCATCGCCATGACGGAGCCCAATGCGGGGAGCGACCTGGCCGCCATGCGCACCACCGCCGTCGCGTCTGCGGGCGACGGTGATCAATTCATAATTAATGGCCAGAAGACCTTCATCAGCAACGGAATCAACTGCGATCTCCTCATCTTGGCCGCCAAGGACCCGGCGGAGAAGAACCCTCACACCGCGGTGGATCTGTTTCTCGTCGAAGCAGGAACAAAGGGATTCGAAAAGGGAAAGAAAATAAAGAAGGTGGGCTGGCATAGCCAGGATACGGCAGAGCTTTTCTTCACCGATTGCCGGATACCGAAAGCTAACCGCATCGGGGATAAGGGGACGGGATTCCTGAAACTCATGCTGAAACTTCAGCAGGAACGTCTGGTCTGCGCCATTGCCGCCGTGGCGTCGGCGGAACTGATACTGGAGATCACGATCCGGTACTGCAAGGAACGGACGGCCTTCGGGCGGCCGATCTCCAAGTTCCAGCACACCCAGTTCGAGCTCGTCGAGATGGCGACGGAGGTAAAGTTAGGCAGGACGTTCCTGGATAAGCTGATTATGGATCACATGGAGGGCCGGAACATCGTCATCGAGGTGTCGATGGCGAAATACTGGACGACGGACATGGCCTGTCGCGTCGCCGATCGGGGCGTCCAGCTTTTCGGCGGCTACGGCTACTGCGAGGAATACCCCATCGCCAGGGCATGGAGGGATACACGGGTCATGCGCATCTTCGCCGGCACAAACGAAATCATGAAGAGCATTGCCGCCCGTTTCATGGGCCTGTAAAAAGAAACTTTCCCATTATTCAATAATTTGGCAATATTAGACGGCTACGTAAAAAGATCCGCAGGCGAGGCGCGCCAAGCCTGAGTCATGAGGCGTACTTTTCCGTACGCCGCAGTGACGAAGGATGCAGCGCAACGCGGCATCCGGACTTTTTACGTAGCCGTCAGAAGAGGTGTGCGAGGAGTTCCCGTAAGCTGCGGACGGGCAGGATGGTCATGTTCTTTACCTTTTCCGGCGGGGCTTCAGACTGGGAAAGGCGGGGAAGGATGCAGCGGGAAAAGCCCATGCGAGCAGCTTCGCGAATGCGGATGTCGGCGCGGCTGATCCCCCGTATCTCTCCGGCCAGGCCCACCTCACCGCAGACCGCCGTCGCCGGGTCCACCGGCCGGTCCAGAAAGCTCGATGCTAGGGAAGACACGATCCCCAGGTCGATCGCCGGTTCGCTGACCTTCACTCCCC
>JBAYKV010000081.1:0-12302 GCA_041664405.1 Syntrophales bacterium
AGGGGCGCAGTTGAAATATTCATAATCCATGTCGTCGGGGAAATAGGGCCACCGTTCTTTCAGCCATTTATCGTCGTAGGTCCCGGTCTTTTTCTGCCGCTGCGGACTCATCATATCGACGACGTCGAATCCGGCGGGATCCGGCCGGTCGGCAGGCGAGCCGATGATCCTGCTCCGATATTCAATGTTCGGCAGCGGCGTCCGTGGCTCTCCATCTTTCCTGAGCACCGGGGTGATGCCCTTCCCAATGGGATTGGCAGGAAAATCCTCTCCTCCGAAGGCATTTCGCCAGGTAAGGGGCAGCTCGGAAAAAGGGACCGGGTCGGTAATAGCGTTCACGCCGGCGTTGTTTTTCTGCCACCAGCGGTCGCCGAAAACGGCGATTTCCTTGCGGAGGTCGCCAACCCGGAACGAAACGGTGGAGGCGTTTCTGACAGTGCCCCGGGGGGAAAAACACGACCCCGTAAGGAGCACCTCTCCGCGCGGTTTCGGCATCCCGACATCAAGGATGGGAGTGGGCTTCAACTGCTCGGGGATCGTTTTCCACAACTCCTGTTCCGTAAGGGGATCGTCAGGGGCCATGAGATCGAAATAGACAAATACGGTCAGAGCCAGATAGAGCTTATCCTGCACCCCGAAGGGTTTCACGAACAGAGAATGTTGATTTTTCTTATAAACTTTCATAGTTTCCTTGCCGAGGGAGGTTCAGCCCTCCGCCCAAGCCTGCCATCACCTATCCTCTGCTTAAAGAATGCTGCAGAGGGCGGTAATTGTATCCTGGGAGGCATGAATGTTCGTCTGCGATGCGATAGTGAGCGTAGCCATGGCGGCTGTCTCCAATTTGGAACCGAGGACTTTTACTTCGTCACCGACGGTTTTGGTGTCTTGTCCTACTACATCGATCCGCTCACCCAGGGCCTTGGTCGAGGCGGCAATGGCCTTGGTCGATTCGGCGATGGCCTTTTCCTCCGAGGCGGCCACTTGCGCTACTGTCGCCATGGCCTCGGTCCTAGCTGCGATGGCAGCCGTATAATCCGCCGTCACTTGAACCTTTTGATCATCAACCGCCGTTTTCAGGTTGGTAACCTTGAGTTCCGTAGCGGCCAGCTTGTTGTGATCAACAAATACCTGATTTTCCGTCGTGGTGACCCTGTTGTTTACGGCGTTGATAACCGTTCTCAACCCTTTCATTTCCGTAGATTCCGGCGAGAAGTCCCATTTTTCAGGAAATTTAACATCGCAATAACCGCCTAGGTAGAGATATATAGTCAACCCGACGGTAGTGCAGATTTCCGCCCCGATAATCGTGTCCGTCACTTCCCCGAGGACGACCGAATTTTGCGTAGCAGCTTCAATATCGAGCAGACCGTTCGTATAAAGATGCATCCCGAAGTGGTCCTGATCCGGTTCCATGGTATCCCCCTTCCAGGTTGGCCCATCCGCCGGAGGCGGATCGTTGGGGGCCCCGATGCGGACGTAGCTTCCCTGATTTGGCGAGTGGAGAAGGATGCGCTCACTCCCCGCCTGATCCTCTATGGAAATCTTGTTCTTCCCCGCCGTATGGATAACCGACATGGACTGGTTGTCACCGCTGACGCGGCTCGGGGTCTCGGGATTCGGGACCGCTCCGGCAATAATGGGCCGGTCGGGATCGCCATCGATGAAGGTGATCAGGACCTCCGTTCCTTTGTGAAGGGGGAAATGCATGCCGTGGTCGGAGCCGACATAAGGCTGAGCCATCCGTACCCAATTTGACGCCTTACCGCCGCTCCGGCCGGAAAGATCGAAGGGAAAGAGGATCTTGTACCGGCCCTGGGGATCAAGCTCTGCGTATTGACCACTCCCCGCAGCATCGATCATGCCCGAGATCGTGCCGGAAATTTTCGGTTTTTCCGCCTTCGCCTCCGGCCGGAACTGGACCGACCCGGGGATGGCAGTAAAATAGTTGCGATAATTGACTTTATTTTCTTCATCGCCGCCCACGCCCACGCTGATACCTGACAACAGATAGCCGGTCTGATTGCCTTCATGATCGATATCCGTAATCAGATAATTCTGGTTGACGCCTTTCCGGTAGTGACTTTCGAGGGTGAAGGTAAAGCCGGGCAGCATAAACGGAACAGACCCTTCGCCAAGATATACTTCCCGGCGGCAGAGAATGCTCTCGGCCCTGATCTTGGCCAGTCGCTTTCCCTCTGCGGGTGTTTTGATATGTTCGTTGTAAAAGAAGACCGTGCCCCGCCCCTGGGGGTCCACATTCGCCTCCCCGCTCATCTCCAGGGAAGGCTTCCGATAGTTGTAATCCTTCAGAAACACCTTTTCCGGCATCAGGCTCCGGCGGCAATGAAAGGATGCCACCACTTCGGCGGCGCGCAGGGCTTCAAGTCCCGAAGGGGGTGAATAGGTGAGGACCTTGCCCGCGGCAAGTTCGGTGTGGGCCAGGCGTGTGTCCGTGAAGATCACCTTTTCGCCACCTTCCGTCTGGTCAAAATAATAGTAGATGCCCTCCCGTTCCAGCCAGCGGGAGAGAAAGTTCAGGTGGCTTTCATTGTACTGGCATACGTATTCAATGGGGTCATAGGTGCCCTGGAGGCGAAATTCAAAATCATTCGGCGTGAGGCCGCCGTCGATAAGCACCATCTGGGCAAACTCCGGCAGGGATTTATCGAGGATGATCTGGTTATGCTTGGTAATGGACAGCCACCAGAGGCGGGGGACAAGATAGGCCCGGTAAAAGGCATATTCTCCGATCGCATGGAGATGCTCAAAATGGGTAATGATGCCGTTATAAATCGCATCTCCCCCGGTTTCCCGGTGGAATACAAGCTTGGCGGTGTTTTGCATGATCACATCGAAGTCTATTTCGAGATTGTCCGAAACAAGCATGATCTCAAATTCGTAGGGCTTGGATATCCCCTCCGAACCTTTCATGCTTATCACTCCAAAGGTGTCTTGGGGCAGGGTCTTTGAAATAAAAGAAAACTTTTTCGCCGTAAAGTAATTCATTATTGTCCTCCTTTGGAGACTGGTCAGAGAACGGTTTGCAACCCTTCCCTGATCAGTCCGTGATCATGCGTTTCTTTGTGGAGAGAGTATAGATAGATTCGCCTCTCATGTCAAAATTATTTCTGGGCAAATCAATGATGTTCTCTTCACCCATAATATATGATACGGAGAGCATGGTGAAACATGCATATGAGACCGCAATTCAAGAACATACCCCAGCCGGAAAGCGCTGCAAATAATCAAGCGGATTTAGAGGTACAGGCTAAATTCCAGGAAGCCCTGGCTTTGCATCGCAAAGGACAGCTTGCGCAGGCGTGCGAGCTATACCGGCAAGTGGTGAAAGTGCAGCCTAGGCACTTTGATGCACTGCATTTGCCGGGTGTGATTGCGTATCAGATCTTGCCGGCGTTATGGGCAAGCCCGTATGGATACTATTGCCGCTAAATCCCGATTAGCGCTGGTTGCGCGACAGGAACGACAGTCCGTGGTATGCGACGGCCAGGCTTTACAGGCAAGAACGAATCAACGATTGACCGATCTCTATGAAAGGAGGAGTTGATGCAGTGGGAAAAATACTCGCGGAATATGATCTCCGACCGTGTGGCCGTGGCAATAGACCACAACGTTAATTATCATACCGACGCCGTGCTGGGTTTTCCCGGTACCCATCTTGACGCCGAGGATTATTACGCCGACGGCAGTTCGGTTATTACCAAGATACCCTGGGAATCTTCACTGCTCGATGATGAGCCGTATCTCCGCGCCATCATCGAAAATCCCAACCACATTGGCTGCCATACTGCTGAACGCTCGGAGACCGGTTTTCCGGGCACGCAGGAGCTGGAACGCGAGGCACTGGCCATCTGTGCCGAAGAGATCATGTACGCTGACCGGCTTGGGTACGACGGATACATATCGCCGGGAGGAACCGAGTGCAACCTCGAAGCCTGCTGGATCTACCGCAACTTGTTCCGTCGCGCCTTCGGCGCGCACCCAGACGAAGTTGGATTGGTATTTTCCGCGGACACGCACTACTCGGTCTGGAAAGCGGCTAACCTCTTAGATATTCGTCCCTTTGCCATTCCTGTCGATGAGGCGTCGCGGGTCATGTCAAAGGAGGCTGTCACGGCAACCCTCGATGCCGTCCAAGCCGCCGGAGTCCGCTTTGTGATCGCGGTGGTCAACATGGCAACAACCATGTTTGGCTCCGTGGATGAGCCGGCGCCGCTCGTTGCTGCACTGCGGCAGCGGCGGCTCGAGTTTCGACTCCACGTGGACGGGGCCTATGGCGGATTCATTTACCCGTTTGCCGTCGCTGCACACTCGCTCGATTTCCGCAATCCCGATGTTTCCTCAATCACCATGGATGCGCACAAGATGCTTAAGGCGCCTTACGGTACGGGGATATTTCTCTGCCGCAAAGGGCTGATCGACGAGGTGTGCACCAGCGAGGCGAGCTATGTGCATGGTAAGGACTACACCATCTGTGGCAGCAGATCGGGGGCCAACGCCATTGCGGTCTGGATGCTGCTGCGCGATGCCGGTTCGGAAGGTCTTACCGCACGCTGTCGACGGCTGCTGGCTCGAACCAGTGCGTTTTGTGCGCAGCTTGATGGACTCGGCGTCAGCTATTACCGGCACCCGGCCATGAACCAGGTGGCCATTCGTAGCGCGTATATCCAGCCCTCGCTGGCTGACAAGTACCTGCTTGTCCCCGATACGCATGACGCAGAGCCACGCTGGTGGAAGATTGTCCTGATGGATCACGTCCGCGAATCGCTGCTCGACTGCTTCCTGAACGATCTGGAAAATGAGCTGAAACGACAGCGGTAACTATCGGCTGTGGCAAAAAGGATTCGCATTAAATATGAAAAGAAAGGTGCGATTTTTTGAGCGTGATTATTTTGGCAGGAGGTGGTACCTTCCGAAAGCAACGCAACGTCAGTTCCAAAGAAAATGCTGGATTTCAATTTATTATCAAACTAAATATCGGAAGAAACCGGTCTACTCGACTCCAACTGACCATGTTTTCGGTCCTGTCGAGACTGGTAGTCGCCGGGATCATTTAAGTTTATGAAAAAGAACGACGTTATCCGTCTATCCCTGCCTCCGGATCTTTTCTACCTGCGTTTAGCACAAATGGTCATTCAGGAGGCGGCGCTAAAAATCGGGTTTGTCGGCAATGATCTTTACCAAATCGACCTGGCCGCTGAAGAGGCGATCTCCAATGTCATGGTCCACGCCTTTGCCGGCCAGGAACGGGAGAACTTTGACCTCATCTGTGAGCGGACGCCCTTGGGGATGAAGATCACCATTAAGGAAAAGGGGCTGCCCTTTGATCCCGACCAGATTCCAGATTACCACCCGGCAGAAAATATCGATCAGATGTCGGCCTCCGGAATGGGGGTCTTCCTCATGAAGGAATTCATGAATGAGGTCCATTTCCGCAATCTCGGCATGGAAGGAAAAGAAACAAACCTGATCAAATATCTGCCGGCGAAGAGCATCGAGTCATACCTGTCCGCACAGGAACGTGCGGAAGCAGAAGCCGCGAAAGTATTGGAGCCGGTGATACCCTCCCCATCGCTGCCGATTCCGGAACAGATCCCTTATACGGTCCGGAGGATGCAACCCCTCGAAGCAGTGGAGATTGCCCGGTGTGCCTATAAATCCCACGGCTATACATTTTTCGACGATCACATCTACTATCCGGAGCGGATTATCGAGCTCAATGAGACGGATGAAATGATTTCCGCCGTTGCTGTGACGGAAGACAATATCTTCATGGGACACTCCGCCCTCGTCTATCCAAATGAGGAGGCGAGAATCGCGGAATTCACCTTTGTCTTCGTGAACCAGGAATATCGCGGCCATGGTTGCATGAAGCGGATCGCCGACTTTTTGTTTCAGTGCCCCAAGAAAAAGCCCCTTGATGGCGTTTATGTTTATTCCGTAACCAACCATGAATTTACCCAGCGGGGAATGGCCCAGTTCGACATCCGGGATTGCGGCCTTCTCCTTGCTTCCAGTCCCGAAACCTGGCTCTTCAAGGGTATCGATTCGGATCAGGTCCAACGGATCAGTGTCGCCCTGAGTTTCAAGTACATCACCCCTTCCTCGACCCTGACCCTGTATCCGCCCGCCCGGCATCAGCCCGTCGTTGCCCATCTGTATCAAAACATCGGCGCACCGAACCACAGCTTTCATACTCCGGACGAGGATTGTCAACTACACCTTCCCGCGGAAACGGAGATCCTGACCGATCTCCTCATGACGGAAAATTGCGCGGAAATTCATCTGGTAAGATATGGCGATGACGTCCTCCATGAAGTTCGGAAAATCCTGCGGGAACTGTGTCTGAAAAATGTGGCCGCTATTCAGCTCTTTTTGAATCTAAAAGATCCTATAACCTTTTTCATGGCGGTGGAATTTGAAAAAATGGGCTTCTTCTTCGCCGGCATCCTGCCTCTGGCCATGGTCGGGGACGCTCTGATTCTACAATATCTGAACAATATCCGTATTGATTATGACAAGATCGTTCTATATACGGACGAGGCCCGCCATATCAGAGACTATGTCCGGGAAATGGACCCCAATCGTGATTTGTAAAGGATACCCCCGATGATTTTCAGAAAGTTTCTTCCTATCGTCGCCATCGCGCTATTCTGTTTAACGACCACCGGAAATACAGTCCATGGGGCAGGAATAGGGACAATCAAAGCCGAGGCGGTTTATCGGCAGGCCGTCTCCGGTGAAGGGCAGGTCCTGAAAAGACTGAACCCCCTTACGGGCTGGAACTTTGCAAAAGCTTTGAGCCGTATCGGAAGCAATACCGAGGGACTCGGCTTCCGCTATGCCGGCGGGCCTGCGGGTGCACAAGCATCAAAGCTCGTCTATGACGCCTTCAAAAACCTGGGGTTAAACCCAGTCTATGATGAATTTCCCATAACCGGATGGAGCTTCCGGGAAGCATCCCTGAACCTGAAGGATAGTCAGAATACGAAAATTCGTGTGGTTCCCATGCACGGGACGCCGCCGACGCCGGCAACGGACATTAACGCGGAGATCGTCTTTGTCGGAAGCGCCACTCGCCAGGACCTCCACGGGAAGGATCTGTCCGGCAAAATCGCCCTTGTGGAAGTAGATCTCGAGGTTGTACCCTGGTACACCGAGGCGGCGGACCAATGCCAGCGCCGTGGCGCCGTGGCGGTCGTATTTTTCAACAAAAGCTACTTTGGGAAACCTCCCCATGGAGAAGCCTTCTGGGTCATTAATCTCACCGGCGCTAAAATGAACATCCCCGTTCTCAATACCCCCGTCAACGACGGCCGGAAGTTGAAAGCGATGATCCTGGTGGAAAAAAGCCAGGCTGTTCCAGGGACCTTGATCAGCCATGCCGATATCATCCCGGACGGCAAGGGGAAAAATGTAATCGCCTCAATCAGGGGAAGCAAATATCCCGATGAGTACATCATCGTATCGGCCCATACGGATGCCCATTTCTACGGATTTCAGGACGACGCCCTTCCGGCGGGGTTGTTGATCACGATGGCCAAGGCCGTGAAAGAGAGCCGCTACCGGCCGGATCGCACTATTCTTTTTATTGCCTTTGATGCCGAGGAAGGCGGCCAGTCAGGAACGCACTACAGCTGGCTGGCCGGATCATGGCAATATGCCAGGAAACACGCCCCTGCCTTGGCGGGCAAGGTCGTGGCCAATGTCAATCTGGAACTTCTCGCCGCGAAAGAAAAGGACTACTTTGCCATTCGCGCCTCGGACACCCTCTTTGGCTTTACGGGGGCTGTAAACGGAACCATGAAGCTGAAGGCCCATGGACGCAACGAGGGCGTCATCAACGGCATCAATACCTGGAACGATGAGTGGTCTTTGGGTTACTTCGGAATCCCCACCCTTACTACCAATTTCCAGTATCAGCTTTCCGATAAACCATTGGAAAACAATAACATCGATTATTACCATTCTCAATTTGACGACGAAAAGCACGCGGATTTCGGAAAATACGCCGACTGCGCCCATGTCTATACATCGCTCGTTCTGCGTCTTGATCGCGAACCCTTCAATCCCTACGATCTTTCCCTGACCCCGGCCTACTATCTGGCGGCCCTGAATCAGGATTCCCTCCGCATCCAGGGCTATGACGATTCCCTGAAGAGGGCAGCTGCTTCCTTTGCCGGAAAGGCAAAAAAACTGGCGGTCCAGCAGCGGCAAATCGCCGCCGCTTATGCCGCAGCGCCGCCTGATATCCGCAAGAGAGTCGCCCCCCTGATTCCGCAATATAACAGGGATCTGCGGGCGGCAGCCAAAACGGTTATCATGGGAACCAGCCATCTTGACTGGGATATTCCCTCATACCAGGTTTCCTTTTATCAGGAAATCCCCGGAAAACTCGCCCAGGCCGTGGAAAATCTGAAGAAAGGCGATGGAAAGACTGTGCTGGATTGGTTTTCCATCTGCGGCCTGAGTGCCTATTACGCCCGGTTCCTCGATTACCAGACATGGCGGGATGCCTATCGCGAGTCCATCGAAGGGGAAAAGGCGACCGGGGATCGTTACTGGGGGACCGGACGGGTTCTCAAGTATTACGACGTTTATCCGGTTCTCGCAGGCATCTCCGCCAAAGTGGCAGCGGGGAACAAGGATTTTACTTCAGAAATAGAAAGTCTCTCGAAAATTGCGGCGGATGTGCAGGGACGTCTGCAGAAAGCCGTCGGAGAGGATACGGCGATGTGGCAAAAGGCGGAAAAGGAGCTTCCCATGGAGCTGGCAGGACGGATAATGGCCCTTTTGAAACGATAGACCATCAAAGAACCGCTTGACGTGAATAACAATCTCTATGCCATAAGGCGCATTGACAGAATCGAAATGCCGGTTTACATCACGGGAAACCGCGGGGAGAATAAAAATGGAAAATGAAAAAGAACTTTTTTACATCGAACCCCTGTCCTGGAAGAACCTGCGATCCGCCCTGAATCTCCTGAATCGCGTCTTTCCGAGGGAATCCCAGGGAGGTGAACGGCCGGCTGTCTTCTTCACGGCCAGCCTCTGTTCCGTAGGACGACTTCTACTGAAAGGGAAGGGATATCCCTTTGTCCGCTACTGGGTAGCCAGGGACACTGAAACCGGCGCAGTGACCGGAACGGTCGGCTTGTATACGAAAGTGGACGATGACGAGGCTTACTGGGGGGGCTGGATGTGCGTGGATCCCAAAGTGCGCCATAAATCTCTCGGGATGTCCCTCTCCTACCGGGCTATGGTAGAGGCAACCAAAAGG
This sequence comes from Syntrophales bacterium, assembly GCA_041664405.1. Lineage (GTDB taxonomy): Bacteria > Desulfobacterota > Syntrophia > Syntrophales > UBA8958 > UBA8958. The sequence goes on from JBAYKV010000081.1 coordinate 9,299, forward strand.
GGTGACCGGAAATACGGCCGGCTCTATACCTCCACGGACCCCAATGAGGCGGCGGCCCAGCTCATGTACGACCAGATGGGCCTGACGGTTTACAGGGAGGAGGACGAACCCGGCACGGGCTACAAAAGGCTCTACCGCCAGATCGAACTCTAAAACGCCCAATGAAGATTGGTCCCACAGATATCTCGAGGTAAGGATACGCAAATTGACTGATGTCATCCACTTCTTTAAAAATACCGTCGAATGGCAAGGCTGGGGTTGCAATGCCCTGACAATCAGCTTTGTCGCCACAGCAGTTTTTACCGTTCTCGAAGGATGGGGGTTCTGGATGCAAAATCTCTCCATCTGGCGGAACAAGTCCGGAGAATCGATCTCCGTGAGCCTGTTCATCTATTTCGGCTGCCTGTTCATTACCGTCATCGTCTATGGATATTATATCAAAAGCATAGCCGCTATCTTTAACGGCATGCTGGGATTTCTGCATCTGCCGGTCCTGTTCGGCTTATGGAAATACAAAGGCTTTACGAAGCTGGAAAAGGGAGCTTTATACGTCTTCCCCCTCATGATTCCTTCCATGATATTTCTTCCCTGGAAAGACCTTTTGATGATCTCCCTGCTGTTCGGAACCATTGTGCCTCTGGTAATGCAATTACATGAAATGTGGCGGGCAAAAAGCGCCGGGGTGGTCAATGCAAGCTTCATCGGCATCTTGATCATCTCCACCGCCTTCTGGGTCGTCTACGCCTTCGCTATCCAGAATTGGGTTATGGAAGTGATTTATCCCCTGACCCTCGTCATCCTCATTCTGATCTTCGTACTCCGGTTCCGTTACGCATGCCCTTCAGGGTCTCGGGAAAAGAACGCAGCGATCAACGCCTAGAGGATATCCTTTTCTACCTGGTAAGGCATTTCGCCCCGGAAGCGGCAGGAAGCGGCATCCAGGAAATCGAAGGAATACTGGAGGGGGTACGCCCCTTGCGGTGGCAGCGGGTGCTGCCGGTTAAGTTCGTAAGCGGCTGGCTTGCCATTGCCGCGGGCCTCGTGCTGGGTCGTGAAGGCCCCACAGTCCATATGGGCAGCGCCGTCGGCAAGACGATCAGTCAGTGGACAAAGCTCGATTTAAGAGTAAACTGGTTTCGCTCGTCTAAAAACAATCAAAAGTATTTTTTGGAAATTCCTATGGCTGCGATGATCCCTGAAATCCCTGCTCCAACAATACCACGGCTCTTCCCTGTACCATCGCCGGCCACGAAAATACCGTTCACATTCGTTTCAAGATTTTCATCCGTTATGAAATGCGTATCGAAGAACTTAATCTCTGGTGCATATAGCAGGGTTGACGGGTGAAGAATACCGGGCACTATCTTATCAAGCTTCTTCAGAGACTCCCAAAGATTGTCGATGATGCGGGCGGGCAAACCAAGTGTTATATCCCCAGGTACAGCATTATATGTCGCCTTACACATCTCGAAATGGCGGGTCGCGCTACTAAATGTTGATCTGGAACTTCTTCTTCCCTCCCGGAAGTCCCCCACCCTCTGAACAATCGGCCTGCCTCCCCCCAGCAGAAAGAATTGTTTGGCAATCATGTGCCCGAACTCGGTCGTATCGGAAAAGGGCTCGGTTAAAGCAACCGTATTGATTAGGGCGAAATTTGTATTCTCTGTTTTTCGTCCGGAGAGGGCATCACCGTTTACCAGCTTGAATTGGCCGTAGTTTTCTACCCGTACACGTCCGCCCGGGTTGGTGCAGAATGTCCTTACCCTGTCTCCGTGACGTGCAGTATGGAAAATGAATTTGGGATCGTACACGACATCTGTAACGGCGTCGTAATACTTTCTGTTTAATTCAAGCCGGATTCCCACATCAATGGGGCCGAAATTATGGTGAACACCTAATTTAGTAGCTACGTCACGGAACCAGTAAGCACCGCTGCGTCCTGGAGCGGCGAGAATGACCTTCGTAGCATAGCAAACTTTTTTTCGCTGATGACTACAGATAACATGATATGTATCGTCGTCAAGCTTTACGATGGATGTTACCGCCGTTCCCAACAGGAATTCTGTTTTTTTCAGGTGATTTCTCAAATAATCAACGACTAATTTGCCGTTGTCCGTTCCCCAGTGCCATTGTTCCGGTGCAATGAATTGAGCGCCATGCTCTTTTGCGATGTTCCCAAGCGCCTCGAGCTTATCATTTTTATCGACAAATGTTACCTGCTGACACTGAGGAAAATGGATGAAGACCTGCCTTATTTCTTCCATCAGGCATTGCGCCGTATCACGATCAATTTGAAGCTCGTCCAGATCGATCCCAACTCGATAGTCAAAATTCAGTTTGCCGTCGTTTAGCAATCCTCCGGCCGGATAAGGGTGTCGATCAATGATGGCAATCCTGTCTATGCCCTGACGTTCAAGCCACATCGCTGCAAACAAACCAGCGGGGCCAGATCCGATAATCAATACGTTATAAGAACTCATAAACCACTTTAACTCCTTACAACTCTTTTAGCATATTATTTTTAAGTTCCGCTATATCAAATCAATGACGTCGGAACATCAAAGCCAAGGTATACGAAACATGCACATTATTGTGGTTGGACTTTCTGAAGGCCGGGGATATCCGTAGCTTTTTGTAAGAGAGCATCCTGTAGTTTTGACCGATATACATCAATGAAAATCGTAATCAAATGAAACATCCTCTTGACTTTTTTGTGAGTCAGGCGCACACAAAGGGTAAGTGAATAACGCATCGTGAAAAGGTTAACAATTAATCTGAACCCTTTTTGTAAGGGTGATGCCATGAAGAGATTATCGAAACCCCGTTTCTCAAAAAGAGCGGGGTTTTACGTTTTTTAACTCTCGATAAGAGAACCCGCAAAATACCAACATTAAGGAGGGAATTGCGATATGCCGATATTTATGATGTTTGGGAAGTATTCCACAGATGCGCTCAAGAAGGTTTCATCGGAACGAACGAGAAAGGCTGTCGAAATTATCAAGAA
>JBAYKV010000082.1:0-12249 GCA_041664405.1 Syntrophales bacterium
ATATGGCCCCGAATCGGGCGGCAAAACGACGTTAGCCCTCCACATCGTCGCCGAAGCCCAGAAACAGAACGGTCTGGCGGCCTTCATCGATGCAGAACACGCCCTGGATATAACCTATGCCCGGAAAATCGGCGTCAATACCGATGATCTTCTGATTGCCCAGCCGGACTCAGGAGAGCAGGCCCTGGAGATCACTGAAACATTGGTGAGGAGTGGCGCCCTCGATGTCTTGGTTGTGGATTCAGTTGCCGCCCTGGTGCCCCGGGCGGAGCTGGAGGGGGAGATGGGAGATGCCCAGATGGGCCTTCAGGCGCGGCTCATGTCTCAGGCCTTGAGGAAGCTGACCGCCAGTATCAGTAAATCGAGAACGACCGTCATTTTCATCAACCAGTTACGCATGAAGATAGGTGTCTTCTTTGGCAACCCCGAAACCACGACCGGTGGCAACGCCCTCAAGTTTTACGCTTCCATGCGCCTGGATATCCGGAAAGTCACTTCCCTCAAGCAGGGGCAGGATGTCATCGGCATGCGCACCCGTGTCAAGGTAGTCAAAAACAAGGTTGCCCCGCCATTTCGAGAGACGGAATTCGATATCATCTTTGGCGAAGGCATTTCCCGGGAAGGAGATCTTCTTGATCTGGCGGCGGAAAACGCCATTATCGAAAAGAGCGGCGCCTGGTATTCCTACAAGGGTGATCGCCTGGGGCAGGGGAGGGACAATACGCGGATATTCCTGAAAGAGCATCCCGAAATCCTTAAGGAGATAGAGGCAGGGGTGCTGGACAAGTTTGGACTGAAAACCAGAACTCCGGAATAATGAAGATCCATGGAGGAGCGTCCGGAGCTTAACAAGGCGAAAAAGAGCTGCTGGCGCCTTCTGGCCCTGCGGGATCACGGGGAACGGGAGCTGGCAGGGAAACTAAAAAATAAAGGGTTTGAGGTCGAGATCATCACGGAGGCGATTGATTATTTTCGCGAACTGGGGTATTTAAACGACCAGGTCTTTGCATCAAACCAGGTGCGGAGACTGGCGACGGTAAAAGGGTACGGGAATCGTAAGATTGCCTCTTTCCTCCTTGAAAAAGGACTTTCCGAAGCCATTGTAGCGGAAGCGCTCATCACCGGCCGTAAAGAGTGGAGCGAAGCGCAGGCATTAACATCTTTAATCAGAAAGAAAACAACCAGCGGGAACATCCGGAACGATCTGAAGGGGAAGCAAAAGCTTGCCCGCTATCTCATGGGTAAGGGATTTCCCCCGGGATTGATTTTCGAGATGATTAACCGAGCGGAGGAGGAAGACGGGTATGACGATGACGGCAAGTGAAATCAGGGATAAATTTTTGAAATTTTTCGAGGCCTATGGACATACTGTCGTTCCGAGTTCCAGCCTTATCCCTAAGGACGATCCGACCCTTTTGTTTACCAATTCGGGGATGGTCCAGTTCAAGGACTGTTTCCTGGGGTTGGAGGACAGAGGCTACACGCGGGCCACAAGCTCACAGAAATCCGTTCGGGCCGGAGGCAAGCACAACGATCTCGAAAATGTCGGTTATACGGCTCGTCACCATACCTTCTTCGAGATGCTGGGTAATTTTTCCTTTGGCGACTATTTCAAGAAGGAGTCCATCGCCTGGGGATGGGAGTTTCTGACCGAAACAATGGCCCTTCCCAAAGAGAAGCTCTGGATCACGATTTATGAGGATGACGATGAAGCCTTCGAGATCTGGAACAAGGAGATGGGGGTCCCGGCGGAACGCATTGTCCGGATGGGAATGGAAAGTAATTTCTGGATGATGGGAGAGACCGGTCCCTGCGGTCCCTGTTCGGAGATCCTCTATGATCAGGGCTCGTCTGTGGGTTGCGGCCGTCCGGAATGTTCCGTCGAGTGCGACTGCGACCGCCACCTCGAGATCTGGAATCATGTCTTCACCCAGTTTGACCGGGATAAGGATGGTAATCTCAATCCCCTTCCGAGGCCTAACATAGACACCGGTATGGGTCTTGAACGGCTGGCTGCCATTGTTCAGGGTGTGCAGAGCAACTATGATACGGATCTGTTCACCCCGATTATTCAAGGGATCGCCAGGATCAGCGGTCGGGTTCATGGAGCCAACGCGGAGGCGGATGCGTCCATGCGGGTGATTGCCGATCATAGCCGGGCCGTTACCTTTCTGATTGGCGACGGCGTCCTGCCCAGCAATGAGGGGCGAGGCTACGTACTCCGGCGGATACTCCGGCGGGCGGCCAGGCATGGGAAACTTCTTGGCCTCGACCGGCCCTTCCTCCACGAAGTTGTTTCCATCGTGGTTGACACAATGAAGGATGCCTATCCCGATCTTATCGAAAAAGAATCATTTATCCGAAAGGTTATGATTAATGAAGAGCAGCGCTTCATCGAAACCCTGGATACGGGACTACGGATCTTGAGCGAGGAAGTGGCTATCCTCATGGATAGGGGTGAAAAAATTATTCCCGGAGGGGTTGTCTTCAAGCTCTATGACACCTACGGCTTTCCCGTAGACCTGACGGCGGATATCGTCCGCAAGGATGGCCTTTCTCTTGATATGGAAGGCTTTGAAAAGGCCATGGAGGCTCAACGGGAGAAGGCCCGGGAATCATGGAAAGGGAGCGGCGAACAGGCATTCGCCGACAGCTATAAAAGACTTTCGGTCCGGGGGATTGCCACGACGTTCATCGGTTATCACGGCATTACGGAAGCCACGTCAAGGGTCACGGCAATTCTGAAAAAAGACGCCGAAGTCGATGAGGTTTCAGCGGGGGACAACGCCGAAATCTTCTTGGAAGAGACGCCGTTCTACGGTGAGAAAGGTGGCCAGGTGGGAGATACGGGGGTTATCTCCGGCGACGGATACCTCTTTGAGGTATGGGATGCTCAATGCCCCACCGATACCCTGATCACACATATTGGCAAGATGAAGCAGGGAACCATCAGGGTCGGCGATGTCGTGAATCTCAAGGTGGACGAATCCTCCCGGCGGGCTACGGAGGCCCATCATTCCGGCACCCATGTCCTTAATGCGGCCCTGAAGAAAACTTTGGGGGATCACATCAAGCAGGCGGGTTCGTCGGTGACGCCGGAGCGCCTCCGTTTCGACTTTACCCACTTTGCCCGGATTGAGTCCGAGGAACTGGATACTATCGAAACCATTGCGAACGACTATATCCGCCGGAACGCCGATGTGGACACCCGGGTCCTTCCCAAGGAAGAGGCCATGAAAACCGGGGCGGCGGCGGTCTTTGATGAAAAGTACAGTGATAATGTCCGGGTGGTGAAAATGGGAGATTTCAGCATGGAACTCTGCGGTGGAACCCATGTAAGCCGCACCGGTGACATCGGCGCTCTCAAGGTTATCGGCGAATCGGCCGTGGCGGCAGGTGTCCGGCGGATTGAAGCCGTGACCGGCGCCGAGGCCATTAAATACTTTAAGGCCGTCGAATCGGAGCTAAGGAGGGCGGCGGATCTCCTCAAGGCCAATCCGATGGAACTCGCCGAACGAATCGAGAAGATTCAGAAACACCAGAAGGAACTGGAAAGAGAAATCGATGCCCTCAAGGGCAAACTGGCGGCCAAGGATTCGGCGGATCTGATCGGCAAGGCGAAAGAAATTAAAGGGGTCAATGTGCTGGCGGCGGTGGTCGAAGCCCCCGATGTTAAGACCCTGCGTGACTTCGGAGACAAGCTGCGCGATAAGATGCACACAGGCGTCATTCTCCTGGGCAGCAAGGTTGAAGGCAAGGCGATGCTCCTGTGTATGGTTACCAAGGATCTGGCAAGTCGGTACCACGCGGGAAACATCATCAAGGCCGTGGCCCCGGTTGTGGGCGGCAGCGGCGGCGGTAGGCCGGATATGGCCCAAGCGGGGGGACCGCATCCCGAAAATCTGGATAAGGCATTAGCCAAGTTGGAAGAATTGATTTAAAAAACAGCTCCGGATTACAAGGAAAAGGGCGTATCCATTGTGGAAACAACGGATACGCCCTTTTTTTAACGTGATCAGTGACGAGGGATGCCGCGCAACGCAGTATCCGGACTTTTTTTGCGAAGCTGTCAGCAGTTATCTTTTATCCTGCTGTGATGCTATCCCGCCCGGTCCTGTCTCATAGATCATCAGATCCGGCGTATAAACTCTGACCTTGTTTCCCTCTCCCATCTGCGTGAAGGTCCGGGCTTTGAGGATGGAGTACCAGACGCCGATCGGTTGCCCCTTGTCGTCGTACATGAGGAACCCATGCTGGAATTCTCGATATTCCCGTGCCTTATCCTGCATGTGGATGATCATGTCCCGGAAACTTTCGGGGGTCGGTTTAATAGGTTTCCAGAGGTCGGAGTCAAGGACATACTGTTTCTTCAAGCCGATCAGGGCGTTGGGGTAAAGATCCGGCCCGCTGTAATAATAATTCATCCCCGGATCAATCTTGAAAGAGTCGAAATCCTTGGAGACCTGTCCATCGGGAAAGATGTTTCCGTACCTGCCTTCCAAACACCCCGCCATGAGGAAGACCATCAACAAAATCATCGTTAATCCCACTTTACGTTTCCAATACATGACCTTCATACCTCCTCAATTCTTTGTGTAATAATCCTCGCCCCCCCATTCCCCCTTTTGCCAAAGGGGAGGATGGGGGGATTTTCATGCTTCGTTGTGCCCGCCTTCGGGCATGGATGTTAGTGCCTATTCAAGCGATTCCAGAAGCAGTTTGTTGCCCTCCAAGGCAGTGTTCACACTCTGCAAATGTTCTTCTGAGCTGAAAACTGCTATGGAGCTTGATTCTCTTGATTTGTCTAAAAAACTTACTGACGCCTCCCCTAATTTTTTGATGGTCATTGCCAGGATATCGTCCCTGAGGGTCTGCCGGTAGGCGTCGGTAAGCCCTGAGAAATGGCGGATCATGGCTGTAAACCCCTTGTTTGATGGATCCATTGGCCGGTCCATTATGCCGATGGTTCCGATGACGGCCTTATCGAGATCCTCCTGGGAGATGTTTTGTCGATTCAATGCCGTAATGGCGTCATCGTAAACCTTCAAAGTGCGGAGAATGTGGGGATCACGATATGACAAAAACGAGAAGACCCCGACCATGGGATCGTAGGACGACAGTCCCCCGTACGCGCCCCCCTGTACGCGGATCTGTTTGTAGAGATAGCCGTTCGATAAATACCTTGATGCAACCATGAGGGCGGCCGTATCGCTGTGACCGTATGATGGCGCCGGGAGGGCTCGAGCCACATAGGACACCTGAGCCGGGATGACGACCCCCCGGTCAACAGGCTCTAACCTTGGCGGATCGATGGTCTCCGCAAGGCTGCCGGACGGGAATCTTGCAACAAGGGGAGTAAGGTTTTCGAGCATTGTTGTCAGTCCCCCTTCCTCTGCCGTCAGGTTGAAGGTCAGCCTGTCTTTTCTGAAAACTTCCCTTTTCAGGCGCAGCAGTTTTTCCAAAAAAACCTCCCGGTTTTCGTCGAATTCGTCTGTCATCTGCTTCAGGGAGCGGAGCTGTGTTTTGCCGTGCCACTGTTCGTCACGCCATGCCGATACGGACAGGGACGAAGCTGCCAGACGCCGGGCAAAAAGATGGCCCGAAGGGACAATGGAAGCATGAAAACGGTTCTTCTTTTCCATCAGGAGATCCTGCATGCGGCGTTGATCCGTCAGGTCGCCCGCGCAGAGAAGATCCGAAAGGATGTTGGTCGCATCCGGGATATGCCTGTTCAGGGTTTTGAGGCGAAAGACCATTTCCTGCCAGGACGTCCCTTGATTCATGATCAAACCGGCATTGAGAGAGCACCTTATTCCTCCCGTTTTCAGGGCGATGCGCTTGGACATATCCTCATAACCCATCCCGGCGGCTCCCATCTGGGTGATGAATTTACCCAGGAGCGGAAGATATGGTTGCAGGTCATCGGGGACTGCGGAAATATCAAAGGCCAAATCCAGGTAGGAGATGCCATTGGTAAAAAGATCATGAGTCATCCCCAAGGTGTTGTCTATGGAAATACGTTCCCCGGGAATATTTTCCGTATGCCCGCCGATATCGGTGATTTTCAGTCTCGGCAACATTGCTAAAGCGGTGGTTGGATCCGGTTCCGTCTGGAATGCTTTTAGCTTCCGGACCTCCTGATGTATACTCTCCTGCTCATTTTTTGTCAGGGAATCCTTGATCCCGGCCATGTATTTCCTGAAATCCCCTTCCCATGTCTCCATACAGGTCGGACTCGGTTCCATTACCGAGAGGATACGATGAGGGTTGTCAATCAACCACTTCTGGATCAGTTCCTCAAATAGGGATGGATTTTTCTGCCACTTGCGGCGGATCATATCGATAAGGACGGGGAAGTTCAGACTATGGAGGGGATCTCCTTCATACATCCAGGTGTGAAAGACCCGGTTCATGAGAACGATGCCATAGGGATAGTTCTGGCGTACAATCTCCCGGCCCCGGAACTCGATCTGATGAAGGATTCCTTCAACAAGCTCCCTGTCCACCCCTTCCCGGACCACTCTGGCCAGGATGTCCAGGATCAGAGATTCAATAGCTTCCCCCTTTTGCACTTCCGTGCCCCGGAGGCCTACGGCAAATACCACCTGTTTATAATCCCGCTCAAAGCCCGTGACCGGTGAGAGATCCTGACCCAGTCCGGAGTCAATGAGGGCCTTGCGCAATGCGCCGGCAGCGCTGCCCACCAGGACCCCGCTAATGACCTGTAGCAGAATCACTGTTTCTTCATCGGTGTTCTCCGTGAGCAACCAGGCCATATTGACAATTGCCTTGCCATGGGGATCATCTTCCCTGCCGATGGGAAAGACGTCTTGAACCGCCCGCGGGGATGACCATCTCTCCTGAGTGGGAATTGAAGAATCCAGTGATATCCGATTAAAATCCTTCAGCATCTCCTGAAGAAACAGCAGGTGCTCTCCCGTGGGAATATCCCCGTAGATAAAAATCCGGGCGTTGCTTGGTGAATAGTAGGCCTGATGAAATTCCTTAAACTGCTCATAGGTCAGTTTGGGAATATCAGCCGGGTTTCCCCCGGAGTCGAAACGGTAGATGGTGTCGGGAAAGAGGTTTTCCTGAATGGCCTTGTACATAAGGTTGTCGGGAGATGAATAGGCCCCCTTCATCTCGTTGTAGACGATTCCGGAGATGGTCAGATTTTCTTGCCCGTCGGCGTTGGCGGCCCATTCCAGGTGATGCCCCTCCTGGAGGAATGTCTCTCTGAGGAGCCGGGGGCGAAAGACCAGATCCGTATAGACGCGGGCCAGATTGAAGAAATCGACTTTGACCTGGCTGGCAATGGGATAAATGGTTTTATCGGGATAGGTAAAGGCGTTAATGAAGGTCTGCAATGTTCCCCTCAAGAGCTCATTGAAGGCGTCTTTAACAGGATAGTTTTTCGAACCGGCGAGAACGGCGTGTTCCAGGATGTGGGGAAGACCGGTGGAATCTTTGGGAGGCGTACGGAAGGCGATGGCGTAAAGATTTTCCCGGTCATCGCAATGCAGGTGGAGGACCTTTGCCCCGGTGACGATATGTTCCAGTTCATAAGCTGTCACACGGATTTCGGGGATCTGCTTAATCCGCTTTACGAAAAAACCAAGCTGTGTTTCACCGGCTCTCAAGATTGCCCTCGGGCAATCATTTGTTGCTGACATTTTTTTCTCCTTAACGTACCATAGCGGCCGCTGCCCAATTCTATATCGGAGATTGGATGTTTCGTCAAATTTTCAATGCCGTTGTTTTCATTTCGCCGCTCTTGACAGGGCGCCGTTTTACCGTATAGGAGGGGGTTGTGAAGAATAAATACAACATGGTTGTTATCCTCGGTCCTACCGCATCCGGGAAGACGCTTTTGGCCGTCCGTCTGGCAAAGGATCGAGGCGGTGAAATCATTTCCGCCGACTCCCGGCAGGTTTACCGGGGCATGGACCTCGGTACGGGCAAGGATCTCCTCGACTATACTTTAGAAGGTGTCGCCGTTCCCTTCCATCTTGTCGATATAGTGGAGCCCATGGAAGAGTTTCACCTCTTTGCCTATCAGCGCCTTTTTTACCGCTGTTTCAAAGACATCACGGCACGAGGCGCGCTTCCGGTGCTTGTGGGCGGCAGCGGGATGTACCTGGAGGCCGTTATCCGTTCCTATGATCTGCGGGAGGTTCCTGAAAACAAATACTTGCGCCGTGAACTGGACAATCTGGATATGGATGCCTTAGCCGGACGTTTGCAGGCTATCCAACCCGAACTCCACAACAAGACTGATCTCCTGGATCGGGATCGCCTGTTGCGGGCGATCGAAATTGCTGAAGCAACAAGGGTTAAAAGGGGGCAATCGGCAGACGGTACGCCTGACATTAATCCTCATGCCTCCGGCACCGGGCCTCCGGCTTCCGGTCTCCGGCCCCTGGTCGTGGGTGTACGGTGGGATCGGGCCACCCTGCGCCAGCGCATAACGGACAGACTCCGCGCCCGCCTCCAGTCAGGAATGGTGGAGGAAGTCGTTGCCCTGCACCAAAGGGGTGTCAGTTGGGAGAGACTGTATCATTTCGGTTTGGAATACCGCTATATCAGCCAATATCTTCAGGATATAATAAGCTATGACGACATGGCGAAGACCCTGAATACCCGCATCCATCAGTTTGCCAAAAGGCAGGACACGTGGTTCCGCAGGATGGAAAGGCTGGGTGTCGTTATCCACTGGATTCCGGGAGACGATTACGCCGCCTTGCGATCACTTGTGGAGGATCGCCTGACCGGATAATGTATACCTACCATCTGGAAAAATATCTCCGACGCTATAGCGTTTATGATGCCTATCCCTTTTACGGGGGCGCAACCGACGATCTCGACCAGATCGTCGTCATTCCCGCTTTGGCAGAAAAAGATGGCCTCTTTCACACTTTGGCCGGCCTGGCCCGAAACGGGGAAGATGAATTAAGGCATAGCCTGATCATCTGCGTTATCAATAATCGTCCCTCCCCATATGCCGCCCCGGAAGATATCCGGGATAATCTGGAAACCATGATGATCATGGAAGATATGATCAAGGGAGATCTGCCCGATCATCATCTTGCCGATGCGAATATCACGGCCCTTGTCCGGGAAATACTGGCAAGCCCGCTCCGCCTCGCCTTTGTCGACGCCTCCTCACCGGGTCATGAATTACCTCCCAAGGGCGGCGTCGGCCATGCAAGAAAGATCGGGATGGACAGGGCACTAACTTTATTAGATCCACATCATCATGAAAAGAAAATGATATTCTGCCTGGATGCCGACACCCTTGTAGATTCGAACTATCTATCTTCGCTTCGGAACCACTTTGAGCGTTTCTCGCCACCGGGGGCGGTCGTTGCCTTTTCCCACCGCATGCCTGAGGATCGGCGCCTTGCGGCTGGTATCTGCTGTTATGAGATCTTTCTCAGGTATTATGTCCTCGGACTTGGTTGGGCCGGTTCACCCTATGCCTTTCACGCCATTGGATCCACGATGGCCTGCACCGCAGCAGCATACACTGCTGTCCGCGGGATGCCCTGCCGGCAGGCGGGAGAAGATTTCTATTTTATGAATAAATTGGCAAAACTCGGTTCCCTGGGCGATGTCCGCGACACAACCGTTTATCCCTCCGCCCGGCCTTCAGGCCGGGTGCCTTTCGGGACGGGGCGGCGCATGCTGCGTTTCCTGGAGGGTGGCCATGACGAGTATCTTGTCTATGATCCAAGGGTCTTTTCTGTCTTGAAGGCATGGCTGGAGGAATTTACCCGGGAAACAGACAGTGCCGGCAATGACCTGTTGGCTAGGGCCTCGGCGATTTCACCCCAGCTTCACTCTTTTCTTGATCACCACAAATTTGCTGCCCTATGGGAACGGATCAGAGGCGCCAACCGCCGTCACGAATATTTGACGAGACAATTCCATGGCTGGTTCGACGGTTTCAAAACCCTGAAACTGATTCACGAACTCTCAGCGGGTGCCTTTCCCCCGATTCAGATGTTCAAGGCCTTGAAGATCCTTTTCCAACAGATGAACATTCCCACGTCCGGCATACTGGACGACACCGAATGTCAAACCCTTGACGAACAGATGCTTATTCTTGACTTACTCCGCCAGGGGGAAAACTTTACCAACCCCTAAGAGCCGACGCGCTGGAGAACGATGCTATGGTTTCCCGTGTCCATGTACATCTTATTACCATCGATGCGGTAGCGGGAATTGATAATATAGCCGGGATCGTTGATTACCAGCGTGGAGCCTACGACGCGGTAACTCTCCGTATCTGTCTCCACCTTGCCATTTGCAAGCGTCTTTGTTGTGGTAACCGTCCCATCCTGATTAAAGCGCGCAATCATTGACTGGTAATGCTTCTTGGGGCGCGGTGTGACGCTCACCACTTGCCATGTTGTATTTGCAAGGGGCTGCAATTCCTCGCTGGTTGCCTTCCGGCGTTTGCTGGTGTCAGATTTGTCGACTTCGTTGCCGATGATGTAGCCGAGCCCAAGACCAACTCCCGCGCCGATCAGGGTTCCTGCCGTGTTGTGCCCGATTGCCTGCCCCACGAGCGCTCCCACACCGGCGCCGCCCAGCGCCCCCATCTCGGACTTGTCCATAGTCGCACAGCCGGCGCCTAGGAAGAGCACCGTACAAAGTGCGCCCGATCCAGCAGCTTTTTTCCATCCGTCTATCTTTTTCATCCTCCACTCCCTTCATCCCGTCATTTTATGGTTAGTACTCTACAGTTGCATAGGCCGTTTTGTACCGATACCCTTGCATATCCGGCTCTCACGTTGCTGCGTCTATATCATAATTATCGGGGAAATTACATCATTAGATTGTAGAGCGATATCCATGAAACCCGCAACAACCGCTGTGACGATCCTACATGTGGGTATGTCAGCGGCACATCCGGTAGGGATTGTCTCTCAGGTTGTCTCAGAGTAAACCCTGTCTTTCCCTTGCTTCTTCGCTTGATACATGAGCTGGTCAACCCGGTGAATGAAGGCCTCCATGCTTTCCTGTGGCTTATGCTGAGCAATTCCGATACTCATTGTCATATGAACCTCTTTATACGGCGCCGGGAAAAAAATCTCTTCCTTGAATTCTGAACGGATTCTTTCCGCCGAAACGGTACTGTCCGCGCTTGTCGTCATGGGCAGGAGGATGGTAAATTCTTCGCCGCCATAACGATAGGCGGAATCCGTTTGGCGCAGACATCTTCTGACCGCCTGACCGAGCCTTAATAAGACATGGTTTCCTTCGACATGGCCGTAAGTGTCGTTGAATTCCTTGAAATTATCCAGATCGAGAAGGAGCAGGGTTAATGGCTGTTCATAGCGGTCTGCCCGTTCGATTTCCGTTCTAAGCTGATCAAAAAAATGCCTGCAATTGTAAAGCTGGGTGAGGTCATCGACAATACTCAGCTCACGATATCTCTTTTCGCTTTCTCGCAACCCTTCATAAGCCGCAGTCAGGTTCGTATTGGCATCCTTGAGCTCGGTATCAATCTGCTTCATTTCCATCTTTTGTTGGCTTAGCTTTATTGCCAGACGATAGGTAATTATTCCAATACTCAGGGGGAAAACGGACAACATCGGCATGCAGGCGAGGACATTCAGCATGTTAGACTCTGGTCGGATATTAAACCCCACAAAGAGTATGGCCAAAAAGCAACCCAGCAGTTGTGCAAAAAAACCTTTTATGAATAGGCGGATTCCACCGGCAGAGATATTATCCATGCTCATCATGACAATGACAATGACGCTTGGGAGTATATTAAACGACATCAAAGGAACCCATAAGCCACCCAAAAACGAATCAATCAACAGATTCCGTGTTTCGGCTTTGTAGGGATTACGGCTGTTTTTCGCTACGAAATAGGCAATGTGGGGCCAAAGAAAACCATTGGCCGCCAGGCCCAGCCACACCAGGGCATGGGTTTCTTTTTGAAAGAGTACCGAAGCCACACAGAAGAATCCTAAGCCCAACCCAATGATACGGGGTAAGTATAGTCGTTTGACAAACGCTTGGCCTTTGGCGATGTTTTCATTCTTGGGCATGCTTCCCTCGCCTTTCTTTGAATTGAATAGTGCGTTGTTCGTGCATATTGAATATTTAGCGTTAAATCTTAAACTAATCCACTGACGTAGTCAGTGGTGGGGCGTGGGGGCGGAGGCCCCACACCTTTAGCGAATCAACATAGTTGATGAGCAGAGGGGTTTTGTTGTAACCTAAAAGTGGGAG
>JBAYKV010000083.1:0-12228 GCA_041664405.1 Syntrophales bacterium
CTACAAGGAAGCCGAGGCGGCCCTTAAAAAACGGGGTGAAGAACTGGAAGCAAAAACCCACGAGTTGGAGGAATTGAACGCCGCCCTGAGGGTCTTGCTGAAAAAGCGGGAGGAGGATAAGAAAGAATTGGCCGGGGATGTTCTGTCCAATGTGAAGAAACTTGTCATCCCTTACGTGGATAAGCTAAAAAAGCAGATAGAGGATCCTCATTTACGGGCGGACTTAAAGGTTCTCGAATCGAACCTGAGAGACATTGTGTCGCCCTTCTCCCGTACCCTTTCTTCCCAGCACATGAATCTGACGCCCCGGGAAATCCAGGTGGCCAATCTCATCAAGGAAGGAAAATCAAGCAAGGAGATTGCCGACTTTTTCAACATCTCCTCAAGCGCTGTCAACATCTGCCGCCATCGCATCCGTCACAAACTTGGCCTGAATAAGCGGAAAACAAATCTTCAATCTTACCTCTCGTCATTTTCTTAAATTACATTTATTGTAATATTCCTGTTAATATCTTTTGATATTGATTTTTTTGTTCTTTCAAAATAATCAGTCATCATAAGTTATAATTTTTCGTCCGTAAGCTTTATGCGTGAGAATTGCCTATTGAAGAGACTATCACATTTTTTCGCTGTACTTACCAAGGGGACCGGGAAACGCCACACCGGTCCCACCTCCTTCCCAAAGGGGGCTAAGCAGTCGGCAGATAACGCATAATAAAAAAGACGCTGAATAATGGCTAGTAGACCAATAATAAGCGGGGGAAGCGCAACAAAGCATGTGGGCTTTTTGCAGCGTTATCAATGAAACCATACGTAAAACTTAACAGGGAGGGAATTTCATGAGCTTTAAGGAAGAGTACAAAAAGAAACTGGTTACTGCCGAGGAGGCCGTAGGTGCTGTTAAATCAGGCGATTGGGTCGATTACGGTAATTTTACCATGGCGCCGACCTATCTTGATCCGTTCCTTGCCAAGCGCGCTGACGAGTTGACGGACGTCAAGGTGCGGGCCGTCGTTTATCCCGGACTGGCCGCCGTGGCCCAGGCAGATCCCACGAGAGAGAAGTTCTGCTTTAATAACTGGCACTTCAGTGGCGGAGACCGGATCCTCCACGACAAAGGCCTTTGTAATTATGTCCCCCTGCTTTATCATGAGGGCCCGGGATACTATAGCAATAATCTCGTCGACTCCGACGTGTTCATCGTTAAAGTGGCCCCCATGAACCGGAGCGGCTACTTCAATTTCGGTCCGTCCTGCTCCATCTCCAAGGCCGTCGCCAATCGTGCCAAAAAGGTCATCGTCGAGGTCAATACCAGCGTTCCCTACTGCTATGGCGGATATAATGAGTCCATTCACGTCTCGGAAGTGGATTATATCGTCGAGTCGGACAACAAACCCCTCTTCAGCCTGCCGGCGTCGCCGATCAGTGAAGAGGATAACGAGATCGCCAAGCTCATCATGAACGAAATCCATGACGGGGCCGTCATTCAGCTCGGCATCGGCGGTATGCCAAGCGCCGTCGGGATGATGATCGCCCAGTCCGGCCTGAAAGACCTGGGCGTCCACACGGAGATGCTCGTCGATGCCTTTGTCGATATGTATCTGGCCGGCGTTGTTACTAACAAGAAGAAGCAGCTCAATCCCGGCAAGATGGTTTACACCTTTGCCCTCGGAACCCAGAAACTCTATGATTTTCTCGATCACAATCCCTGCTGCGCCACCTATTCCGTGGATTATACAAACAATCCCACCCGGATCGCCCAGAACGACAACATGGTGGCCATCAACAACTCCGTGGAGATCGACCTTTACGGTCAGGTCAACTCCGAGTCGTCAGGGACCCGACAGATAACCGGTACGGGCGGCCAGTTCGACTACATCTTCGGCGCCTACCATTCCAAGGGCGGCAAGGCCTTTATCTGCATGACGGCATCGCAGAAGAACAAGAAAACCGGCGAAATCAAATCGCGGATCGTGCCGACCCTGGAGCCCGGCGGCATCGTGACGATCCCCCGGACGGTTGTGAGTTATGTCGTGACGGAATACGGCATCGTCAATCTGAAAGGGAAAACAACCTGGGAACGGGCGGAAATGCTCATCGGCATTGCCCATCCCGAGACCCGGGAAGGGCTCATTAAGGCCGCCGAGGCACAGAATATCTGGAGAAGAAGCAACAAACGCTGATAAAAGTCGACATTGTCCGGTTAGACGGGAGTTGGAGGAGGGAGACAGCTCAATCCTTACAATCGGTAACCGCTTGTAAGGATGAGTACTTTCGCCAAGAAACATTTAAAGGGGTTGCGTTTTGATTTCGCAACCCCTTTCTTCTTTTTACAGATCCGGGTGGGATATAAGTTACGGCCTAATTATCAGGCCTTGAAGAGTATCTCGATGGTCGTGTTTTTTCCATTACCAAGTTTCTGTAAATTGCTTTCAAAATCTTCCCGGGATATATCCATTTTCATTTTCCAGGAACCGAGACGGATATTTTCCTGCCCCTCATCTCCACCCCTGATTATTTCCGCATAAGCCCCCACCCGATTGCAGTCACAGTAGCAGGTCAGATAGGGCCAGATACCCTGAACATTCTTTTGATAGCAGTCGGGACAGAAACCCAGGCTGAGGGACAGATCGGGACATGTTATCTCGATGGCATTGTCCATTTACAGAAATCCGTTTATAGTCGTTTATCAGCGCTTGTTGTATTTGAACAGGACATTGGCCCCAACCACGATTAGCAATACCGGCATCAGATATTTCCCCATCGTATAGACTTGCATGCCAAAGACCTCGGTCAGAAGGAAAACCACACCTACGGCAAGAATGATCCAACCTCCCAGGTCCTTGAATCGCTGGATCAATGTACCGACGGCAATCACAATCAATAGCACCGGCCAACTCCTGCTAAAGGACCAGATTTGGGTGTTCCCCAGGATGATGAGCACCCCGAGGGTGATCAGGATCATGCCTCCGGTAATGACGTGCATCTTTTCCTTTCTTTCCATGCAGCTCAAGCCTCCTTGTCAAAAAAGGATGTTTTTATTTGTTATCCCCCTTGAAAAAATGTTTAAAGAAGTCGATAGGAATGGGAAAGACGATGGTGGAATTGTTTTCCGTCGCAATCTGATTCAGGGTCTGCAAGTAACGCAATTGCAAAGAGATAGGCTCCTTGGTCATAACCGTTGCCGCCTCAAAAAGTTTCTCCGCCGCCTGATATTCTCCTTCGGCAGCAATAACTTTTGCCCTTCTCTCCCGTTCCGCTTCCGCCTGTTTGGCGATGGCCCGTTTCATCTCTTCAGGCAGGTCGATTTGCTTGACTTCCACCAACGATACCTTTATGCCCCAGGAATCGGTGCTGCGATCAAGAATTTCCTGCAGATGCATATTGATTTTTTCTCTTTGTGATAAAATCTCATCCAGTTCCACCTGTCCGCAAACGCTCCTCAGGGTTGTCTGGGCAAGCTGAGATGTTGCGTAGAGATAGTTTTCCACGTCGGTGACTGCCGCATTTGCGTCGATGACCCGGAAATAGACGACGGCATTAACCTTAATGGAAACATTGTCCCGGGTGATCACGTCCTGAGGAGGCACATCCATCGTAATGGTGCGCATATCGACTTTGACCATCTTATCGACAACGGGTATCAGGATAATCAGTCCCGGCCCTTTTACATCGATAATTCTTCCCAGGCGAAATATTACGGCCCGCTCGTATTCATTCAAAATCCGTATGGCTGACGCTAAAAACATAATTACTAAAAATACCAGTATTGTTACGGTGTAAGTCATGTTACTGCCCTCCCTTTCTACATATCTTTTATTGAAAACGATCAGAAACAGTACGCCTATTTTTGCTCCTGCTTTTCGACCTTTACCTTTAAGTTGTCTATCCGGACAACCCTGACCCGCGTCCCCTCTTCAAGGGGATTGTCGCTAAAGGCCGCCCAATATTCTCCCTTCACCATTACCTTACCTTCTTCATGAACCTTGGTCACGGTTTTACCCTCGGCCCCGATCATCCCCTCTTTTCCGGTGTGCTTCTTACGCATCTGTGCTTTAATGACCAGACTGATGACACCGACAAAGAAAAGTGAAATAATGGTCAGGGTCGGGATCAGGACTTCGAGGGACACCCGCAGGGCCGGATCGGGGGAATCGAAGAGCATCAGGGAACCGACGGCCAGGGAGACTATCCCGCCGACCGTGAGGATCCCGTGGCTGACAACCTTGATTTCGGCAATGAAAAGTACGATGCCGAAGAGGATAAGCATCACCGCTGCATAATTTACCGGCAGGGTCTGCATGGCAAAAAAGGCCATAATCAGCGATATCCCGCCCACAACGCCCGGCAGAATGGCCCCGGGGGTGGAAAATTCAAAATACAAACCTGCCAGACCCACGAGAAAGAGGATATAGGCGATGTTCGGATCGCTCAGGGTCGTAAGGATTCGATGGCGGGCGCCCATTTTTCTTTCTTTCAAGATCGCCCCGGAGGTCTTCAATATCTTCTTTTTATCACCGACAAGGACCTGCTTCCCATCGGCCAGTTTGAGAAGCTGCTGCACATCCGTGGCGACATAATCAATGACACCATTCTTCAGTGCCTCTTCCGCCGTAATGGAAGCGCTTATTCTCACTGCTTTTTCTACCCACTCCTCGTTTCTTCCCCTTATTTTGGCGATGCTCCGCACGTAGGCTGCGGCATCATTGGCGACCTTTTCCATCATGGTTTTGTCCCCACCGCCGCCGCCAAGACCAACCGGATGGGCGGCCCCGATGTTCGTTCCCGGGGCCATCCCCGCCACATGGGCCGCCACGGTAATGATGACGCCGGCAGAAGCCGCCCGGGCGCCGGAGGGAGACACATAGACAAAGACAGGTATCGGGGCATTAAGAATGCCCTTGGCGATATCCCGCATGGCCAGATCGAGCCCCCCGGGGGTATCAAGCAATATAATCAAACCGTAAGCCCCCTCTTTTTCCGCCTCGCTGATGTTCTGAGTAATGTACTCAGCCGCCGGAGGCGTAATGGCGCCGCTGATGGAAATGACATTAAATACGGCTGAAGGTTCCGCCGCCCCAGCGCAACAGGGCCAGGCGAAGACGATCAGGAATAGCAACAGCACCAGCAGTCTTTTATGGATTGACTTTTTTTTCATGACCACGTTCCTCTCCCTTATCCTGAATCGTCCGCTAACATATTCATGATCTGTTGAACATCATCCCATACCTGACGCTTCTGGGATGGATTTCGCAAGAGATAGGCCGGGTGATAAGTCGGCATCAGGGGGATGTTGTGATAACGATGAAATTTCCCCCTCAGGAGGGAGATGGCGACATCGCTCTTTAATAGGGTTTGGGCGGCAAACGTCCCCAGGGCGCAGATCACCTTTGGCCGGATGGACTCTAATTGCTTCACAAGAAAAGGCTCACAGGAAGCGATCTCACCGGAGGCGGGATTACGATTTCCCGGCGGCCGGCACTTGAGGATATTGCAGATATAGACATCCTGTCTCTGCATCTTCATGGCCTCAATGATCTTCGTGAGGAGCTGTCCGGCTCGGCCAACAAAAGGCCGGCCCTGGTCGTCTTCATCCGCCCCCGGGGCCTCGCCTACAAAGACGAGACCGGCGTGGGGATTGCCTTCCCCGAAGACGATATTCTTTCTCCCCGTATGGAGGGCACAGCGCCGACAATCTCCCAAGTCCGTGCGAACATCGTTCAGAGCACCGGACACGCTCGTACCCTTCATGTTATCAGGCATGTCCGGGACGCTAAACCGGCGGTACGGCCCCGGAACGAGTATTTGAGGCGAGTCGGACGACCGCTGCGACGCCGGTGCAGCATCCCCTTCCGGCAACGTCACCGTCGGGCGTCCCTTCAAGGCGGGGGGTGGATCCACTCCCCCTGGCAAAGATGAAGGAAGCACGGTTTCTCCATCCACCCCAGTCCGGCGGCCCGTATTTCCTTTAGCAGGTCTGGGCGGCGAAGCAGCCTCCGGCAGAGGTCCTTGCATACAAAAGGAGGGCACATTCCCGGGCAACTCCCTGTCCGCCTCAATGTGGGAGCGCAGGGACCTGATCAGGACAAGCATCTCGTCTTTAGCTGCGTTTTGCATTTGTCAGTATTTTTACCCGGTCCAGGATCCGGTCGGCAATATCCATCTTATCCATCAAGGGAACCTCTTCAACCCCCCCCTGGGGATCAAGTATCTTTATGATATTGGTATCACCTTGAAAGCCTGCCCCTGCCTGATGGAGGTCATTGGCCACAATGAGATCCATGTTCTTCCCGAGGAGTTTGGCCATGGCATTTTCGACGAGATCCTCCGACTCCATGGCAAAACCCACCAGGACCCTGTTTTCCTTCTTGGCCCCTATCTCGGCAATGATATCCGGATTTCTTTCCAATTGGAGGGTCAGGGGACCTTTCTTCTTCTTGATTTTGGATTCTGATAGCACGGCGGGCCGATAATCCGCCACGGCAGCCGCTTTGATGATTGCCGTGGTTCCCTCAAGATGAGTCATCACGGCATTCCGCATCTCCAGAGCGGTCGCTACGGATATGAAAGTAACCTCCGGAGGAACCGCCAGGGAAGACGGTCCACTGATGAGAATAACCTCCGCTCCTCTCCTGGCGGCCATTGTTGCCAGGGCGTATCCCATTTTCCCCGACGAATAATTGGTAATGAAGCGAACGGGATCGAAGGGCTCCCTGGTAGGACCGGCGGTAATCAGGATACGTTCACCCCGCAGGTCCTTATCCGTCCATGCCGACTCGATGGCCTCCACAATATCGGAAATATCTGCCAATCGTCCCACGCCTTCCGTTTTGCAGGCCAATTCACCATGTCCCGGCGCCACAAACTGGACACCGTGCTTTTTTAATCTGGCAATATTTTCCTGAACAACCCCATGGGTGTACATGTTATCGTTCATGGCCGGGCAGACGATGATGGGCGCTTTGGCGGCCATGAGCACCGTGGACAGAAGGTCGTCGGCAATCCCCGTTGCCATCTTGCCGATGACATTGGCCGTAGCCGGAGCGACGACCATCACATCGCCGTACTCTGCCAGGGAGATATGGTTCATGTCGTAGTGCTCCTGGGAAAACATGTCGCTGAAAACGGGGTTCCCGGAGAGGACCTGCATGGTCAGCGGGGTGATAAATTCCTTGGCATGGCCAGTCATAATCACCTTGACGGACACGCCTTTCTTTACCAGCGCCCTTATCAGTTCGGCTGCCTTATAAGCCGCAATACCACCGGTTACACCAAGGACAACGCGTTTTCCTTCTGTCATCTTTTATATTTCCTTATCAATGGTCTTTGACTTAACCTTCGGTTTGACTATAGCAATTCTGCACACCAAGATCAAGGTAATGAATGCATCCTTTGACAGTTCAGGTATCGCTTGCAAAAGGAGGAAAAACTCACTATAGACTCGTCAAATTATCGCGCAGGGGCACGGCATGCCGTGCCCCTGCGATTCAATCTACTAACGGGTCCATTTAACGAGGCCATAAACGAGGTTGCCATGAAGACATATAAGATTTACTTTATTTCTGTACTTGCCATACTTGTCTGCCTTTTATCATGGTGGTTCTTCGCCACGATCGGGGAATTTGGAAAGCCGCAGATTCAGATGATGCAGGATATCCGCAGTATCGGACAACGCACGGTTCTGGAGGTCACCTTCTCAGACAGCGGCAGCGGTCTGAAGAGTTCTACGATCACCATTTCTCAGGACAATCAGCCGCGTATCCTCTCCACCTTGCAGTACAAAGGGAAGAAAACCAATCGCAACGCCGTCTCGATACCTGTTGATCCGGTCGCACTGAAACTGCACGACGGGCCAGCCACCTTGACCATTACTGCGGAGGATCAGGCCGTCTGGAAAAATTCGGCGTCCATAAGCAGGATAGTGAGTGTCGATGTGGTTCCTCCCCAGGCATTTCTCCTCACCCCGGTGAATCATATCAATCCCGGCGGAACCTGTATGCTTCTTTTTAGTGCGTCCAAACCGGTTCCTGTATCCGGAGTCCGCGTCGACGACCGGCCCTTTCCCTCCTATCCGGTGACGATCAATAATAAGCCCTGTCAATTGGTCTATTTTGCCCTTCCGGCCCAGGCAGCCATTGAGAAAGCGCGAATCCAGATTTACGCCCGGGATCAGGGGGGAAACGAAACGGTCCAGTCCGTTCCCCATCTCCTGATCAAGAAGAAATTCCGGAACGACAAAATGCCCATATCCGATTCCTTTTTACAACAGAAAATGCCGGAATTCGTGGCCCGACAACCCATACTTGCCGGAAAACCCCTCATTGATGTCTTTATCTATGTAAACGGCACCCTGCGGGAGGAGAACTTCCGGACCATCCAAACGATCTGCCAGAAATCCGAACCTCGGCAGCTATGGGAAGGGGCCTTCCTCCGGATGAAAGACGCCGCCCCCATGGCCCAGTTCGGCGACCACCGCACTTATGTACACGCCGGAAAGAACATTGGAGAAAGTACTCACTTGGGCGTTGATCTCGCCTCTACGGCTAACGCCCCCATTGAAGCCTCCAACAGCGGCGTAGTGGTACATGCCGGCTATCTCGGCATCTACGGCAACATGGTCATGATCGATCACGGCTATGGATTGTTCAGCCTTTATGCCCATCTATCCAGTATTGACGTGAAAAACGGACAGGCTGTCAAAAAGGGGGAGGTCATGGGAAAAAGCGGCCTAACCGGTTTGGCCGGGGGGGACCATCTTCATTTTTCAATGGTTGTCGGGGGACAGTTCGTCAATCCGACCGAGTGGTGGGACCCCCACTGGATACAGGATAACGTCACAAAGAAAATGGATGTTTCCTTTTAATTCCGCGTTCTTGTCAACCGGAATATTAATGTCGTTCCGGTTCTAAATCAAAGATGAAATCAAGGCGGCAAGGCAGAGGCGACGCAGGCGTATTTTTATACGTCGAGGAGCCGATTGCCGATGCCAACGAAGATAGCGCTTTGATTTAGAACCGGAATTAGCTTTTGCCGATGTCCCGGTGATTAACCTGAACACTGTAATCCTTATCGGAAAGATAGGCGGCGAGTTCATTTGCCATCGCCACAGACCGATGCCTGCCTCCCGTACAACCAAGGGCGATATTAAGCCGCACCTTCCCCTCCTTTTCATAGAGGGGAAGAAGAAAAGACATCAGGGCAAAAAGCTTTTCGATAAATTTCTCACCCTCTTCCGACGCCAGGACATACTTTCTCACCCCGGGATGATGACCATCGTGATTCTTCAAGGATTCTACAAAGTAAGGATTTGCCAGGAAGCGGACATCAAGAACAATATCTGCATCGACAGGCAAACCATAGCGGTATCCAAAAGACGTCACATAGATCATGAGCCTCTTTTCCGTTGTTGAAGACAGGAACATCCTCTGTACGGCATCCTTCAGTTGATGCACATTATATGAAGTTGTGTCGATAACCTTATCTGCCATCAGTTTCAATGCAGAGAGTTTTGCCCTTTCAATGCTGATCCCTTCCATAACCGATCCCTTCATCGCCAGGGGATGGGTTCTTCTGGTTTCACTGAAGCGGTGCAACAAGGCATCATCAAAGGAATCCAGGAACAGTATCTCGATAGTATAGCCCTTGTCTTTGAGTCGCTTAAAAATACGGGGATATTTTTCCAGGAATCCCTGCTCCCTAAGATCCATAACCATGGCAACTTTGGAGATCTTCTTGGCAACTTCAGACTGGATTTCCAGAAATTTCGGCAACAGCACAATCGGTAAATTATCCACACAGAAAAAACCGATATCCTCGAGAGCCCGCAATGCCGTGCTCTTTCCCGAACCTGATAATCCAGTAATGACAACTACTTGCATGATCTTATGCCCTCTTTTCACCTTCCATGTACAGCCGGACGCGATTCAGGATAGCATCAACCGTCCTGGCAGCATCCGCGAGAACCGCAACATGGGCGCATGGTATCTCAACCTCCATAATCTCCCACAGGCGGTCTGTAGTTAATCCTTTCTCCTGAACTTTTTCAAGTTTCTTTGTTAGCTCAATAACGATGTCCACTCTGGTCTCACCGGCAATGCGGATGGGTTGTAAAGACCGGATATCGATAATGCCTTCTTCACGCACATGTGCCAGGTTGCGGATTCTTTCATGGGCCCGTCCGGAAATGGCATGATCCGGCATGCAGGCCAGAACAACAACATCGTCAGCAATCCAGGTTCCCCCTCTTTTAGATATTTCAAGGGCGCAGGTCGTTTTACCGACGCCACTGTCCCCTGCCAGGAGGACACCAGTCCCTTCCCACTGTACAAAACATGCATGAACGGTGGCCCTTGTTTCAATTTCCTTTCTTTTCATGCTATCAAGTGAACGCTTTGAATTTCTGGCGAATATGTCATTCCGGTAAAGACCGGAAAACGAAGTTTAATGTTCGCAAATCGAAGATTAATGTTCGCAAAACGAAGTTTAATGTTCATAATCTATTATTTTTGTTCATGGTTCCCGGCGGGAGTTTACCCCGTACAGCGGTACGGGGCCGGGATAATGGGGTGTGATATTTTTTGCGAGTCTATCAAACATGTCAAGAAGCAATGCCGTGATTACTCAGGAGTCAGGAGTTATGATCAACATGTGTCATCCTTATCGACGATGATGCGATACAAATCTTCCGTTGATGTCGCTTCAAGAAGGTTCTTGCGAAATGTCGCATCTTTGAGCATCCTCGAGAGTTTGGCAAGCATTTTCAAGTGCTGACCTGCGGCATTCTCCGGCGCCAGGAGGAGGAAGAAAAGGTGCACCGGTTTTCCATCCATGGCGTTGAAATCGATACCCTCCTGGCTTCGTCCGAAAGAAATAGCCAGGGCATCTATAATATTCAGTTTCCCATGGGGAATGGCAATGCCATCGCCGATACCGGTGCTTCCCAATTTTTCCCTCTCAAGAAGGATATTAACGGTTCCCTCGGGGTTATAGTCAGCTCGTTCACCTAAAATGACGTCGGCCAATTCATGAAGGACATCCGGTTTGGTTCCGGATGTCAATTGTTCAAGAATAAAATCCTTTTTCAAAACCTCGGCAATTTTCATTTAACTTTACCTGAAACTTAACTTTTGGTTTCAACAAGGACGTAGTTGCCGTCATCCCGTCGATAAATGACGGCAACATTCTCTGTAGCGGCATCACGAAATATGATGAAGAGGTTCCTGGACGCCTCCAATTCCATGATCGCATCGTCGTGGGACATCGGTTTCAAAATTATCTTCCGGATTTCTACAATCCTTGTCCCGGCTGCATCCTCTACATCCGCCTCGGAAGTTTTATCAAACTGGTCGTCTCCTGTTTTAGCCCCGGCTCCCTTGTGAGCGCGCATCTTCTCGCGGTGCTTCTTCAATTGACGTTCTATTTTTTCAACCGCCTCATCAATGGCCAGAGCCATCTCCTTTGCCTCTTCCCTGGCATTAACATTCATACCGTTGTCCATAAGATTGATCTCGGCGACATTCCGGAATTTTTCAACGGATAGAACTACCCTCACTTCAACCGGATGGTCGATGTACTTTTTCAGCTTACCAAGTTTCTCTTCAACATAATTTTTGAACCAATCTTCGCCCTCGGTATTTCTGAAGGTCACAGAGATCTTCATAGTTTTCCTCCCAATGGATTTTTACCCGTAAAAGGTTTCGTGCTATATTGACGTCACAGTAAAAAGTCAATAACTTTTTACATTCAAAAGTATTTTTTCCTTCGTGATGATGGCAAAATGTGCATCATTTCCCGATACTTAGCCACAGTACGCCGGGCAATATTGATGCCCGACAATGCCAGGAGTTCGACTATTTCACTGTCGCTGAGGGGTTTTTTATGATCTTCCTCACTAATCACTTTCTTTATTTCTTCCTTGACGCTTTTGGAAGCGATATTTTCCCCTCCGTCGCTTTTTGAAATTCCGCTGCTAAAAAAATATTTCAACTCAAAAAGTCCAGCGGGGGATTGCATGTATTTGTTGGTTACAACCCTGCTGATCGTCGATTCATGCATTTCCACATCCATAGCGATGTCTCTCAGCACCAGGGGCCTTAAATAATTGATCCCTTTATCGAAAAAATTACGCTGATAATTTACGATGCTCTCCGTGACCCTGTAGATCGTCTTCTGACGCTGCTGGATGCTCTTGATGAGCCAGGTTGCCGACTGGACCCTTTCCTTGATATA
>JBAYKV010000084.1:0-12216 GCA_041664405.1 Syntrophales bacterium
GGAAAGTTCGATCTGGCCCATGAGGGAACCATTTTTCTGGACGAAGTGGCGGATATGAGCCTGAAAGCCCAGGCCAAGATCCTGCGGATCCTTCAGGAAAAGAAGTTTGAACGGGTGGGGGGGGCAAAGATGATCCATGTCGATGTCCGGGTGATCGCCGCCACGAACAAGGATCTGGAAAAAGAGATGGAGGAAGGTCGTTTCCGACAGGATCTCTACTACCGTCTCAATGTCATCCCTTTGCAGGTTTCCCCCTTAAGGGAGAGAATTGAAGATATTCCTCCCCTCGTGGAACGCTTTCTCAATGATTTTTCCTTGAAGGAAGGGGAAGATCCTAAAAAGATTACGGATGAAGCCTTGGCACTGCTCACGGAGCATGACTGGCCGGGTAATGTGCGGGAGTTGAAAAACATCGTCGAGCGTCTCGTCATTATGACGCCATCCAGAGTTATTGCTGCGGGTGACATTCCCTTGTTTGCCAAGGAGAGCAGTCATGAGATTGAAAGCAAGCCGACTTTTTCCAAGATATCGGCGTCTCTGGACTCAGACAGTTTGCGGGCGGCGAGAATCGATTTTGAAAAACAGTATATATTGCGAAAGCTCCGGGAATATGAAGGCAACATCTCCAAAACCGCAGAGGCCATCGGTCTCGAACGCAGCAATCTGCACAAAAAAATCAAGAGTTACGGCCTGGATATAGAAAAATAGGCCATCATCGACGGCTTCGTAAGAAGATTCGCAGGCAAGGCGAGCAAATCATGAGGAATGAGGCGTACTTTGCGTACGCCGCAGTGACGAAGGATGCCGCGCAACGCAGCATCCGGATTTTTTACGAAGCCGTCAAGATTTACCACTGCCCACGGACTTAAGATCGGAGAGGGAGAAGCGGTTGGCGGGCAGAAAAATAAGTCCCAGCAGGACAACGATCCCCATGGACAGAAAGTGATAAACAATAGCGAATGATAGGGCCTCTGTTTTGGGGATACCGTAGAGGGTCAGTCCCAGAATGCAGAAGAAATGCCAGTTGCCTACGAAACCAGGACCTGCGGGGATGGCGATGCCGATCATGAGAATAACCATGATGACGAAGGCGGCAATAAAGGGCAGGGTTAAATGGAAGGCCAGAAACATCAAGTAAATGGCCAACCCGTCGATGATCCAGAAGGCGAGGGACAGCAGGCCGACCTGGGCAAGTAAGCCAGGCTTAGCCATCATCCCGAACCCGTCGATAAACTGATGAAGCAGCCGATCCGCCTTTACGGCAAAACGATCCGGTAACCGGCGCATGAGGGGAGCGAGCAATTTCAAGCAGGCCTCCCTTTTAAAGAGCATGAAGATCATAAAACCCAGAATACCCAGAGTCAAAACAATAAAGAGGGCGCTGGATCGGATTAACCACAGGGGCACGGGGGTCATGAACATGGTTACGGTGAAGATGAAAAAGACCGTCAGGCTGTCAAAAATCCTCTCAATAAAAATCGTTGCCAGGGCGGAACTCATCCGAATGGGGGCTTTTTTGGTGATGAGATAGGGTCTGGCGAATTCTCCCAGCCGGGCCGGGAAGGAGGCAATGGCCAGAAACCCGACGTTGGTTACGGAAAAGAGATCGAACTGACTGACCTTATGAATGGGGCTGAGGATGACTCCCCACCGGACGGAACGAATCACCTGCATCAGCACCATGATCACGACGGCACCGGCCGCATAGGCAATGTCGATGGACTTGAAACCTTGCAATACCCCCTCGTAGTCGATCCCACGGAGGGAAAGATAGACAAGGAGGGCACTGATTATTATCCCGGCAATGAGCTGTTTCATAGGGGTGGGGCATAACACAAATCGGATGAATTCACAACGGATGGCGCAAGAAAAACAGAATAAACCCCCCTTTACGGTGGTTGCCGTCGTAAAGGGGGGTGTCGGCAAGGGGTATGTTCAGGCGAGGATCACTGGCGGCTAGCGCCGGTTTAGCTTACCCAGACCTTGATCGCTTCTATGACCGGCGCCGTGAACAGCGCCACATAGAAGGTGTAGAGAGCGAATGCTCCGACGGCTTCCCCTGCATACATCTTCTCAAACTTCTGTTTGATCGAAAAGATGATCAGGCCGCCGATAATGACCAGACCCAGATGGAAATAGGGGAAATTATCTCCTCCCCCGGCAGTGTATTCGGCAAAACTGAAAGTTGCTGTCAGAAGCACAAAGATGACCGCAACGATGATGGTAGATAATGTCTTTTTCATGGTATGTGTCCTCCCCTTATTCTTTTCTTTTTCTATATCGATATGAAAGAACCGTGCCAGGTATATTTCCTCCGGCGACAATCGCTAATAGCTTTAATTTACATGATATATTATTTAACCTTTTCCCGGGATATAACAAAAGTTGAAAGATTCGTTAAATCCATGTAAAAAACATATAAAAGAGGCGCCGGATTCCGGCCCTGCGGGGCCATGTTTTTTTATGCAGCCCGGTGAGGGCATAAAAGGAGTTATTTGATGAATCGACGTGATTTTTTGAAGAATGCCGTCGTGTCCGGCGCCGCGCTTACCCTCCCCCTGGGAATAGCGCCTTTTTTATCTATGGCCGGAGGGGCCGACAGACCGGATCTTGCCGTCGTGCGGGGGGCGTCGCCGGCCCTGATTACCAGCGTGGCGGTAAATGAACTCGGCGGGATGCGACGCTTCGTTTCCCGGGGAGACATTGTCGTTGTGAAACCCAATATCGGCTGGGACCGGACACCGGAATATGCCGCCAACACCAATCCTGAAGTCGTGGCCGAGATTGTCCGGCTCTGTTATGGGGCGGGGGCCAAGCAGGTCAAGGTCTTCGATAATCCTGTGAGCGACGCCCGGCGCACCTATAAGCAGAGCGGCATCGCCGCAGCGGCCACCGCGGCGGGGGCGCAGGTATCCTTCGTCGATGAGAGAAAATTCAAGGATATGGCCATCAAGGGGCAGTTCCTCAAAACCTGGCCCCTTTATACGGAAATTATTGAGGCCGATAAGGTCATCAATGTTCCTATTGCCAAAGTTCATGGCATCGCGGCGCTGACCTTGGGAATGAAAAACTGGATGGGGATAATGGGAGGCTCGCGGGGGCGGATCCATCAACGAATCAATGAGAGTCTTGTGGATCTTGCCCGCTTTGTGAGGCCAACGCTGGTTATTCTCGATGCGGTACGCATCCTTGTGGATAACGGTCCCCAGGGAGGCAGCCTCTCCGATGTCCGGCGTCTCGACACCGTTATCGCCGGGACGGATCAGGTGGCTGTGGATGCTTTGGGGACAACACTTTTCGGTATGAAACCGGACGCCCTCGGTTGTGTCCGTATCGCTCACAGCGCCGGCTTGGGCAATATGAATATTTCCCGGCTCCGGATCAAGCGCCTGACAATATAGGGTAAGACGGTTATGATAAGCTCCCCGGAATAAAAATGAAGCCTGACAAGCCAGCCAATCCTTTTTCAAAACATCTGACCATGGCAAATATCCGCCGGTTCAGTCAGGCCTTATTCCTTCTGCTCTTTCTGTGGCTGTTTCTACAGACGGAATCGAAGGGGGCCAATGAGTTGGGTTATCCGGTTAAGATCTTCCTGGATGCCGACCCCCTGATCTGGCTGACGACGATCCTCGCCTCCCGGTCCGTTTACGGTGTATTTGTACTGGCCGTAACTGCCATCGTTGCCACGGCCTTGCTTGGCCGGGTGTTTTGCGGCTGGGCCTGCCCCCTAGGAACCCTGCATCATTTAGTGGGAAAACTAAAAAAGAGAACAGCCCCCAATAAACAGGTTTTCCTTCGTTCTCGAAATCTCTACCGCATCAAGTACCTGCTCCTGATAGTCCTGATTATCGCTGCCTTATTTGGAGTACAGCTTGCCGGCCTCTTCGACCCCCTTGCCCTCCTGATCCGTTCTTTGTCACTTGCCATTAACCCCATGTTCAGCTATGCCCTACGCAGCTTCTTCGATGGCGTCTACACTTGGGATGTTAATTTTATTACGGTTGGTTCGGAATATATTTACAGTTTCCTGAAAAAGACGGCGCTCCCCTTCAGTCCACCTCTTTTTCTCCAGGGGATATTTATCGGCCTGATCTTTTTCCTGATCCTGGCCCTGAATCTGCGGGAGAAGCGTTTCTGGTGCAAATATATCTGTCCCCTGGGGGCATTCCTCGGCCTCCTGTCCCGATATGCCCTCCTCAAGCGTTCGGTGAGTGAGGACTGCGATGGGTGCGGAGCTTGTCGGCGTAGTTGCCAAGGTGGGGCATGCTTGCCCGGCAGTCCGGATGGGGCCATCCCGGATAAGGCAAAAATTGAGGCAAAGGAATGGAAAGGCGCCGAATGCCTGATGTGCCTCAACTGCGACGATCCCTGTCCGAAGAATGCCATCTCCTTCGGATTTTCCCGGGAACCGGCGCCTGCCGCCCTTGATCTTGGTAAACGACGTGTCCTCAGCTCCGTGCTGGCGGGGATGGCCGTGGCGCCCCTGCTGAGAATTACACCCCTTGCAAAGATAGGCGCCGCCGAACCGACTTTGATCCGTCCCCCCGGTGCTTTGGCAGAAGAAATGTTCCTGAAACGCTGCGTCAAATGCGGCGAATGCATGAAGGTCTGCGTCACCGGCGGTCTCCAGCCCACTTTTCTGGAGGCCGGCCTGGAAGGAATCTGGTCCCCCGTCCTGGTTCCCCGCATCGGTTACTGTGAATACCGCTGCACCCTCTGCGGCCAGGTCTGCCCCACCGGGGCCATCAGGAAACTAAATCTCGAGGAAAAGGCCGCCACAAAAATCGGCCTGGCAATGATCGATAAGGGGCGGTGCCTGCCCTTCGCCCACAACATGTCCTGCATCGTCTGCGAGGAGGTCTGCCCCACATCCCCCAAGGCCATCTGGTTCGAGGAGATCCGCCTGCGGGACCGTCAGGGTCGGGAGGCGCTCCTGAAACAACCCCACGTGGATCTCTCCCTCTGCGTAGGCTGCGGGATCTGCGAGACAAAATGCCCGGTCCTCGGCCGCCCGGCCATTACGGTGACAAATCTCGGCGAGTCCCGGTCAAAGGACAATCAGCTCCTCCTCTGATTTCGATTCCAGATAAAAGATGATGAACTCATAAAAAGTCGAAAAATTTCCATAATCGACGGCTTCTTAAAAAGATCCGCAGGCAAGGCGCGTCAATCCTGAGGAATGAGGCGTACTTGGCGTACGCCGCAGTAAGCCTGCCCCGTTACTTGATACGGGGAAGGATACAACGCAACGCAGCATCCGGACTTTTTACGAAGCCGTCAGAGATGAAATCGAGGCGACAGGGTAGAGGCGACGCAGGTGTATATGGAAATACGTCGAGGAGCCGGTGACGAAGCCAACGAAGGCAGCACTTTGCTTGGGAACCGGAATCAGTCGTTGCGGAGGGAAGCAAGAAGCATGTCCAGACCGGGAAAGACGGCCTGATTTTCCCGCCAGGAATAGATCATGGTCTCTATGTGCAGGCGCCGTAGCCTCGCCGTCATGGCGGCGTCAAGGGGTTCGGGCAGGGTCAGGATCAGCCGGGGCGGATGGGGGAGATGGAGGCTGTTAACAAGGAGTTGGGCGGCCCCTTCCTGAACGCTTTTGGATAGATTGTTCGTTTTGATCTGGAAAACGGCCGCCGCCTCCCCCTCCTTATCGACGGCCATTAGATCCCGAAGGCCGTCATTGCCGCATTTCCAGCGGAGTTCCTTCAGGGCGGCGGCGAGATCCCTGATCACCAGTCCCTCATCGCATTCCGAGGCCATATCCCTCAGCAGCTCGCAATGACGCATCCCCAATAATTCCTCCCGGAGGCGGAGGTCGTCAAAACCCATTTCCAACTGGGCAGACGGCGGGGCGGCCATATCCTTGATCTTATCGATCTTGTTGACGAACTGGGCCAATTGGCGGGCGAAACGGGGGGAGTGGAGGAGGCCCACAACGGCGACGGACGCCTCTTCAGCGCCGTCTTCCATCTCTACCCAGACGCCCCGGTATTGCCTCTCGAAGAGGGCCTTGCCTATCCCCTTTCTGCCCCCGCCCAACTTGCCCCGGTGGACGACGAAGATCCTCCCCTTGCCGTCGACGGCGAAGACCCCGCCGACACGCCGGTCGGTTCCCTCCCTTGGGAAGTTTATCTCACAGGTGATGGACAGGGAGGCGTCGGTCTTGGGCCGGACCGTTCCGAAGGCGTTCCAGTAGCGGTTTTCTTCTCCCTTGCCGGGAAAGAACCATAGCCCGAGTTCGTCGGACCACCATACCCGGACCCGGGTGCTTGCCCCCTGGTGGCCGAGGTTAACGGGGATTCTTTCCCTCCCCAGGGCCTTGAACTGGCGGGTGAAGAGTTGCTGGCAGCGGTGAATGGCCTTTGTGTCGGTAATAGCCTTGAGCATGTCAGCAAAAAAATATCAAGTCGGGAAGAAAGTGTTGGTAATAATGGGGGCCTGCGATCGTCATGTTTTCCACGTACAAAAAATAGCATGGGCTGTCAAGGATAGTTTGGAGGTCGGGGAAAACTCGCTGTTGCTGATCGCAAAAGTGGAAACCGTAGTGACACTGTAAAGGGGCAGGTGAAAAGGTGTAAGCGCACAACACGCTGAAAACACGTCAATTTATATATGTCGCTTCTTTAGGGAAAGACAATGGCAGATGCATGCTAACATACTCTGCAAAAATATTCAATATTGTGATTCATTTACAAATGTGGTAGTCGCGCACCGTCTTCTTCTTATCAGAGCGCGAGTGTGGAAAAAGGAATGTATCCGCAGGCGATCCCAAGCGCAATCGGGGTTATTCTTTAGCCATGCACGGCGGATAAGAAGGGAACAACAAAAAAATAGAGGGAGGTAGGTTAATGTCGTACGCAGAAGATTACAAAAGTAAACTTGTTAGCCCGGAAGAAGCAGTGAAAGTGGTAAAGAGCGGAGACTGGATTGATTACGGATTCGGCCATACCAAGCCGGTTGGTCTGGACCAGGCCCTTGCAGCCCGTAAGAATGAATTGAAGGATATCAATATCCGACATTGCTTGAGCTTGACCGCCCAGGCCTGCATCGAAGCCGATCCTGATGGGGAAGTCTTCACATTACAAAACTGGCATTTCTCCGGTTACGATCGCAAGAAACACGATCTTGGCCGGTGCTATTACCACCCCATGATCTTCCGCAACCAGCCCCTGTTCTACAGAAAGAGCATAAAGAGTCTCGATGTTGCTATGCTCCGGGTAGGCAAGATGGACAAAGACGGCTTCTTCAGTCTTCACATGGCAAACGCTGCCGTACGCGCTGTCGCGGATGTTGCCAAGAAGATCATCCTTGAAGTTAATCCGTTGCTTCCCTGGGCTATGGGTGGCGCCGAAGAGACCATACACATTTCGGAAGTCGATTACGTGGTCGAGTTTGATTCCAAGATAGAGGTCATCCCACCGGCTGCCCCGACTGAAATCGACAAGCAGATCGCCGGTCACATCATCCCCCTGATTCCCAACGGCGCATGTATTCAGTTAGGCATCGGCGGTTTGCCCAATTATGTAGGCAGCCAGCTTGCTCACTCAGACCTTAAAGACCTGGGTTGCCATACGGAAATGCTCGTTGACGCCTACTACCACATGTATGAGGCAGGCAAATTAACCAACAAGAAGAAGGGCATCGACAAGGGCAAGAGCGCTTACGCCTTCTGCGCAGGCAGCCAGTTCCTGTATGACTGGCTTAACGATAACCCCTCTCTGGCCTCCTATCCTGTCTCCTACACCAATGCGCCACATATAATGGCCCAGAATGACAACATGGTTTCCATCAACGCCTGTGTTGAAGTAGATCTGTTCGGCCAGGTTTCCTCCGAGTCCTCGGGTCCGCGCCACATCAGCGGCACCGGTGGACAGTTGGATTACGCCACGGGCGCATACATGTCCAACGGCGGCATCTCCTTCATCTGCTGCAACGCCGCCTACACGGACAAGAAAACGGGCGAAAAGAAATCCCGTATCGTCCCCATGCTGCCCCAGGGCTCTATCGTAACGGTTCCCCGCACCCAGACTCACCTGGTCGTGACGGAATACGGCGTAGCTGATCTGGCCGGCAAATCCACATGGCAGCGCGCTGAAGCCCTGATCAACATCGCCCCACCGGATCTGCGTGACGGGTTGATTAAAGACGCAGAAAAGATGAATATCTGGCGGAAAAAACGGTAACGATAACAGTAAGTAATCGTTACGTGAATTAAACAAGTTAGAAACTTATTTTCAAGTGAAAAGCCCCGGGGCAATTTTTTCGCCCCGGGGCTTTCTTGCCTATAAATCATTATGTTTGTTGGGTGACTGGCAAACGCACCGTAAATCCACGCCGACAAGATATAGAATTGTCCCGAATTTTTTTAAATCTCCTGTTGACTTATTCTGCATATTGTGGTTAATCGCATGCCATCATACTACATGTAGTGTTTCATGCATTTAACTAACTTGTAATTATCATCGAGGGGAAAAAGAGAATGAAAAAAAAGACTTCCACACCGCTGATTCCTGAATTCACAAAAAATGCCCTTACTGTTCTGGAGAGACGTTATCTGAAGCGGGATCAGAAAGGGGTAGTTCTGGAGACACCGTCCCATATGCTCGATCGCGTGGCCGGCGCCATTGCCGCTGCGGACCGGAAATTCGATGCCAAGGCCGATACGAAGAAATTGGAGGAAAAGTTTTACAATATGATGGCCCGTCTTGAATTTCTTCCCAATTCACCCACGTTGATGAATGCGGGGCGGGAACTGGGTCAATTATCGGCCTGCTTTGTCCTTCCGGTCGGTGATTCCATGGAGGAAATATTCGACGCCGTGAAATATACGGCCCTGATCCATAAATCAGGGGGCGGTACGGGCTTTTCCTTTTCCAGGTTACGACCGGCCAACGATGTGGTCTTGACAACCACAGGCATCTCCAGCGGTCCTATTTCCTTTATGCGTGTCTTCGATGTGGCCACGGAGACTATCAAGCAGGGCGGCACCCGCCGGGGCGCCAATATGGGTATCCTGCGGGTTGATCATCCCGACGTCATGGACTTCATCATGTGCAAGGCCGACAATAAACAACTGAATAAT
The DNA here is from genome assembly GCA_041664405.1 of Syntrophales bacterium. GTDB lineage: Bacteria > Desulfobacterota > Syntrophia > Syntrophales > UBA8958 > UBA8958. The sequence goes on from JBAYKV010000084.1 coordinate 9,092, forward strand.
TTCAATATTTCCGTTGGCCTGACGGAGGTTTTCATGGTGGCCGTGGAGAATGATGAGAATTATGACCTCATCAATCCGAGGAACGGCAAGGTCGCCGGGACGCTCAACGCCCGGAAGGTATTCAACCGGATTGTCACCCAGGCCTGGGAAAACGGTGAGCCGGGCATCGTTTTTCTGGATCGCCTGAATCGGGACAATCCGACTCCTCATGTGGGAACCATTGAATCAACGAATCCCTGCGGCGAGCAACCCCTCCTTCCCTATGAGTCCTGTAATCTGGGGTCCATAAATCTGGGCAAAATGGTTAAAGACGGGCAAATTGACTGGGCAAAGCTCAAAGAGACGGTTCATCTTGCCGTTCATTTTCTCGATAACGTCGTGGAGGTCAATAAATATCCCCTGCCGCAGATCCATGACATGACCCTGGGAAACCGGAAAATCGGACTCGGAATTATGGGCTGGGCGGATCTGCTGATTCTCCTCGGCGTTTCCTATGAGGATAAGGAAGCCATTGCCCTTGCGGAGAAAGTCATGCAATTTATCCATGACGAAGGTCACGCCGCATCACGGGAGCTCGCGAAAAAGCGGGGGCCATTTCCGAATTTTAAGGGGTCCGTTTATGACCAGCGGGGTGAGGCGCCCATCCGGAACGCCACGATCACGACCATTGCCCCGACGGGGACCATATCCATCATTGCCAATTCCTCGTCCGGTGTGGAACCGCTTTTTGCCGTCTCTTACGTACGCCAGGTCATGGACGATGACATCCTGGTGGAGGTCAATCCCCGCTTCGAAATGGTCGCCAGGGAAAGGGGATTTTACTCTTTGGAACTGATGCAGCGCATTGCCCGGCACGGAAGCATTCGGGACATGGAGGATATTCCCCCTGATATTCAGAAAGTATTTGTTACAGCTCATGATATTTCCCCGGAGGTCCACATCGAGATGCAGGCCGCCTTTCAGAAGTATACGGATAACGCGGTAAGCAAAACGGTGAACTTTTCCAATAGCGCCACCATCGATGATGTTGCCAAGGTGTATCATCTGGCCTACACAATGGACTGCAAGGGGGTGACGATCTATCGCGACGGATCTAGAGACAAGCAGGTCCTCTCGACGCTGAAAAAGGAAGATCAAAGCCAGCGGATCTCTGTCGATGAAGAAAAGACGGTTGTCAAGCGGGAACGCCCCAAGGTCCTGAAAGGCTGGACATATCAGATGCGGACCGGCTGCGGTCCCCTTTATGTTACGGTCAATGAAGATAAGGCAGGTATTTTTGAATTATTCACGACCATGGGGAAGGCCGGCGGCTGTGCGGCGTCACAGAGCGAGGCCATCGGCCGTATGGTTTCCCTGGCGTGGCGCAGCGGTGTTCAGGCGCGACAGGTTGTCAAACAATTACAGGGAATCTCTTGTCATTCTCCTTCCGGATTTGGTGAGAACAAGGTATTGTCCTGCGCCGACGCCGTAGCCAGGGCGATTCAATCCCATATGGCCGACAATGGAGGGCAGGAAATAATCAAAGAGAAGATCGCCTTTGTCAAGGGGGCCTGTCCGGAATGCGGCGGCATTGTCGAGCACGAGGGAGGCTGCGCCGTCTGCCGCTTATGCGGCTACAGCGAATGTCATTAACCAAAGCGACGATACGTGCACGGTGATGTTTACGTTATAAACCTGACTGAACGAAGCGAAGGGTTTTACGAAGCAAGGGGAATAACGTCACCTGTCAGGATGACTTTATCGTCCTCAAGGGTAACAGCATAGGCGCTGTGTTCGACAAGTTCGTACAGATGTAGATATTTGGCCACTTCCACAGGCTCACTGGTTTTTCTACCGAAGTATTTTCCCGGCTTGCTGAATACATCGGTAATCACTTGGTCATCGTAAATGGCAAAATCAAAGGAGCTGTCCGTATCCCGGTTGCTGATGTTGGTTGCCGACGGCAGTTCATCGTGGAAGGCAATGCGCACGTCAATGTCGTTGCGGCACTGGGTGAGGAGGACCTTCTGGAAATCCGGCTCGGCCAGGTCCTCGCGGTTGACGACAAAAATGCGGGTGATCTTCACGCCGCGTTCAATGGCGCGCAGATTGGCCTGGTAGAAATTGTGCAGGGCGCCGCGGGAATCCCATCCCGTGGTTATCCGGTCCGCCATCTTGGCATGGTGGACGGCCTGTTCCATCTGTTTGGCCCCTTCCAGGTAGAATTCCGTCTTGTCCATGGGGATATATCCCTGCTGTAATAGCGAAATAGCCCGCATTGCGGACGCTATCCACTCGTGGGCCTTGCTCAGGCATTCGGGGTCGCTGATCCGGGCGATGGCGAAGGTGAGTTCATGGGCCTGGTGATACTGCTCAAGCAGTTCTGCCCGGGTCTTTTCGATATCTTCCCGCAGCAGATAGGTGACCAGCGACAGGAGGACGCCGATGCCGAAGATGGTATAGGCAGCTTCCGGATACCGGAGCACCTGGTGGAAAAAGATGGCAAGGCCTGATCCCGCGAGAAATTCGATCAGGACCGCTATATTCTGCATCTTTTTATTCATGATTGACTACCTTTTTTATTTAAGGACGTGTAGGTAAATCCGTGCTTTTGACAATGTCCTCCGCGAGTATCGGTTCAGTTATATCTGAGCCCGCGTTCGGAGTGTGCGTTTTTATTTTAGCTTTCTGCTGTTTAGCCATTATGCGCTTTGAAGCCTTATCTATTTGTTTCTGCTGTCTTGCTTTTTCTTTCACCTGATTGCCGAAGTTGAACATGGACTTTCCCATTTTTAAGTTCCTGCTTTTGTCTTTCTTGCAAATGTTACGGAGTATGCTGAAAATGGAGAGACGCTCCAAGATAGTATACCTTCATGGAGCGTCTCTTTCTTTACATAATGTTTAATTAACTGGGTTTCACGTTTTCTGCTGCCGGGCCTTTTTTACCCTCGACAACATCGAAGCTTACAGACTGGCCCTCGGTTAAAGTCTTGAAACCAGCGGCTTGAATGGCACTGTAATGGACGAAAACATCCCCACCATCATTCTTCTCGATAAATCCAAAACCTTTACCCTCGTTAAACCATTTTACTTTACCTTCTGACATAATTAGTATCCTCCTTTCTTGAAATTTACCAAAAGTCGAA
>JBAYKV010000085.1:0-12060 GCA_041664405.1 Syntrophales bacterium
CCCGAGATTGAAGACGACTTTGTCCTCAGGGGAAATGCGGTATTTTCCCCGCAGAGTCTTTTTAACCGACAAGGTTGATTCGGTTATTTCCTTGAGAAAGAAATGGGGATAGTCCCGCCGGTCGATATCGCGGGTCGTGATCTCCGCCCGTTGAATATCTTCCGTGGCCAGCAGCAACGAGGTCCCGTCATAGAAACAGGCGCGAATCCCGTCAATCCCTCCGGAACTGCCTTGATCAAGGATAAAAACCTGGCCGTTACTACTGGGTTGATCGATTGTGGATGGTTTCTCTCCGTCCATCTTGACGAAAAATGGTGTTTCCTCCACCAAGCCGTACAATTCCGAGGAAAAGATATACCCGTCCGTATTCAGTCCTACGTAGATGGCCTGACCGCTACCCTTCAGGGCTAAAAAGATCTTGCCCGGTTCGACGCTGCTTCTCATGGCGATGGCATGGGAACCTTCGAAGTCATTCACGGCCTTCCGAAAGGCCTGGGCAAGGTCGTCTCCCCGGGAGAGGTAGCTTTCGATCATTAGGGGGATGATTTTGGTGTCCGTCGTGATCTCCGGGGCGATCAGATCGCCATCCTGCTCCAGGGAAGTGCGGAGGGCCTGATAGTTGTCGATGTCGCCGTTGAGAACCACATCAATGGTCCAGGAGCCAGTTCCGTAAAAAGGTAACCCTTGCGGGTTATTTCCCCTCGCCAGGGTGTAACCGCCCAAGGGGTGACAGTTTTCTTCCGTAATAGAGCCCACAGAGGCCCAGCGGGTATGGGCGATGGCCGCCTCCCAGGATGTCTGGCATTGGGCGCAGGCCTGGAATACCTTGTCATCGCTCAGGGTCTTTCTCAGGGCTTTAACATTTCTCCCCAATTTGCCTACGACCGAGCAAGTCTTGTAGACAAAGGACAGAGAGTCAATTTCCCCGGATGATATCTGAATGGATCCGTTCATTAGATCTCCGGGGGAGGTTCGCCGCTGAAAATCTTCGTAAAGATTATCTGCCTTTAGAAGGGTCGAAATTTCTTGACCGGCATTGCCGTCCGCCAGGGGGAAGACCATCTCGATGCCCGCTGAATCCCGGCCTCTGACCTCCAGGCGGTCGAGACAATTGAAGAGAAAATTAATGCTCCGGTATTTTCTGAGGGCCGCCGGAGGGATGTCGGCGGCTGACGCCGCACCGGCAAGGTCCATGATCTTGCCAAAGTTCTCCAGGATGTCCTTATCGAGAGCCCAGACGATATCCTTTATCCGGGTCAATCTGCCGTTGATCGCTTCCGAATCGATGGTGGAAAAACGGTTGGCGTGGAGCTCGAAAGTGGTTTCTTCCGCTGTGAGAAAGGCCTTCATGTCCTTAAGAAGGGCATAAAGGTTGTCTGTCCTGGGGGTGTCAAAGAAGATGACCCCAAAGGCATCATCACCCTTCAACTGCCTTATCGACTCGTCCATCCCTTCCAGGGTCTCCTGACTCTCAAGATACTCCCGAACCGGGAAGGTTCCTGCGGCCAAGGTTTGAATGCCTTTCCCACGAATGGTTTCGAATATTTGCCTTAGTTTCTTGTCCGGTTCATCGTCAAGTGACCGGTCCTTTCTTTTCACCTTGAGAATGCCCGCGAGACCGCAACACAGGGTCGTCAGATTCAGGGGAAAAAAGATGATCGCCGGGGCCGGGGCCTGGGACGGTCGGCATCCCCAACAAATATGCCAGGAACGAAACACGCGCCTCATCCAGCCTATAGTCATAATTGTCACTGCCATAGCTGTTGTAAGGACAAGGCTTTCGATGACGATTGTAATTATTTGCATGCAGGTATTAAGGAAAAGATTCGTTCGGACACGTCATCTACAATTGATTGCAGCCAGCCGACGCCGATGTTTACGGTTTCTGAGTCGAGGTCCTGGATGCAAGAGATGTAGTCCATAATCTTTCCGGTATTATTCTTTTCGATGATGTTTTGCATGGTTTGTCTATGCGCGGACCCTATATCTCCTTCCCTCCCGCTAGTCAAGGAGGCCTCAATGGCCGGCCAGTTTTCCATGAATTCTCGGGATTGCCGGATCAGGTTGTCACGCCGCTCTCCGGAAAGAATTTTTTCACTGATCCTAATCGAGGTCTCCATCTTTTCCGAGAGGGCGCGGAAGCGGGCGAGCCTATCCTGAATGATTATATCCAGCTTTTCCACGGCTCCTTCGTAAAGGGCGCCGTCGTTTGTCTGTATGAAGAAAGGGCGCCGAATGTAATCATACCACTGCCGGAGGGAGAGAATGTTGGCGATATAAAGAATATTATTGCAGATACGCCGTTTGATGTCGGCGTAAAAGCCCATGTAAAAGCTTATTTCGTAAGCCATATTGCCCTGTTGACCGAATAGTTTGCCCCCTTCGGGGCAATCGCCCCGGTAGACGGTGCCGGCGGCAATGACGGTTCCGTAGCCGATCCGGACCGGCCCGACGATGCCTCCCTGACCGCCCAGAAAAATGGGGTCCTGGTTTAGCATGACCCCCCGGGGGACGTCACCGATTAGGGAAGCGGTGGCTTTATCCTGATTGGGGGTATAGTTGAAGTGGATGTAAGAACTGCCTACCTCACTGTGGTTCCTGCGGCTCGTTCCCCCGGCCACAAGGCAGTCGCAGCAATTGATCAGGCTGCCGAGAGTGACGAAGGGAAACAGGATGGTCTGTTTCATCCCGACTGTGTGGGCCCCGTTGGCTTCTTCTTCCATAAGGCAGCCTTCACGGAGATGGGCGCCGCTACCCATACTGGTGTTCGCTAAAAATGTCGAGTCGGCATAGAACCCGCCTTTAAGTTCCACCTGGGGCCCCATCTGACAATTGACCACGGTTACGGGAGCTTCGAGGCCCAATTTGACCCCCTTGGCGATATATGTCTTTTCACCGCAAATCCTTGTTCCCGAGAAAAATGACACGTCTTCGCCGGCAATCCTTTCGATGACGACTTCTTCGCCAATATCCACCATTTCAGGATTGGGAATGTTCACCCCTTTTTCGAGAAGCTGAATGATTTTAGATTGTTGGTTCATAGACATTAATAGTTATTCAATCTTCCAGGTTAAGCTTCACCATCTTTTTTTGAAAGGTGTTACGGTTGATCCCCAGATAGTCGGCAGCCCGGCTCTTGACGTTATGGGATCTCTGCAAGGCGATTCTGAACAGGCAGCGTTCGACGATGGCCACGATATCTTCATGAAGTCTGCTCTTCCCGTTTCCCGAACCGCTCAGAATGGTGGCGATATCCTCTAATTTCTGACCCAGAATATCCTCGGCGACGGCATGGAGCGAGGATAACCCCTCGGCTTTCTTTCCACAGGATTTAGCTAGTATTATGTCATTCATACGCGGCGATCTTCCTTGTTCTATGAGATGAATTTAATGTAAATGATACAGATGAGGAGGGCCGCTGCGATCCACACGGCAACGAGGTCAGAGAGATTTTCCACAGGCTTCTCCATCTGCGCTCTAACCTCCCCTTCGACTTCGATCTTTTCCGTATCCAGATGATTTACGATGTCCCGGATAAGAGTGGAAAAGGGCTCGTAGGCATTGGAGAGGATGTGAAATCCCTTTTTGGTTGTCAAGAGGATGTAAACCTTGCTTCGCATGCTGAGGCAACCGACGTGGGTGATGTCGCTCCAGAGGAGGTTCCTTGTTTTCGCTAGCTTTTTAAGTGTAACGCCACCTTCGGTGATCACGATCCGCCGGTTGACCGCCTCGATCATGATCAGTAGGGAAGCGATAAAAAACCCGGATAAGACGATTTTCTCCGTTACCGATCCTTTTACGGCAAAGGACAGCACCAGGAGGACGCAGAGAAGCAGGACGTCGATGGCCAGGGGAATGATAAAGGATCGACGTATGCGGTAAACGGCTTTGGGCATGGTCATTCTTCCTTGTTAAATACTCCGCTTTTGCCGCCCCGCTTGGAGATCAGCCTGATGTCGGTGAGGATCATGTCCCGGTCGGCGGCTTTGCACATATCATAGATGGTCAGGGCGGCGACGCTCACGGCGGTAAGGGCTTCCATTTCCACGCCCGTTCGTCCCACGGTTTTCACCTTCGCTTCAATAGCGACTTCCCCCCGGTCATGATTACTTTGAAAGGAGACATCGATCCCTGTCAATTCCAGGGGATGACACATGGGGATAAGGCGCCCCGTTTCTTTCGCGGCCATGATCCCGGCGATTCTGGCAACTCCATATACATCCCCTTTGGGAATTTTGCCGCCCTCCACGAGGGCCAGGGTTTCCGGCTTCATAATGACCCTGCCCCGGGCCACCGCCTCCCTCATCGTCGGCGTCTTCCCGGTAACATCCACCATCCTGGCCTGACCGTATTCATCCAGATGAGTTAGCTTTGGCATAAATGTATTCCTGATTGGCGTTAACTTATCACAGCCTTTTTGTCTCGTCAAGATAGTTGAAAAAACTTCTGGTCTTCTATATATATCCACTAGTCTTCAGCTCAGACCCAGGGAGTTGTGTCTCTGTCTAAATGTTTTCCGGTGAAGCAGGCCTGGCAAAAGGCTTTCTAGGATGGGAAAGGTCTTGAATGATTGTTAAAATCTTTGGCAGTTCGGTTATCGGCATTGAGGCCTACCTGATTGACGTCGAGGTCGATACCTCGCCGGGGTTGCCCCAGTTCTCTACGGTGGGGCTTCCCGATGTCTCCGTGCGGGAGAGTCGGGACCGGATCAAGGCGGCCGTAAAAAACTCCGGCTACCCCTTTCCCCGGCATCATGTCACCGTCAATCTTGCCCCGGCGGATATCAAGAAGGAGGGAACGGGTTTTGACCTTCCCATTGCGGCAGGCATCCTGGCGGCGGAAGGCGTGGTCGGACCGGGCATGCTTCACGACTACATCCTCCTGGGAGAACTTTCTCTGAACGGACGGATCAAGGGGGTGCACGGGGCCCTGCCGGCGGCCTTTCAGGCGAGGGAAGCGGGGCTTCGGGGTATCATCCTGTCCCCGGACAATGCCCCGGAAGCGGCCATGGTTGCTGGTATTGAGGTCATCCCGGTGGAAAGCCTCGCTGAGGTAGTGGAGTTTCTCAATGGCGCCAGGGAAATCAAACCGATGCAACTGGACGTGGAGGCGATGTTTCAGGGACCCTTGCCTGAAGACCACGACTTCCGGGATGTCCAGGGTCAGGATCAGGCCAAACGGGCGATGGAGATTGCCGCCGCCGGGGGGCACAATATTCTTATGCTCGGTCCTCCGGGGAGCGGGAAAACGATGCTGGCCCGGCGCCTGCCGTCCATTCTGCCGGCCCTTTCCTTCGCCGAGGCCGTCGAAGCGGCCAAGATATATTCAGTAGCCGGGCTGTTGAACAGAGGGGAGGTCATGATCAGGCGGCGTCCCTTCCGGTCGCCCCATCATACCATCTCCGATGCCGGACTAATTGTCAATTCTCAGAGTTGATGCAACTATACCAAAGTTGATGCAACTATGAATATCGAAATGGATAAATACATTTGATGATACCAATAATCTCAAAATTCCCCCAAGATGATTTGCAATGGGAGATAGTGTGGTTTGGAGATTTGAGTCGAAATCCAAATAATCCGCATGAACCGACCATTGGCATCCTCTTGAATCAAACGGCGGGCAAACAAATTTTTCGTATGATACGGGTTGGTGTCGGGCAATTGCCTATCTTAGCCATTGGGAGCATCTGGAAAAATGGAAAGTATATTGGATGTTCTAAAGGTTTTACAAGAGATAAATATGGAAAGAGAAAATTTGAATTATCTTTATCAGATACAACAATGACTACAATCGAATCCGGAGAAAACCGAGATGGACATTTCTTGATCCCACCTTATTATTACGATTTTAATAAAAATTCGGATGCTTTAAAATCTCATTGTCTCTGTATAGAATACAAGAACGACCCTTATGGTATTATTATTCCCATGGTTGAACTGATCAGGTTTTATTATGCGGGAAGCACTGAACTTTGCAGGTCGCTCTTTAACGGACAATTCTATCTCAATGAAGAGAAACTCTTCAACAAACAGAAAAGCTATCAGGGAAGCGATGGCGAGTATGTATTGCAATTAAGAAAAGAATATACTGATGATGACGCCTGGGTTGTGGCACGCATTGCATGCGATCAAACTGCGTTCAGAGGCGCCAGACGTATATTTGAATCCATGTTGATTATGCCTACACAAGAAAAAGCATATCCAAAAACGATACCACCTTTTACTGGAGATACAATATTAACTGTATGGGGGAAAGAAATCTCTTCCGGAAACAAGAGTAGATTTCTGGTTCTTGAGATCATTTCATGTACAGGAAAATTTCCTTATGAGCAGCTTACATTAATTAGAGACAACTTTGGCAGGTCGCCTGAAAATGACTCTGGTGAATGGAAATCGTCTGAACGGAACGACCGACCTGATAGGAATAGAGAAAAACTGGGAGAGGAAACTATAATATGGGACGATGAAGAACCTGATGTCAGCAGAGGAAAATACACGGAATATTTGCATCATTCAAGGTTTGCTGAGCTTAAAGGCAAAGAAATCAAGAAGCCTCCCAAGAAAACAAGTGATAGTAAATACAGACATAAAGAACCATCTTCAGCAGCAACAACGTCCTTGACGACTCCTTCAGCATCCCCACCAGAAATATTACATTCAACGGGGGAGCCAACTCACGAGAAATCGGAGACGGCTCCTTCTTCCTTTGCAACAACTTCAGCAGGAGACGAAATTCCTAAAGTGGGTAGGGAAAAGGGGTTGCCTGCAACATTTGATAATTTCCAGAAAGGTATAGAAGCTCTGGGACAAAGGGAATATATACAGTGCGATTATTTGGTTATCATACCTTCTAATATTGACGAGAACGTATCTTTTTTCCCCGACGCGCATGGAGAACCAGTTAAGTGGACAAGAACGCATCGGGGAAGAAGACGAAGGCAGGTAGCCATATGTCGCGTCACATTAGGCAAAAATGTGTTTTATCTGTTCGAGATTGAACGTATGCTCAAAAAAAGCGACAAATATACAACGCTCATACTTTACAATCACGATCTATGTGTAATTGAGGATACGACTCTGATAGAAGTTTTGATGTATTGTGCACGACACAGAGGAGCATGGCTTGATGACAACGAACTTCCAGAACTCAAAAGGCGAAAAATAAAGCATACATGGAATCTACCAGAACACTTCGCTAAGAAAGTGATTGGCATAATGAACAGTGCCGCTATGGTAAAAAATGAATCAAAAACCCCAAATCCTTCGTAAGAATCCTCGCTATCCGGTTTGTTAGCAGATTAAATGTCAGCTTTCTGTTCGTCAGCCCCGATATTATAGAGCAGGAGATGGGGCTGCGGACGATCGCCTGCCTCACCTTATAAAAAGGAGTTATCCAAAGATATTTCTATCGTTTTTTAAAGAGCAATGCGGGAAATGGCTTTGGATAACCAATTTTCTGAAATTAGTGAGTTTGTTTTGTGATTTTATTTTTGCATTATTCTTATGCATCGCGATATAATATCTCATATCGCATCGCATAAGGAAGAATGCAAAATGGAAAAAATCGTTTACGACCTGGACTACATGGATCAGTTGACTTCGCCACTTACTCAAGCCCAGCGCGATAAAATATTTCGCTGGTTTTCGCGTGAGCCGGAAGCGGTCCGGATCGAAATCGCCAGGCGGCATGGCGAGATCGTACAAAAATTATGGAAGCAGAGAGAGAAGAATCTTATGCCAGAGTTCCACTTGGCGGCCTGGACTCTGGCGATACACAGTGTAAAAGAGCTCCTGGGGCCGAAAGAAAAGAAGGGGAAATACTCGGCGGAGGAGCTGAAAGCACTGGAGGCGCTATCAGTAGCGAGGGTGAAGGTAAAACGAAAAAGGAAAGAAGGACCAGTGGAGGGGAAAATCCGGAAAGCATACTACCACGTAATCACAAAGCTGAGGGAAGAAGAGAATTTTTCATGGCGGGACCTGGGGGAATACCTCAAAAAAACCTTTAAGATGAAGTGCAGTTATGGGCATTTAAGAAGGGCATATAAGAAGATCCAGGCAGAGAAGCGATTAGCGGAAGACATATCTGTAGCGGAACAGATGAGGGTCGCATATCAGGAGCTGGCCGAAGAAAATATCCGCATCTGTGAGGACTTTAAATTTTAGGGGTATTCGTAAAAAGTTGTTGATCCACTGTCCGCACCTCCCAATGTTCCCCGGTTGCAAAATCGTAAATAGTCGTTGATGGGCAACTTTATGGCTCGTTAATAGAGGTTCTCCTCTGGAAGGATAAACGGCGGCAGCGTTAGGATCGCTTGTAAATGTAGCCGGGTTAGGATTGTACCCACACCACCATTCAGCAGGTTTTCCATCCATAATTACCTATCTTCCTCAGGTGGGTGAACTTATGGGGTGCAAGCCCCTCCCCGTTGCCTGGATTATCTTGTTCGGCTCATCTACGGGTTCATTAACTCAGAAATTCCATAGCCTTCACGGGTTAAACCAATCAATCTATCCCTACTCTGTTTTTTGTTCGGCAAAGAGATCTTCACAGAGGCTCAGCGGATAAACAGGGAAAGAACTCCGTTCCTGCATTTCTTCCCCGCCATAGATAACGCCGCCTCTAACCACCCGGCTACTCCCGACGGCTTTAGCAAAATGGTGCAGCCCCCTGAAATAGTCGGGGTTCACGGTGGCGCCCGCCTTTATCTCAATGGCGCAAAGATCCCTGCCCTTTTCGGCGACTAAATCTACCTCATTGCTGTTGCTGTCCCGGTAGAAGAAGATATTGCTCCGCATTCCCCGGTTATAACGGTATTTCAGCGCTTCCATCACCACCATGTTCTCGAAGAGGCTTCCCCGTAGCGGGTCTCTGCTTACCTGCGTTTCATTTTCCAGGCCGAGGAGAAAGGATGCGAGTCCGACGTCATAGAAATACAGCTTCGGGGACTTGATCAATCTCTTAGAAACGTTCGAGTGCCACGGCTGGAGCAGGAAAATGATATAACTTGCCTCCAGGAGGTTCAGCCAGGACCGGGCGGTGGAATGGGATACGCCGACGTCGTTTCCGAGGCTCTGGAAATTCAACACCTGCCCCACCCGGCCGGCACATAGTTTCAGGAACCTTTCAAAAAGGGAGATGTCTTTCACCATCGCGAGTTGGCGAAGGTCCCGTTCCACGTATGTTTCCAGGTAATCACCGAGGGCCTGAGCAGGGTTAAGCCCCTGGTCGTGGATGCGGGGGTAGAATCCAGTGATCATAAGACGGTCAATTCTTGATTGAGGCATCTGTTTCAGCTCACCCAGAGAAAAGGGCAGTAGCTTCAGGAGCGCCGTCCTGCCGGCAAGGGACTGGCTGATGGTGTTCATAACCTCGAACTGCTGGCTGCCTGTCAGGATGAATTGTCCCGGATTGTTCTTGAGATCGACAATGGTCTGGATATAAGAGAGGAGTTCGGGCGCTCGTTGTATTTCATCGAAGATGACGCCATCACGGTTCGCCGCCAGGAAACCGCGAGGGTCCTCAATGGCAAACATACGCGTATCCGGGGCTTCAAGATTGGCATATTTCAGAGTAGGGAATACCTTCCGGCAAAGAGTGGTCTTGCCGCTTTGACGCGGCCCCGTGATCGTAACGACGGGGTACTGTTGTGCCAGCCCAAGGAGGACAGGTTCAATGGTTCTATCAATCATGGTGATACCTTATCACAAAATATGTAATTCGCAAGCCTAAAACTCAAATTGCATATTTGTTGTTGGGATTGTTTTGACATTACCGGAGGAAAACTAAAAATCAACATCATCAAGGGGTTACCACTATAACCGGGAAGAGCTGGAACAGCAGTTGGTGATAATGAAAACCCGGATCGGAATGCCATCAAATGCGTCACGATGGATATGTGGTTGCCCTATAGGGAGGCTGTGCGCACATTTCTCCCCTCGGCCTTCATCGTAGTAGACAAATTTCATGTGCTTAGAATGGTCAATGCATCTCTTGATGCAGTACGGAAATCTATACGAGAAGACCTTTCCAAAAAGCGCCGGCGCGAAGATCGTTTCTATTACGTCTCATCAACAGATTCCGATTCACCAACAATCAACTATGGAGTGGACATATCAACATTGTTGCGATTGATGGATGAGGGCATGTTCTGACTCCTCAACCACAACTTTTTACGATTACCCAAATAAACTTGCGCCTTATGAACTTGTGTGAGTTCTTCAGTCCCTCGAATATGTCCTTCTTGGAACATATTGGCGGAACCGATGGGCGATAGTCGGAGTTACCGGCAATCTTCTTGTAAGCTTCATTGTGCCACCGGGCAAATGTTATCTCGGTAATGGCCCCCATAGGCTGACGTAGCGGCAAAGTTCTTCAAGCGTCATTCTACAACTTCGCAACAGAAAGACGCTTATCCGAAAGCATCAAATATTATCTCATTCCCGCCGTCTTCTGAAGGATAAAAATAACCTCTGCCAGGCCTATTTTACCATCTCCGTTCACGTCAGCCTCTTTATAAACCATTTGTTGAGGTAAAATGCCGACGATGACTTGCAGTGCCAAAACGGCATCGTTCAGATTTACCTGTCCGTTATAGTTGATGTCGCCTTTACCTGGTGGCTCCTTTGTAAAGGTGGCCGTAATGGTTGTACTTGCGTTCAGAGTGACGGTGCACGGCGATGTTCCTTGGCAGCTCCCACCGGACCAGCCGGCGAATGCCTCTCCAGCGTCAGCTTTCGCTGTCAAGATGACGTTTGTCCCTATGGAGAAGGGCATACTGCACTCAGAGGTTGCAGAGGAGCAGACAATGCCTGTGGGGGTGATGGTTACTGCCCCGGAACCAGACTTCAAAATTACCAAAGAAGCAAATGATCCAGACTCTCCGGAGCGCACGGGCCATACATGGTAATAGCTGTAGGGCCTAGCGCCACTGCTCACGCCGCCATAGTTGAAAGGGACGCACCACGCGCCGTTGTAGTCTTTAAGGGGGTAGGCAGAGGAAGACCAATATTCATCCGCCTGAACATTAGATAATCCTTGTAGATTCAAAAAGATATTAGAATTAGATTGGCCGACATGGACCAGGCTCCACAACTCCTTCCTGTTGGGCAGGCGCCAATCGTTATGACCTAGGTAATAATTCGTGTTGAGGCACTTCACGTAATCCAGGGCGCCTTGCCAGAGCTTGGCTACGCCAGGGGAGCAGGCGGCGGGGCCAGGGGCATTGCCGTCCTTCGTCCAGATCAGCCCCGTCAGGTTGTCCATTACCGTCTGGTCGCCATAGTCCATAAACCGGGGATTTGGCCAAGCCGCGCCCATCTGGAGTTCGCCGTCCTGCCCAGTCCCGGCGCAGTCAATTGGGGAACCGGAGGCGTTGTAGCACGTTGTCTGTCCTGTTCTAGGTAGAGAAATGATCGAAGAACCCAATAATCCAAACTGTCCGGAATGTCGTACAGGCCAGACATAGAAGTTGATGGACTTATTGCCAGTGTTCACGAAGCCAGTGGTCAAAAAGACGCTCCATGCGTAGTTGGGGAGGATGGCGACGGTACTGGATGACCAATAGCTGGACGACTGAGCATTAGACATGCCTTGCAAATTCAGCCAGATATCGGAATTTAACAGACCGATGTTGACAAGGCTCTCCAACTCGATGATATTTGGCAGACGCCAGTCGTTATGCCCAAGGTAAGTCTCCTGGTTCAGTTTCTTGATGTAATCGAGGGCACGCTGCCAGGTGACGGTGCCATCACCAGCGGTAGAATCGTTGTCGAAGCCGGAGTCCCGCGTCTTCATGACATTTCCGTCCTTCGTCCAGATCAGCCCCGTAAGGTTGTCCATCACGGTCTGGTCACCGTTATCGGTAAACCTGGGATTTGGCCAAGCCAAACCCTTCTGCAATTCACCATCATGCCCCGTCCCGGTGCAGGAAATAACCGCACCATTTGCATCGTAACAGGACGTTTGCCCTGTCTGGGGCAGATGCACTGCGCCCGTTTGGTTTGTCGGGTTGATGACATACACCGCTTCCTTCACTGCCTCGATATTCCCCGCCGTATC
>JBAYKV010000086.1:0-11891 GCA_041664405.1 Syntrophales bacterium
AAAAATACCGAGTGATTTTATGAGTACTTTTTAAGGCGGAAACGTACGATCACAGGGAGACATGATGCAAAAACCTGATGACATTGCAAATAAATATTTTGGCATGCCCTATGCGTCATTGGACGAGGGCACTCAAAAAGTCGCACATCATATCGCAGAGGGAAAACACATTGCAAGAAACACCTCAAAGGAATTTGATGCAACGGCAACTTTGGGTCAGCGGGCAGCAGATGCGGTTGCTACTTTCGGGGGTTCCTGGACATTCATCGCTATCTTTGCTGCAACCTTGGCCGCCTGGGTTGGTTTAAACTCGTTCATCCTTGTTAATTATGACAAGATTTTTGATCCGTACCCTTATATTTTGCTCAACCTGTTTCTCTCAATGTTAGCCGCCATCCAGGCGCCCATAATCTTGATGTCTCAGAACAGGCAAGCAGAAAAAGATCGGGTCCATGCAGAACATGATTACGAGGTCAATCTAAAGGCCGAAATCGAAATCATGCTGCTACACGAGAAATTGGACTTGTTGAGAGAAGGCCAGTGGGGTGAACTATTGGCAATCCAGAAGGAGCAGTTAAGGCTGCTTGGTGACTTGATTGCGAAGAAGGTCGTGGCGGAATGAGTTCCGGGTCTAAACCGGGCACCTTGAGAGCGAGGATGTATAAGCTCGGGATGGTCCGGCTGGAAATAAAACCCCGGATCAGACTGTCCACCTTCCCTCAACGTATCCCTCAGCATGTTGAGGTTCTACCAAATACTGAGGCCAAACGAATCTTTTCATGCTTTTCCGCCTTCCTCTTCTTTGCATGTAAATGATTGTTTTTTAACGATTAATCCAAGGTTCTGGTTTTGTTTCCCTTGTTGACAAGCCACTTGCAAACACGATCCGTATGATCTTGGTCAGCATCGAAAAGTCGAATATTTGAGTCCAATCACAATAATAAATATAGGAGGTATGAAAAGGATGTCACTGATTAATTTGGTTAAAGGACTGGTTATCGGGGGAGTGGTCGGTATGGTTGTGGGTATTCTGTATGCCCCCAAAAGCGGCTGTGAGACCCGGGATGATCTGACAAAATCCACAAAGAAGCTGTATGGACAGGCCAAAGAACGCTATGAGCGGGCGCTGCTGGATGCTGAGGGACTCGTGGAGCGGGGAAAAGCGGAATACGCCGGGAGCAAGGAGAAGCTAAATAAGGCCATCCATGCAGGTGTGGAAGCATATAACGAACCGGCAAAGACTTAAGAGGAAATTGAAATGGATCACATTTCTGCAGATAAAGAGTGGCAGAAACTACAGGTCCATATTGATCAAAGATTCGGCAGATATCTCAGGGACGGTCTAGACCTGAAGGACTCCGAAAGGCATGGGGTCTTCGGAGTAAAAAGCGTTCCAAAAACAACAGTAACAGCAATTAAAGGAGAAAGTACAAATGAGAAAAATGCATAGATTAGTAGTAATGATGGTGGCGGCTGTTGCGCTGTTGGCGTTTAGTCTGCCGGTGCAGGCTTCGAAAATGGACAGCCGCATCGAATCATCTGCCAAGCAGTCCTATGTGTTCAAGACCTACCTAAAGAGTGATGATATTAAAGTCAAGTCCAGCGATGGCGTTGTTACTTTAACGGGAACTGTCTCCGCAGAATCCCACAAAACATTGGCCCAGGAGACTGTGGCGAGCTTGCCGGGGGTTAAGAGTGTGGACAACAAGCTGGAAATCAAAGGGGATACTCCCACCGCAAACTCGGATGCATGGATCATGACGAAAGTAAAAACCATGCTCCTCTATCATCGGAACGTGAGCGCCCTGACGGAGGTTGACACCAAAGACGGGATCGTCACCCTGCGAGGCGAAGCGGCCAACCAGGCACAAAAGGATCTGACGACCGAATACGCCAAGGATGTCGAAGGGGTTAAAGACGTAAATAATGAGATGACCGTGGCAAAGACCTCGAAAAAGAAGCAAACGACAGGCGAAAAGATTGATGACGCCTCCATCACCGCCCAGGTCAAGATGACGTTGCTATATCACCGCTCGACCAGTGCCATCAATACTTCGGTCACCACGAATAAGGGTGTAGTGACATTGAAGGGCAAGGCCGCCAACGCAGCCGAATTGAGCCTGGCCACCAAATTCGCCAACGACGTAAACGGTGTGAAGAGCGTAAAGAATAAGATGACCATCGAGTAGTAGTCCTTGTCCAGGACCAAGAGACTGTATTCCCACTGCCGGCTTGTATGGTGGCAGGAATAGACGGCAGTGGGAATGCACAATCAGATAACAATCAACTTCAGCCAAAAGGAGGCTTGATATGAATGAAGATATTCTGAAAGGGAAATGGCTGGAGATCAGGGGGATGGTTAAGGAGAAGTGGGGCAAGCTCTCCGATAACGATCTTTGCGAGATCGAAGGAAAAGGCGAGAGGCTTTTGGGGCTCTTAAGGAAGAAGTATGGATATGTCAGGTGCAAAGCCAAACTGGAATATAAAGATAGTGTCGAATTGGCAGAAATTGTCGGCAGTATTCGCGATGTAATGAACAAAAAGGAAGATTTCATTCCATTTGCATTTATTGCTCGCTACTGGCAGCCTTTGTTGGCCAACAAACAAGAGAGTCAGATAACAGGAAAGGAGAAAAAACATGGGTACAATACTGATCGTTATTTTGATACTCGTCCTCGTCGGCGCACTACCAACCTGGCCTCACAGTAAGAGCTGGGGATACTATCCCAGCGGTGGACTTGGATTGGTTCTTCTTATTCTTATTATCCTGCTCCTCATGGGGCGGATCTGAGGTAAGTAAAGAAAGGAGGTTGTATGATTTCAATAATTCTTGTGCCGTCAGACGGATCAAAAACAAGGGAATAATTCCTCATTATGTGGGGTTCAATTCCCCAACTACGCGCTGATTAAATCCGGTCTCAAACAAGCCACATTTATAAGCAATTGATTTTTCGTATATATTTTACAGTGAAGATTTTGGCATGCCAAGTGCATTAACCGAAAATAACTAAAATCTGAAAGGAGCAACAAAATATGAAGAAGTTAATGTCCATTGTCGTTTCCATCCTTTTCGCAGTTTCCATGTCCGGTTTGGCGTTTGCACAGGCTGCCCCGGCCGCAAAGCCCGCTGGTGAGCCCGTAAAGGCCGACAAGAAGTCTGTTGACAAAAAGGACGTTGCCGACAAGAAGGCCGCTGACAAGAAGGCCGCCGCTGACAAGAAGGCCGATGACAAGAAGGCTGCCGCTGACAAGAAGGCCGCTGACAAAAAGGCCAAAGCTGACAAGAAGGCCGCCGACAAGAAGGCCAAAGCTGACAAGAAGGCCGATGACAAGAAGGCCGCTGCTGACAAAAAGGCCGATGATAAGAAGGCTGCTCCTGCTGACAAGAAGTAACCGCCTTCCCTCTAAAGCTCTAATAAAAAAGGCCCCTCGCCATGAGGGGCCTTTTTTATTGCCTCAACTCCTTAGGCAGTGTCGGATGAAGGGTGTCAAGAATTCCTTCACCAGGCATATCCTAATTCAGGTCGGAGACAAAAGAAATCACCTTAGGCTGTCCACCTCCCTTCATCGCATCCCTCAACATGTAGAGGTTCCACCAAATATTGAGGCCAAACGAAGCATTTCATGCTTTTCCGCTGTTCTCCCCTGTTTATCTAACTTACCGTGATTAAAGAATAAATAATAACTTATTGCTCCTCTGCGGCTATTGGCAGACCCTTTGCTATTACATCCTTTTTAATACGTGTAGTCACACGAATGAAGTTTTTTTCCGGGAAGGGCATGGAGTTGTCATAGACGATTGCTTCAGTGTCAGTATTTTAACAATTTTAAGTGGCAGGCATTGAATGCCACAGGTTCATGTGGGGGATAATAATGCGTAAGTTATTGACACACAAACATGTAACGGAAAAGTGGGTACCAAGAGCTGGATTTCGGCTTTTCCTTCTCTTGATGGTCTTGGCATTGGCCGGATGTTATCCTGCTCCGTATCGCGAGGTTTCACGACCAGTCCCCGGAGATGTCGGCGGAGGCCCAAGGGCTCCCATTACCCAGATCTATTTTTATCCGAAAGCCGGGCAGACAACGGAGCAACAGTCGCGTGACCACTATGAATGCTACAACTGGGCGGTGAAGCAGACCGGTTTCGATCCGAGTCAGTCTTCTGTCCCGCTGGAGCAGCGCGTCCGGGTGGTGCCGGTGCCTCCACCCGGGTATGATACCGCCGTTCTGGCTATCACAGGTGCGGTGCTGGGCGCTTTGATTGGCGGACCGAGACACGCCGGGGCTGGCGCATTGATCGGCGCGGGGACCGGGGCCATCGTCGGTGCGGCGTCGGATTCGTCAAGGCAGCAGACTGCCAGGCAGTTGGAGGAAGCCTATTCCAAGCGCGATCGGTCACTTGACGCTCAATATGAAGGAAGGGCACTCAACTTCCGCCGTGCGATGTCCGCCTGCCTTGAAGGCCGCGGGTATACCGTACAGTGAGGAAGACCGGGAATCTATATTCGATTTTAAGGAGGCAATAGCCATGACATATCTTTACAATAAGAGTTGGTACTTTGCTCTCGGCATTATGTTGGCTGCGCTGTCAGTAGTAATGTGGTTCGGGCTCACCCAGGTGGCGCGCGCGGACGAACGCGGTTCCCATAATCAACAATTCAGGGATGCAAATTATGGCCATAACCGTTACTACCCGTCTCGCGGTCAGTTCATTGCGACGCTTCCCAGCGGCCACCGGACGGTGTTTTATGGCAATGCACGATACTACTCCCAAGGAGGTGTCTGGTATCGCCCGCAGGGACGGCGCTTCGTCATCGTTGCGCCGCCGTTCGGAATGATCGTTCCCGTTTTGCCTCCCTATTACGCGACGATCTGGGTAGGAGGTCTACCTTATTATTATGCAAACGAAATATACTACACTCAAGGTGCGGGCGGCTATATCGTGGTCGAGCCACCGAAGGGCGAAGTCAGTCAGACGCCTTCGTCGGCAGGCCAGATATCGTCAGAACAGCTGTTCATTTACCCCCGCCAAGGTCAGAGCGAACAGAAACAGTCAACCGATCGTTACGAGTGCCACCGCTGGGCGGTGAGCCAGACAGGCTACGATCCTACTCAGCCGCCTGCCGGTGTGCCCGCAGTTCAAATGAGCCAGAAGCGTGTGGACTACCAGCGGGCGATGGGCGCCTGTCTCGACGGCCGTGGGTACACCGTGAAATGAAGGCCACAATGACTACTCCTCAGTGATTTTTGTAATCACAGGAATTAAGGTTCTTTTTGAGAAGCGTGCGGAGATGCCACAAGCGATTGCTTCACTGTCCGGTTTCATGAGGTTAAATCGGCTATAGATAAAGGAGGCTACAAAATGAAAAGGTTACTTTTTGGAACAACACTTTTGGCGTTGTTACTCGCATTTCCTATTCCAACGACGGCAAGGGCAGATGTGGGCATCAGCATTTCTCTGCCTCCCCTCATCGTATTTGCCGGACCTCCGGAGATGATAGTGATACCTGAGACGAATGTCTATTTCGTCCCTGACACAGATGTGGAAATCTTTTTCTATAACGGTTGGTGGTGGCGTCCGTGGGATGGGCGATGGTATCGCTCGCGGAACTATAGATCAGGGTGGGCCTACTATCGAAGCGTTCCAACTTTTTATATAGGAATACCACCAAGCTGGAGGAATGACTACCGGAATCATCGTTGGCGAGGGCATCAATGGGACTACCAGCGAATACCCCACCAACAAGTCCAACGGAACTGGCGCACCTGGGAAAAGAGCAAACATTGGGAGAAGCAAAATACCTGGGGTGTCCAGGGGTTGAAGCCCCAAACGCGATCGCAACAGCCGTCTCAAGCGGTCCAACCAAAATCTCAGGCAAAACCCCAATCTCGCGAGGTCCAGCCGCAGCACTCTCAGCCACAACCTCAGAAGTTTAAACAACCATCTCGAGAGGAAGCCAAACCGCAACAGTCGCGACCGCAATCTCGCGAGGTCCAGCCACAGCATTCTCAACCACAACCCCAGAAGGTAAAACAAGAATATCGAGAAGAAGCCAAACCACAAGAATCGCGACCCCAATCCCGAGAAGTCCAGCCACAGCACTCTCAGCCACAACCTCAGAGGGAAGAACGGCAATCTCGAGAAGAAGCCAAGCCAGATCACTCTCAGCCACAACACCGGGAGGTGCAACAACAATCTGAACCTCGACAGGGAAAACCTGAAAGAGGAGGGCAAGAAAAACAGGATAGAAATTAGGGCTGCCACGCGAGCATCTTAAGCGCGAGGATGCATAAGACCGGTTAGTTCGGCCGAAGACAAAAAACCAGCTTAAACTGTCCACCACCCCTCAACATGTTGAGGTTCCACCAAATATTGAGGCCAGACAAAGCATTGCATGCTTTTATCCCGTCCTGTTCTGACGATCTAATCACTTGTTATTAAATGATTAATCCAATCATTTAATTTACTTTAAGCGATTGGCAGGCCCTTTGCTATTACATTATTGTAAATCTTGCAACTATACGAAGGAAGGAGATCAATTCATATGAAACAGACAATGATTATTGGTATTGTTTTAATCGCCATCGGGGTAGGAGCTCTTGCCTACCAGGGCATTACCTATACCACCCGGGAGAAGATCATTGATATTGGCCCCATCCAGGCTACCCATGAGACCAAGAAAACCATCCCGTTTTCACCCATTCTGGGTGGCAGTGCCCTTGTCGGCGGAATTGTGCTGGTCCTTATGGGAACTAGAGCCAAAGAATAAGGCATCATATAAGGATAAAGGACGTTTTATTAAAGAGATACTGTTTCTGGTCTTTGTTCCTGCGATGATGACAGTTCTAATATAAGGTGTTTCAGTTCCTACAGAGGTGGTCGGCATATGAACGAAGCAATGAGGGTAGATAATAGAACGACCCTTCGCTCCGGAGGAAAGAACGGAGATTTCCAGCCGACTCTTCAAAGGGCCGTGAAAGTATTTTAAGGAGGTGAAAAAGGGAAGGGGGTCTAACTTAACGAATCTAAACCGCGAAAGTTGAGTAATATGATTCATAACCACATGGCGCCTGCATGCGCAGGCGCTGAACATTAAACTAATAAGGAGACAGATTATGAAACGAAAGGCTT
Organism: Syntrophales bacterium; assembly: GCA_041664405.1. Lineage (GTDB taxonomy): Bacteria > Desulfobacterota > Syntrophia > Syntrophales > UBA8958 > UBA8958. The sequence goes on from JBAYKV010000086.1 coordinate 7,133, forward strand.
ATCAAGTTGTATTTAGAGCTACGCTCGTTGTTATGATGGTGGCGTTTCTGTCCACAATCTTTTTTGTCAATGCAGATCCTTCTTTTGCAGCCGCAGCCAAAAAGAAATCGTCGACAGTTGTTAAAACCTCTGCTGTCGAGTACACTGAGGCTCAGATCAAACAGCTTCAAGGCGAGCTAGGGATCACCAAGGACCAGGAAGCATTATTTGCTAACCTTACTCAGGTGATGCGGGACAATGCGAAAGAAATGGACGCCTTCTTTACCAAGGCCAGGGCTGAAAATGCCAAGAACATGAACGCTTTAGAGCGTATGAAATTCCAAAGTGAAATTATCGAAACCCAATCAGCTCAACTGAATAGATTAATCCCGCCTTTCGAGCTTTTCTATGCGAGTTTGTCGGGTGAACAAAAGAACAGTACCGATACAATATTCCGGACCGGTAAATATGGAAAACCCAAGAGAAAATAATCAACAATACTAAGATTATAAAGATGAATTCTAAACAGTGATTGGAATCGATACAAGATTGGAGTGACTTTATGAAAACAACAAGTTCATGGAATTTCGGATTTATAGTGGGCAGGGTTATGATGGGGTTTGCCTTGGCTGCAATGATCGGCAGCATAGACGTGGCGCCAGCATTTGCCAAAAATGACAAACATAAGGGAAAACAATACCAGGGCAGAGGACCGGGAGGACCGGGGTATCAACACAACCGGACTGTGTACCGGACTCGGACGGTGTATCAGCCTTATGGCTACAGGGAGCGGGTCTATGTACCGCCGCCGGTCTACTATGCCCCGCCTCCGCCACCGGGCATTGGTATCTTTTTCCCGCCCATCTTTATTCACCCCTAAGGGGAATTGCTTCGCGTCGGCTGCCCAGTGTCAAGCTGAATTGATCTGGGCAGTCGCAAGTAATGCCGTTTGTTTCGTGTAAAGGACAGCGCCGCAACGATCCCGGGTCTCCACCCGAGCACCTAAAAAAACAAGGACGCATAAGCTCGGTATTAATTCAAAACTCTTGAAACAGACTATACTGTCCATCTCCCTTCAACTTATCCCTCAATATCTTGAGGTTCCACCAAATATTGAGGCCAAATCAAGTATTTCAAGCTTTTCTGTCGCCCCTCATGTTGTTCTAAGTCCATGTAATTAAAGGTATAAAGCAAGTGCCTGGCTTTCCTTCGGCCATTGGCAGGCCATTTGCAATTGCTGCTTTCATGATCCTCGTAACCATAAGAATGAAAGTCCTTCCTGAGAAACGCTTGGAGCTGTCACAGGCGATTGCTTCCCTGTCCGGTTCCATAAGGATGGAGAAGGGATGCCGTAGCTGTGACTTTTGCCAGAGTATCGGGGACGAAGATCGACTCTTTCTTCTGGAAGAATGGGATACCCAGGATAACCTTCTGACCCATCTGAAGTCGGATCATTTCAGGGTGATCCGGGGGGCGATGAACCTTCTCAAAGAGCCCTATGAGATTATGTTTCACAGCGTTTTACGGCGGGCGGGGTTAGAGAAGATTTAATCAAGGATCGATGAGAGGATCATGGCCGGAAGAGTGACTTGTGTCCAGGGATTGGTTAGACTCATAGAACCTTAATCATAGCCCGTGATTTGGGTAAATAACGGTTCCGGAAGAACTTGGAAAGGAGGGTAAACAGCATGCAATTCGTTATGTCGCCACAGCCAGTGGTTGCTCTAATCGCGGGAATCATGATTCTCGTTGTCCCGAGATTGTTGAATTATATCGTTGCCATCTATCTTATTATATTTGGCATCCTCGGGTTGGTCAGATGATTTGCTTTACGAATCTTCTCTTGCCGGGGAATTATTATTTGAAACAAAACAGCCAAGCAGTCAACTCGAAACACTAAAGGAGAAATATTATGAAATCCAGCACGAAGGACCAGATGGAAGGCAAGTTTCACCAGGTTAAGGGCAAGATTAAGGAGCTGGCCGGGGAACTGAGCGATAATCCAAAGTTGGAAGCTGAAGGCGCCGGTGAAAAGATGGCCGGTGAAGTTCAGGAAAAGATCGGTCAGATCAAGAAGGTTTGGGGGAAGTAATGAGCGCGGCTTGTCCCTGGGCTCCCGGCTGTGGTTGCATGATACGCCACAACCGGGTAGCCCGAGTTCAAGACCAAAAAGACGGCATTCCCGCTGCCTACCCGTGTGGAGATGACCAGGGCCGGCATTGGGAATAAGCAATCAGGAAGGAGGATAGCATGTTGTGGACGATTTCTGTGGTACTCGTAGTTATGTGGTTGTTGGGGTTGGTGACCGGCCATACGATGGGTAATTTTATCCATATCCTGCTGGTCATCGCCATTATCATGGTGCTGCTCAGAGTCATTCAGGGACGGAGTTCCGTTTAGAAAGAAGGTTCTATATTAACAATTTCACCACAAACTTACAGAGAGGAATAACACTATGAAAAAGAGCCATACAGTTATCCGTTTTCTTGTCCTTCTCATGATGATCGCCACCTTTGTAGCCTGCGCATCGACACCGAAGCAGTCAGGTACGGGGGAGTATATCGATGATTCGGTCATCACAACCAAGGTAAAATCTCTGCTTGCAGCAGATGATTTTCTCAAGTCCTTTCAGATCAGCGTGGAATCTCGCAAAGGCATTGTTCAACTGAGCGGCTTCGTTGATTCTCAAAAGGCCGTCAATAAGGCGGGCCAAATAACACGCGGTGTCGAAGGGGTCACGTCCGTCAGGAATGATCTCATCGTGAAGTAGGCAAGGGAATTTATAAATGAATCTTAACAACTAAAATGTAAAGGAGATCTTAATTATGAGAAGAATCGGGTATGGATCAATTTTTTTGTTGATGTTTAGCGTCGTGTTTGCCGGCTGCGCATCGTTTAAGCCGGTTGACCTTAACCCGCGTATTCAATCAGGGCAATTGGTTCAGAAGGCGGATAATATGATTGTCATTTTTGACAAATCTGCTTCCATGGGTGAGTTGCACGGCACGGTGAATGTCAATCAGGACACGCGCCTGGCACATGGGAAAGCCACCGCAAAAAACATGACAGCGACGATTCCGGATATCAAGCTGAACTCAGGACTCAGGAAATTCTGGGCCGAAGAAACGGTCATGATTTATGGAATGAAGCCACTCGCCAAAGAAGAATATACTGCGGCAATAGACACTATCGACTTTGTTTACGGTAGAACTCCTATGGATAAAGCTATTACGGCAGCAGGCAGCGATCTCAAAGGGGCGGGGGGTAATTCGGCCCTGATTATTTACAGTGATTTTTCTGAAAAGCCGGGTATTGACGACATCAGGTCCGGAGCCGTCATGGCGGCCATAACCCAGCTTAACGCAGATTACGGCGACAGGCTCTGCGTTTATGCCGTTCAGGTAGGATATACCAAAAACGGGAAAGAACTTTCGGAACAGATTGTGCAGAACGTTGTCGGCGGATATACCGTGAATGCCGATAAGCTGGTAAACCCGGCAGCCATGGGTGCTTTTGTGGAAAAAGTACTTACCGGAAAATGCGAACGTTATAAAGCAATGGCGGTCCCGGAGAAGGTAGTTATCCAGGGTGAGGATCCGGCGCTTCATGAGCAGATCGTTGCCGCCACAGCGTCGAATAAGGTCGTTATCCTCGCGTTTGAGGACGTACATTTTGATTTCGATAAATCGACACTCACGCCCGAAGCGAAGGCGATCCTGAAAAGGGATATCCAGGTGCTTAAGGATAATCCCAAAGCCAAAGTCCGCCTTGCAGGGTACACCTCTGCCTCCGGAACTGATGCTTACAATCAGGCGTTAAGCGAAAGAAGATCAGCGGCTGTCCGTGATTACCTCGTTAGTGAAGGCGTCATTACACCGGACAGGCTTACTACAATCGGCTATGGCGAGACAGACCCTGCCATGTACGAAGCAGCTCCTAAAGAGATTTACTCAAAAGCGGCAAAGGCAAACATGAGATGCCTTTTTGAAATCGTCGTTGAATAGGATCATTTAGCTCAAGGGTCCGGAAAGGTGTCTTACACTGATCCGGACCCTTTCTTTTGAAAAAAAAGCCTGCGGTCGGGAAAACTTACGGCACGTCAAAACCTGTCGACAGCAACATAACTAAAGAAGGCGGGCAGAAAAACGCCGGCCAAAAGGGGAAATCTTTCTGCGACCGCATCTGATTTCAGTGTCCGAGAAAAGGGAGCAACCGATGCGAAATTTTTTTGTAGGGCTGTGCCTGTTAGTGTTTCTTCCCTTTATTGTAGGATTTGGCGATGTACCGCCGGATAAGAAGATCGAGCAGGGCGCCGAAAAAAAAACCATGCTCTTCCCCAGGGACCAATTGTTTTACGCCCCCATGGCGAGCCCCAAGGAGCCCCGTACCCATCTTACCTACCTCCGCCTCAAACTCTCCGATGAAAGCTTCAATATCGGATCGGTCGGGTTCGGCGATAGCTTCGGTCTGGTGCGCTGGCCCGGCTGGGGTGAGAAGGACAACTGGCAGCTCGGTATCAGCGGGGCGGTCTTCGCCCAGTTCAATCTGGGCGCCGCCTCCGGTTCCATGGACCTGATCAATGCCGACTATATTATCGGCATTCCGCTGGCCTACCGGAACGGTCCCTGGTCAGCGCGGGCGCGCCTCTTCCACCAGTCTTCCCACTTGGGGGACGAGTTTCTTCTCCAGCCACAAAAACCGGAGCTGAAGGTAACGCGCATGAATTTGAGCTTCGAGACTGTTGAACTGCTCGGCGCCTGGGAATGGGGGGGATTCCATT
>JBAYKV010000087.1:0-11842 GCA_041664405.1 Syntrophales bacterium
TACGGGTGTCACGTTTTTTACCTCCCCTTGATTATCCTGATGTTTCGGCGGCAGCTGGCGCCACGGAGTCCTTTTCCTCTTCAGTCTTTTCAGGACTGGCGGATGGGACAATAGCTTCCTCGGGCTTGGTTTCCTTGGCGGGCAAGTTGATTTCTGCTTCCAGGACCTTCAGATCAACAGCATCTTCCTTCTTGATGGTCATGTACTTGAGAATCTTATCGTCAATCTTGAAGTTTCTTTCCATTTCGTTGACGACATCAGTCTGGCCGGCGAAATCAAGCAAGATATAGTAACCTCTTAATTGCTTTTTGATTTCGTAGGCCAATTTCCGCTTGCCCCATTTTTCGACCTTGACCAGGATCCCTTTTCGTCCGGTAATGATGGCGCTGTACCTTTCAATCAAGGTGTGCAGTTCCTCATCAGGTATGTCGGCGGGGGTAATGAAGATGGTTTCGTATCTTCTTGGCATCTGTCCTCCTCTCGGCTCTAAAGCCCAGGCACCTGGCCTGGACAAGGAGTCCTGTTAAATTGTGTAAAACGAACGCGTTCACTACATCAGCTTTCTTCAGAAATCAAGGATTTTATGAAATTAAATAATGGTGAAGGAATAACCTTGAAAATCGGAGCATATTCCGGTAAGTCAACAAAGCACCTACAGATATATCCGGCGGCGGGACAGGGGCGGTTATGAACTTCAGTAAATGGGTTTCATCAATGTCGATAGAGAGTAAAGGTCTCAGCTATCGCCTGACCATAATTTTCAGCCTTTTCTTTCTTGTTCCCCTTCTTGGATTTTTCTTTTTTGCCATTAAATATGACATCCTTGCCGATGAATATATTCCTCTATATTTTATTTCCCTCCTCATCTTTTCCCTGTTTGGTTACTCAATGGTCCGGAAGATCTTTGACTCTATTGCTAAAGTTTCCAAAGACGTATCTGAGTCTACAGCCCATCAGCTTTCGGGAACCCGGCAGGATGCTGCCAATGAGTTGGAAGGGATTGTCGTATCATTTCAGTCCCTCGAGAGGGAATTAAGATCAAGTTTCGGGCAGTTGCGTGAAAAGGCATCGCAGATTTCCACTCTGAAGGAACTATCTGATCTTTGTTATGTGACCTTTGATACGGAAGATCTGTTTTTCATAACCCTGGAAAGGGCCTTAAGACTCGTCAATGCCGACATTGGTACGGTCCTGATTCTGGAGCGCCCCCGGCGGGAAAACTTTATTGTCCAGGCCAGCATTGGTCATGGAGATAAAGTAAAAAAGGGGGACCGTATAGATTTTGGTGCCAGTATAGCGAAGTTTGCCGTGATAAACAAGTCTCCCCTCATAGTTACAGACATTGAGACGGATAATCGTTTCAGCCGCGTGAACAGGGAACATTACGGAACAAAATCATTCCTCTGCATGCCATTGAAAGGAACTAACACGGTCATTGGCGTGTTGACCATGTCGAGAAGATCAGACGATAAGCCTTTTACCCAAGAGGATGCCGATATCCTCACTCCTTTGTTGAGCAATGCCGCATTTACCTACGACAATCTGGCGCTTATTAAGGCTGATACGGAAAAGAACCAGCTTGTCAAAGTCATGGACATAGGATTTAAAATGATCGAGGCGAAAGCTATGGATCTCGATATGATCCACGCATTCTTTTCTCAGTTGCGCGGTGCTGTTCCTTTTGATCTGGTTATCATCATGATGGCCAGGAAGGAACATCCCTCCGCTTTATATGTTTTTGATTATCTAGCCAGTATGTCTGTTGACCTGAGGAGGAACGTGGATTATCCCTGCCAAGGTTCCATACTCGACAAGGTCATGCAGCAGGGAAGTACGCTGATCATTAATCATTTGGAACAAAACGGCCATCCTGTTGAACAAGAGCTCTTTCACAAACAGCAGTTGCAATCCGTCGGCCTGTCTGCGTTGCGTAGCGAGGGAGAAAACTCAGGCGTTCTCGTCCTGGGTTCTCAGCAGGAAGGCGCCTTCTCGGAACGACAGGAACAGTTGGAACTGGTGGCCAGTCTCCTGTCCATGGCCCAGGAAAGAGACCGTCTTTCCGGCATGGTTGACAAAAGAGATCAGGAAATGGATTTTATGAAGCAAATAGGAAGTATTCTCGCCGCTTCGACATTTGATATTGATGAGGTCATCAAACATACCCTGCAAATGATTCAGACGGTTATCAATGTCGAAGCAGGTTCGCTGCTTCTTCTCGAAGATGATGAACTCGTTTTCAAGGAATCCTTCAATTCCAACAAGAACGTTAACCTTGATGAACTTAAGAACCTGAAACTGAAGCTGGGGAGGGGTGCCGCCGGTTATGTGGCGACAAGAGGAGAGCCGATCCTGATCCGGGATGTGCGGACGTCCCAATATTTTTATCCCCTTACGGATGAGAAGACTGGTTTTACGACCAAATCAGTGCTATGTGTGCCCCTGATTTCCAAGGGAAGGGTGCTAGGAGTGATCGAGGTGCTCAATAAGCTCAAAGACGAATTTAATGAGGGGGATCTCCAGCTTCTTCAGTCCATCGGTACATCGGTGAGTATTGCCCTTGACAATGCCAGATTGTATCAGAAGACGCTGGCGATGGCAGAACAAGAACGTCATATCCGGGGTGTGTTTCAAAAGTTTGTTCCGAAAGAGGTGGTGGACCGGATTGTTCACAATGTGACGATGGATCAGCCCGTGACTGAGGAGATTCGCATGTTGACGATGCTCAACATTGATCTGCGTGAATTCTCTGCCCTCTCCATGAGCATTGGCCCCAGAAAAACGGTGGCGATGTTAAATCACTTCTTCAGCGTCATGGGGGAAATCATTTTTAAACACCGGGGGATTGTGGACAAGTATCTGGGGGATGGCTTTTTAGCAATCTTTGGCGCCCCTGTATCCTCTTCCTACGATGCAGATAATGCCATCAGTGCGGCCCTTGAGATGCAGGCGGCGATGACGGAAGTGAACGAATTCGCGAAGAACCTCATTGACATGCCCCTGAAAATGGGGATCAGCATTCATACCGGTGAGGTCGTGGTAGGGAATATCGGTTTTGAGAAAAAGATGGATTATTCCGTGATAGGAGACGCTGTTAACATTGTTTTTCGGCTGCAGGTACTGACTAAATTGCGGCCGAACTCAATCTTAATGACTGAGAAGACCTGTCAGTCAGTGGTTCGTTCAGTTGTGGATGTAAGGAAGATAGAGTTTGCCGAGGCGCCTCCGCAAATAGGAAATATGGCCATTTACGAGGTTCTCGGTCAGCAGCATAGAAATAATTAACAATCAATAAAAGAAGGAGGTATAGTTTTTTATGGCAACGATCATGCCGGACAGCGATGATGTACAAAGGGCGATTAAATGGATTTCGCAGTGTATTGAAGAGAAACCGGACCAATCTATTCCGAAGCTTATCGAACAGGCGGTCTTCAAGTTCGACCTTTCTCCGGTAGACAGTGAATTTTTAATGGGATTTTTTAAAAAACGAAAATAGATATAGATATTAAGGCTCAGAGTTTCAAAAAAATACCTTTTCCGCGCAGACTGACGACTTTGCAGAGAATCGTCAGTCTGCGCAAAGCCTGCCTTCTGTTACCTCCCTTCGGCAATTACACGCACCTTTGCCTCCAGGTTGATCAGATAGGGCCGGATGTCCTGAAGAATAGCCCCTGTATCTTCATAATCTTCCTTGAAGATCTTTTGAACCACTGATTTGCGGTCCCCATCCAAATCCGTCAAATAGACTTCAATTCTCTCCTTGAAGACCTCCGTCTTGTCTATGGATTTGTTAATATATCCACGGGCGTCTTCACCGGTAAGAGTAAAAAAATGGCTCATCATGAGGATTTCAATGTCTAATGCCGCCAACTTGTTGAGAGAGTTCATGTAATCCTTGTAGCTTGAAGTAAATTCCGGATGGATAGTAAAATTTCTGTCGAATACACCCACCGACTCGCCGGTGATGACAGCCTTCATTTCAGGGATGTAGAAGGACAGCGAGTCCCGGGTGTGCCCGGGGGTGGCCATGACCCTACAGGTCAGCCCTGCTCCCAGATCGATCTCCATTCCCTCGTCGAGAACAAGGTCGATTTCAAGGCCCTGGAAGGTTACATCCTCTTTGCCGATCAAGTCCCCGTATTTCTCCTCCAGTGAACGGCTGAGGTTCCTGATGAGTTCGATGGCGTTGGGTTTACGGAAGGTTTCTGCCGCCGCCGGACTGGCGCCAATCTGCATGTTCGGTATGTGTCTTTTTAAAAACGGCGAGGCCCCGGCATGATCGAAGTGGGAGTGGGTCAGGAGGTGGAACCGGAGGCGATTGACGTCTCCCAGATGGTTTTTCAGTTCGGCAAGATAGAGCGGCCCCATGAAGGTCATTCCGGCGTCAAATAAAACCGAATACTGCCCCGTCAGCAGATAACCGGGTAATTCTGCAGCGCCGATGGCATAGATCCCATCATGGATCCGCCCCTTACTTTCAATAATCATGTCGTCCTCCTGGAATAATAGTTAGCCCCTTGAGTAACCAAAAATAGATCACAACCAGCGAAAAACCCACTTTTCAAGTCCCTCAAAGTGTCGTATTTAGTAAGGGTAAAAATTTCTATCTTTCCCGTTGGCAACGTGCCATAGTAACAAAGGTAGGTCATCAACAATGGGGAAGCAACGCCTCTCGTTTGTAATTATAACACAAGGAGGAGGATTGGATCTATGGAAAACAAGGGTATAGAGGTGGGAAAAAAGGCAAGGGATTTTATCCTCAGGGATCAGAAAGGTCAGGAATTTATCCTTTCTGAATATCCAGGCAGAAAGGTGCTCCTTTCTTTTCATCCCCTGGCATGGACGCCGATTTGCGCCAACCAGATGAAGGATCTTGAGAAAAACCGTAAAATATTCGAAAGATATAATACCGTAGCCGTAGGACTGAGTGTCGATAGTGTGCCCTGTAAAGCGGCGTGGGCAAAAAGCCTGAAGGTTCATTACACCCGTCTGCTTGCAGATTTCTGGCCTCATGGCGCCGTGGCAAAATCGTTGGGAATCCTCCGCACGGAAGGTTTTTCTGAGCGGGCCAACATCATCATCGATGAAAAAGGCAAGGTGAGCTTTGTCAAGATCTACCCAATCAAGGAATTGCCTGATATAAAGGAAATAATTCAGCTTCTGATGCCATAGAGAAGTACTGCTAAAAATACTTTATAGTCTCGTGTCAAGCCGTTCCTCACGGAAGCCGGGATAAGGGGCAGGCTGCATATCAAGCCCGGAATGACTGAAAATTGGTAAATATGAAAGAAGGGGTCAGAGATAATTCTCTGGCCCCTTCTTTCATATTTGAAGAAGAGAATTTGCCGGTTTGTTTTTCTTTGCAAAATGCCATGAAACAACAGACGATTGACATTTCCGACCGTAACCGCTACGATCGTCATAAAGTAAGGTCCGTGATCCGGGAGAAGATTCGCAATGCTGTCAACAAGGTTTCTACAAAACAAGCAAATATTTATATCATATAACAATTTCAGGAAGAAGACCTTTTCCCAACTGGCGCCGAAGGACAGCGAAGTGATCCTTTACCTCCTGCCATGGCTTCTTAGCGTCAACCATCCTTCCATTCCCGGTTATGTCAAAGATATGTTAAAACCTTTCAAGGTTTACGGAGTTGACAGGGATAAGGAAATCCTTAAACGAGAAACCGTTTTCAAGACCATGTTCGGGATAAAAAAGGAGGGAACTCATTTAAGATATCTTACGGAAGTGAATTTGATTCATGGGATATACACTATCGGTAGCGTGGGAACCATCAGTCAGACTTCACGATCCGATTGCGATGTCTGGATCTGCATAGACCAGAGCGTTTTTGATGAAAAGGCGGTAAGGCAGTTCAACCGGAAGGTTAATCTTGTTAAGGACTGGTTTGATGCGCATCTGAAGATGCCCGTCTATTTCTTCATCAGTGATCTTGACGACATCAGAAACTGCAATTTTGGCAATGTCAGCGATGAAAGCTCAGGAAGCACGCAAAAGAATATTCTTAAGGAAGAGTTTTATCGAACGTCCATCATGATCTGCGGTAAAATACCGCTCTGGTGGGTATGCCATGACCATGATTATCCTGTTGACTATCATCAATTGCTTGATGAATATGAGCGCGATGTTTACGGGGATAACGATTTCATCGACCTCGGTAACATAGAGTCCGTAGAACGCGGGGAATATGTGGGGGCCGCTTTGTGGCAGTTCAACAAATCCCTGACTCATCCTCTGAAGTCAATCATTAAGATGCTCCTTCTTGAAATGCTCATCGTATCACCGCGAAAGGAACTGCTCTGTCATCAATTCCGGCATTCCATCCTCAGCCAGGGCGTGAATTCCGTGTATACCGATCCGAGCATGTTTACGATGGAAGCCATACTAAGGTATAATGAAGGTATTGAAGCGGCCTCATTTGAATTCATAAAAAAATGCTTCTATCTGCGGTATGAGATAAAATTTCAGTCAAAAAAATCTTCCCTGAAGGAGATTATGACCAAGGAGCTGTTTCAAAAATACCCAATTGCCCACGAAGAGATCCGTCGTCTCAACGAATTCTCAGGGTGGCCGCTCCATGAACAGACGGAATTCGGCGACCGGGTGCTATTGTTGCTGTTGAATATATATAAGGGCATCCGCGCCCTTCAACACGGCGCCACCCAGGGAATAGACCAGCGGGATCTGACTATTATCGGCAGAAAGCTTTCGTCTTGTCTTGAGAAGAAGGCGAACAAGATTCCCATCATGCATAAACCGATCGAAAATCCGGATCTTCCCGTGCAGATCTTCAGTAATGAGGGAAAGAAATGGCGGGTCCATCCCCACAAAGACCCATCCAGGTTCATTGTTGCAAGTCCCGATATCGTTTATTGCCTGGCCTACCTGGTCTGGAACGATATTTATTTTTCCGGGAACATCCGTATGAATCCTAATCCCACCCCGGTCACTCTCCATGAAATTATGTCTCTGGCAAAAATGATAAGGGAGATATTTGGCGCCTACGATATTACTATCGTCGATTTCGGGAATTTTTTGAAGCGGGAAAGAACGACGAAAATCCTCGTCATCGTCAGTTTTGAAGGCCTTCCGAACAAAAGTGATGTAACCGATTTTTGTATCCTGTATCAAAACAACTGGGGAGAGCTGTTCGAAAAGAAAATCGGCTCACTGGACCATCTCAAAGATTTTTTCAACGCCCACCGGTTAGCATTTGCCCGGGCAGAAGTGAGTTACTACATCCAAAGGAGTAGTCAGTACTATGAGAAAATTATTGAAAGAACAAAAAGAACAATCTCTCAAATTATCCATGATAACCAAATCTGATTGACGTGTGGCCATCCGGGTCAACGGGATTACTTACTCAGATCATAATTGCCAAGAAACAAGATGAATCTCCGGAGCAGATTTCCGTCGAAGCATCGCTTCATGTCCAGATCGCGATAATCCACTTGTGAACGACCACTTTCGACTATGTTAGCCTGTTGTCTGCCGACCATGATTTGCACCGCCTCACCGGGGCGGATAGGAGCCTTGTAAGGACGGCGCGATGTCATGGCTTCAAAGGTGTCGATGATTCTCAATATACGGGCCAGGATGCTGATGTTCTGCCCTGCTATTCCCATGGGATAACCGCCGCCATAGAAATCCTCATGATGATGCAAGACGGCTTTCTTTACGAAAGCGGGGATGTCTGTATCGAGAAGCATTGCCATCCCGCTGAAAGGATGGCGTTTTATGATTTCCCATTCGACTTCGGTGAGGGGGCCTGTTTTATTGAGTATTTCTGAGGGGATAAACGCTTTACCGATATCGTGAAGCAGGGCGCCGACGCCGCATTGCCCAAGTATTTCAATCATTTGATTTTTATCTGATGTCTCAAAGGACGGTTGAATCTTTTTCAGGATGTCCAGGTTATTTCTGAGAAAAGCAACGGTAAACCAAAGAACCTTGGTGGCATGTTCATACGTCTGGTAGTCGTGGCCAATCATCTTTGCCAAAGCCCGTATGGAATTTGCCTCCATGATGAATATCAGGGCGTTCTTGACCATCCTTATAGTCTGCTGCATCGCCTCCTCACCCATTGTGCCCAGCCCCAGGGATGATTCGACGGCCGTCTTGACGACATTGGTGGAAACCTTACTGAATATCGCCGTTTTATGATCGTCCGATGACCAACTGCTCTCGAGGATATTTCCCAGGTTGGCCTCAAGATACCGTTCGTATTTGAATTTATCATCAATGTTGACATAGACCTCTCTGAAGCCGCCCTCGGAGAGTTTTGCGAGTTGTTCATAAGTGACTTTATTGCCTTCCTGTGCCCAGAGGATATATGTCCCATCCGGGGAGAGGATAAATATTTCAAATTCCGGCAATATATCCGGCATGATTGCGCCCGGAGGAATGGCCACGTACTTTATTTTCTTCATGGGATTCAATCTCCACTGTCTGATGTTATGCAGATGCCTTAAGGAAACTGATCAAGTTACGTTGGCAAAAAGCATCTGTTCAGAAATATAGGGGAATGGCTCTTGGGTGTCAATATATTATTCCGTCAACAAAATACCTGCCTCCTGTCATCTGCCGCGCAGAGGGGAGGCAAATTAAGAAGTTGGATGACAAAAACCAAAATTTGCCTTGGCTTGTTCGTTCAGCGGTTACCTTTGAAGTGATAAATCGTATGTATGGAAAAATGAGCTGAGGCATTTGTTGCAGGGCTTGGTAATTAAAATCAATAAAAAAGCGGTTATACTACCAGCTAACCTATTGATATGTTTATGGTGGGCGATCTGGGACTCGAACCCAGGGCCTTTGGCTTCGGAGGCCAACGCTCTATCCATCTGAGCTAATCGCCCTATTAATTACTTCTGATATTTGCAACCTTAGCTGCTTTCCCGTTATTGGTGGTGTTGTGAAAATTACTGTGCCTCGCTTCCAAAACATCCACCGGCCTTCTTTAATGCTCCTGTGTCGGTTGTGAATGCCGCATGGTCACCTTGACATCTTTGCGCCCCATGATCCCTTGAATCGTTCTTATGTCCACCTCTAACAGGCCCGTGTCTCTTACATTTTTTAAGATCATTGTCAATTGCTTATTCATGGGTATCTTTCGGATTTCTCCGTTTTTGTCTTCAAGGACCTTTAGGTTATCAGGTGGTTAGGGTAAAAAAAAGGGGTTAGGGGAGACCTTTTATACGCCTATATGCCGGATTACTGCTCCGAGGAATTGCCATCTTGTCTTTTGGAGGTATGATCCTTCCCGAGATAATAGTTGATCCAGGATGAAGTTTGATAAAGATCCCAGTTGCATGGGGGAACGATGTCTTTTTCCAGCAGCTTCTCCTTCCTGTCTTGCTTCAATCGGAAATAGGCCCTGACGTAAATGCACTGTCTCTTTTCGGGATAAACCTCGCACCACCCATGGAAACTGCCGCCACAGGCGCCGTTCCGCTGGTTTTTCGGGCATTGCGACATGGGGCAGAGGTAGGCCACATCGATGAGGGCGCAGTCACCGCAGTCTTTGCAGTCGAAAAGGGCGGCCTTGGTCAAGTGTTCCAGTCTGTGAAAAAGGCCTTCCAAGCGTGTTCCCTGCACATTACGGCAAAGTCCCTTCATGATGCCGTAGAGATTCTTGCCCGGCTCATACATCAGCTTATGGAGGAAACGTGAAAAACCGTACAAGCATTCGACCTTGGCATCGAGGGGCCAATCCTGTCGCCGGATCGGCGTCTCCCGGTTGAGGCCTGTTTCCGGATCTGGTTCGAAGTAATAAAAACCGCGGTCCATAGGGTAATCAAAATACCGGATCAGACCGGTCCATTGGGATGTGAGCGTTTCCCCCTGCCGGATGATCTCTTCCACCTGTTCGTATTTAATATTGTGACCGCCGATATGAACCCCGCTGTATCCCATTCCCTTCAGGATGGCATACAGCCTGGCCGCGCGCAGGATTCTGGCTTTTTCTCCCTTGTCCGGATCGTTTCGCTCCCCGTCGATGTCTGCGAGGAGTTTATCCGTAACTACGGAGCCTGGCAGGTCATTGCGGTTCATCATTTTGGCCGCCCCAAAGGGAAGGATGTAAATGTTTCCCACCAAAGGAATGTTAAAACCGCTTTGTTTCATGAAGAGCAACACTTCATGAAATTTTCGGACGTCGTATCCCAGTTGTGTAACTATAAATTGTGCGCCGGCGTCGATCTTTTTCTTTAGTTTGTAGTACTGGGCCATCTGTTCCGCTTCGCTCGCCTTGAAGGGAGAAACAACTGCTCCGGCGAAGAAATCGCAGGGCTGGTGACGGATGACGCCTTTGATTCCCGGATACTCAAGACCGCGATTCATATCCGATATCAATTGGAGGACATGAATCGGATCAAGATCAAAGACAGGGGCCGGTCTTCCCTGATAGCCCGATACCGGGTAATCGCCGCTCATTACGAGGAGGTTTCTGACCCCCGCCCGATCCAAGGCGTAAAGCTGGCTTTCGATAGCATTGCGGTTCTTGTCTTTGCAGGTAAAGTGGACGAGAGGCTCGATGCCCAGATGTACAATTTCGCTGCCCATGAAATCGGCCGACATGGCCGGGGTTCCCCCGGGGTTATCCGTAAGGGTCAGAGCATGGATCTTTCCCCCCGAAGCGGCCTGCCCGGCGAGGGTTATGGCCTTTTCCTGTGCCGGTTCCTTCGCGCCCCTTCCCGGCACCAGTTCCCAGGTGACCGGGAAGGCGGAAGGATTCAATAAAGCCTCTTTAAAACGATTATCCCGCACGTTATCCTCAGTTTTCGCCTCTGTTAATTGTGCGCTGGAAATCGCATTTACGAAATAGCTTGTCAACTATTTTCAATGGTAAGGCCTAAGGCATGAATTGTGAAACACAAACACTGCTCATAACCCAGAACCGAAGGCTGCACGGGATCGGCGGTAGACAAAAATTAATTTCCATCCATCGGCTGTCAGAGTCGGTCCTAAATGAGATTCTGTCCGAAGTCGACGTCCTGGACGCGCAGACGGATGCATTCCATGAGTCTCATCCCGCTGCCGTATATCAGCTTTGCCATGAGCGCCGGCTTGCCATCCATGGCGGCAAAAAGGCGTTGAACTTCGGCTTGAGTCATCACGGTAGGTGGACTTGCCACTCGCTTGCTGCGCGCCGGGGCGATCTTGTCCTCTAAGGGGATATCCAGAACATATTTATAGAGGAATACCAACGCGTTGAGCGCCTGCCTTTGCGTCGAGGCGGCCACCTTGCCTGCGGTGGCAAGGTGTGAGAGAAACGCCTCAATATCCTTTTCCCCGAGAAGACGCGGATGGGTCTTGCCGCCGAAGTAGTGGATATAACGAAGTATCCATTGACAATAGGTCTGTTCGGTGCGATAAGCATAGTGGTAATAACGAAGGACCTCTCGAACCTGGTCCATTAACTTGAGGTTTGGATTAGGGCGGAACTTCGGTTTATTTTCCATGATCATTACTTTAATATCGTAATAAGTGGAATTTGGCAAGGCGATTTGTAATAAGTGGAAAATACTCCAGCCATTATTCCGTGTATTGTGGTTTAATATCGCAATAAGTGGAAAATTGTTCCATCTATATGGTCTGATATGGTGGAATATTTTCCGTCTATTACACTGATAAGCTGACCGGGAGCAAGCTCCCGATCAGCTTATCGGCGGCGGATGCTTCGCTATTGCCTTGCTAGGCTGCGCTCCCGCTCCGCCTATCAAGGCAATAGAGCTGGCCGCTCCTCAGGCTGAGTGAACGCTTTCGCGTTCCCCCAGCCCTGCGGGGCTTGCAGCTCATCCGCCGCCGTTGTGGTCATATATTCGAA
>JBAYKV010000088.1:0-11670 GCA_041664405.1 Syntrophales bacterium
CTTATCCTTATCCTTAACCTTAGCCTTATCCTTAACCTTAACCTCAACAGGGGTTTCCTTAACCTTCTTCCCCTTAGTTCCTTCCGGCTCTTTCCGGGGGGCAGCTGCCTTCTCCAGCTTCATTTTTGCCAGTTCTTCATTCTTCTTTTCACTGGCATCAATCGCCTTCAGCCTGTTGTTCATGGCCGTAACATTTGCCTTCAATTTTTTTACGAGCGGATCTTTTTCAATCTTTCGAGATTCGATCCCCTCTTCCGACAGGAGAGCCCGCCGATTTTTCAGCTTAAGTTCGAAAGATTCCTTTTGTCCGATTTGCGCCTGTTTCTGCTTTGATCCCATATTTCCCCTCCCTCTTTGATCCTCTTTTTTTCTCCGACAGCTTAAAGAATATGCAGAATTCTCTTCTCCCTGTCGGGCAGATGTACCGCCGACCTCTGTATCAGGGATTAAGTCGAAAAGCCATCACATAGATGGACAACTAAAAAGTTCGACATATGCGAACATTGGGAGCAGAAAGCTCACTGTTCCAGTATTCGTCAAACGCTGCGGATACTTGCCGTGTTATAGACCCCACCATCAGAATATCCAGATCCGAAAAGTTTACATTTGAGCCGGCATCGAAATATTCATTGCCGAGGTTGCGGCCACCGACAATGGTGACAGTTGGGAATCAAGCCCTTTCCATAGAAAAAGCAATCCCACAAGATAAAGATTTAACCCCTTTCGACTCTCCATATCACCTCTCCTTCATCAGAACTATAACGGAAAAGAACATCATTGAATGCCCCATGAAGTTCTGCTTTTTTATTGAGAGCATTAAACGAGGCCGGTGCAGTTGTTTAGCAGATTTCAACCCGAACTGCTCAGGCTAAGGTAAAGAAACTGACGGTGGGGTGGGTTATCGCTGTCATCTACAACTGTCTAGAAGTATCTATTCACCAGAAACGATGATTCCGGATAGAAACTAATAAGCCGTCCCATCGGAGAACGAGACGGCTTAAAGATGGATTGTCCATTGAACTTGATTACTGCTGACACTTTCAATCGTACCAGATACAACTTTTAGTATTATGGTTTAACAACTATGACAGGGCATTTTGAGCCTTTGACTACTTTATCTGCGACGCTACCCATAAGCTGCTTAATAATCCCTGTCTTTCCATGAGATGCAATTACAATCAAATCAATCTTCTTCGCTTTCTGCTCGCTTAATATCACTTCAGAGGGGACACCATTCTTAACGTCAAAAATAACTTTTATCTTTTTTGTCTTGATAATTGCATCAGCTTCTTTTTTTAGCTTGTCTCTGGACGCCTTCACGCTATCCTTTTCAAGCTTGGTGACGACCTCAATACTGAGGCAGTAATCAACTGCACATTGGCGGATTTGCTCATCAATAACATGTAAGAGGTAAATATTGGTATCATTCCCGGTTGCAATGTCAACTGCCTTCTTTAATGCCGCATCTGAATATTTTGAAAAATCTGTCGGAACAAGGATATTCTTTGGTGCAAACATGATCTCTCCTCCTTTTTTTTTCTATTCCCCATTCTATATTATAAAATTTTATTTTACAAATCATTTTCAGTCACGGCTTTTTAACCAGTGGTTCGCTGATTTTTCTGTAGGCCATCCAGTAACCGTCTTAAAATTCTTAGCTGCTCCTGTTGAATTGAAATCAGCTCACTCCACTGTTTCTCCCTGAGTGAATCAACTTTCTCATGAAGCCCTATTATTTCAAGCTCTGCCTTTAAGTTGACTTCATAATCGTGTTCGGCACTTAGTCGATCCTTAAGAGCCTGTAGAAAAACTCCGAGGTATGGGGAAAATGAATGATGAGACCCGGCAAGGGCTTCCTGATGCGTACTTATTGGAGAAAATACATAAGTTCCACTTCAAAAATCAAAGTTGCATTAGGTGGAATTGATCCCATACCATTATCGCCATAAGCCAGACCAGGTGGTATGATGAGAATACGTTTTTCTCCCTTTTTCATTGAAAGAAAAGCCTCATCCCAACCTTTGATTACTTCACCTCTCCCGACCAGAAACATGAGTGGTTTTCCTAGATCCACCGAGCTGTCAAACTTAGTTCCATCAAGTAACCTTCCGGTATAATGAGCCTCTACGAGCGCTCCACTAGTTGGTGTTGCACCATTTCCTTCCTTCAAGATAATATACATAAGGCCTGATGAAGTACGAATCGCATTTGGGTATTTTTCTTTGATTAAAGCCTCTTCCTTGGCAACACTATCGTTGACGATGGCCTGATAAATCGCCGGCCGGGACCCCTGATCGGCTTGTGCAGAAATCGGCATGACCCCAATGCACGTGAGCAGCAGAAAAACAGATGCTTGAAAAAACCTATATAGTCTCACTTGGTTCTCCTCCAGATTGCAGTTGATGCTTATTCTCTCTTTTCCGTCCGGTTTCACGTCGGTGCTACACTATAGTATCCAGTGGCCCCAACCATCATAAAAAGAAGTTACTTATATCATACTCACCGTGGAAATGACACCATTGATAACTGGCTGAACTCAATCATTTTCTTCAAGATTGATGTTTTATGGACTTCAGCTTACCTCTGTGCTTCGGAACTATCAACCTCTAAAATCTGCAAGTTTCAACTGCAATTCAAAGATATGAAATAAATTTTATTTTATCGCTTTGTAGTTGATGTCAATATCTGCATACGATAAAAGTTAATATTCGAGTAAGGTCGTTTTGATTATAGAAGACAACCCGAACGGCTATTTCATTGACAATTTCTTTCGACCTTCTTATAGTTCTTCCTAACCTAGGAAATGTTTAAATATAACCTAAGGAGGATTCCATGCCGAAAATTCAGCATCCCTTACATTCAGATCTCACCGCGGGAATGCGGCGCGGCAAGATCGTCAGCATCGAGGAAGCTGTTGATCTCGTGAAGGACAACGATGTGATTGGTTTTAATGGCATTATAGGCATCGGCTGCCCAGATGAACTCATCAGCGCCTTGGAAGAGAAGTTTCTTGCGACGGGCCATCCTCGGGACTTGACATTATTCTATGCCTCCACCCTCGGAGACGGGAAAGAGATGGGTTTTCAGCACCTCGCTCATGAGGGACTGGTGAAGAAGGTCATCGGTGGGCATTTCGGCAAAACACCCAAGCTGACTCAGATGGCTCTGGAAGAAAAGATCGAAGGCTATAACCTTCCCCAGGGCGTCCTTTCAGTCATGATACGGGACATTGCTGGCGGCCGTCCGCGAACAATCACCAAGGTCGGCCTGGGGACATTTGTGGACCCCCGTTTTGGCGGTGGCAAGCTCAACGCTGTAACGAAAGAGGACCTCGTGGAGGTGATCGAGTTTGATGGCCAGGAATACCTGGCCTATAAGCCCCCCAAACTCAATATTGCAATTATCAAGGCCACGACCGCCGATCTCGAAGGTAATATCGGCTTCGAGAAGGAACCCCTGTATCTGGATGCACTGTCTCTCGCCATGGCGGCGAAGAACAGTGATGGCTTTGTCTTGGTTCAGGTCGAAGGGATTGCCGATCGGGGCGCCCTGCCCATGCGCAACGTTGTCATCCCCGGTGCCTTGGTGGATTGTGTTGCTGTTGCCACGAATATGGAGCACCACCGCCAAACGGCGGGGACCTTTTTTAATCCAGCCTTTGCCCATCAATACCGGATTCCCGTGGCCTTTGTTCCACCCATTGCCTTGAACGAGCGCAAGATTATGGCCCGCCGGGCAGCCTTCGAACTCAAGCCCAACAGTATCGTCAATCTTGGTCTCGGCGTTCCGGAATCCATATCCAGTGTGGCAGCGGAAGAAGGGATACAGGAATATCTCACACTGACTTCTGAGCCCGGCATTATTGGGGGAGTCCCTGCCGGTGGCGGGGATTTTGGCGCTGCTGTCAATGTGGATGCCCTGATTGCCATGAGCAACCAGTTCGATTTCTATGACGGAGGAGGATTAGATGTGGCCTTTCTAGGACTAGCCGAGGCCGATGAGGAGGGCAATCTCAATGTCAGCCGTTTCGGCCCCAAAATTGCCGGATGTGGCGGTTTTATCGACATCAGCCAGAATGCCAAAAAGGTGGTGTTCATGGGAACGTTTACCGCCAGCGGCCTGAAGATCGATGTTTGCAATGGGGCACTCCAAATAGTCCAGGAGGGGAAGGTTCGTAAATTTGTCAAGAAGGTGGAAGAAATTACTTTTTCTGGCACTGTTGCTGCTGCGGACCGCAAACATGTCCTCTATATTACAGAACGTTGCGTTTTCAAATTGACACCCGAAGGTCTGGAACTCATCGAAGTGGCACCGGGAATCGACGTGGAGAGGGATATCGTGGGACAGATGGATTTTCGGCCCATCATCCGTCAGGCCCCCCGACTCATGGACCACCGATTATTCAAACCGGCGCCGATGGGACTCAAGCAGGACCTTTTGACGATACCGATTAAGAATCGTGTTCACTATCAACCAGAAGACAACCTCTTTTTCGTCAATTTCGAAGGTCTGGCGGTCCGTAGCAAAGAACAGATCGACGAAATCCGTGAAGCGGTGTCCGCTGTCATGGAACCTCTGGGAAAAAGAGTTCGCACCATTGTGAACTATGACAATTTTGATCTCAGCCCAGAATTGATTGACTACTATACCGAAATGGTCAGCCATGTGGTCGGCAAATATTATGAAAAAGTCAGCCGCTATTCCACGGGGGCGTTCCTACGCATGAAGCTGGGGGATAAACTTAATGAAAGGGGTATGGCACCACATATTTATGAAACACCGGAAGAGGCCCGTCAGGATATTGAAGTGTAAGGCTATCGTCGGCCCCGATTAAAGTAATTGTTTATGACTATCGCCTTCCCTTTAAAGGGTTTCCTTTCAGCTGTAGAGTTTCTTTACAAGCCAGGCGATCTTTTGCCCCAGGGTCTGCGCACTCTGGATACCCTCTTCATCTTTTTCCACCTCTCCCTTCTTTGCGCCTTTCCACCTGTATTCAATGCGCTTGCTCGAATGGGTAAGTGAAGGCTGGTATTTGAAGGAACAGCTCAGCGGTGGAGATCTGTTTGCTTACTGTGTCCTGGCTATGCGGAACCCCAAGCGATAGTTCCTGAAGTACGGGGTGTAGCCGTTGCGATTCGCTGACCGGCAGCTTTTGGCATCGTTGTTCCAGCTGCCGCCACGATTAACACGATACGAGCCCGATAATGGTCCCGTTGGGTCAGTCACGCTACCGGAGGGGTAATCCCCCTTCCAGTCCTGTAACCACTCCCAGACGTTGCCGTGCATATCGTACAAACCCCAGGCGTTAGGAGTCTTTTGCCCCACAGGGTGCGTCTTCGATCCGGAATTACCACACCACCCGGCGCGTGACAAATCATCGTCATTGTCTCCCGAATGAAATCGCTTCGTCGTCCCTGCCCGTGCCGCGTACTCCCACTCGGCCTCTGTGGGCAATCTATATTTGTCCGTCCCTTCCTGCCGATTCAGCCTTACGATAAAGCCCTGGACGTCGTTCCAGTTAACATTCTCCACAGGACAGTCGTCGCCGCAACTGCTGAAATTCGACGGATTGTTCCCCATCACACGCTTCCACTGACCCTGGGTAACCTCCGTCGTCTGTATATAAAAAGACCGGCTGATCGTCACCCGGCGCTGTGGACTCTCGTCGCTGAACCGTCCCAGCTCACCGCTGGGCGAACCCATCGTGAACGTCCCGGCAGGGATGAGGACAAATTTCGCCTCCAACGTGGGGCTGGTGAAGGTATTTGACCCTTTCCCTTGGGACATTGAGTAAGGTACGAAAAAAACTATAGTTAGTGATACAACAACTATCATGAATACAAACTTCTTCTTAATCATTTAGCTCAACGTTGTCCTCCGTTAAGACCTGTGTTCGTAATAGAACTTGTCAATAAAAATGAGACACCTACGATATCAATTCAGTGTAGTGCCGGATCGCTATTGGGGGCTCGTCGTCGATACCATCCGGCAAGGTTCTTCGGTTGTTAGCGGGCCGGCGGATTTTTTAAACAGCCGTTTAATCCTTCCACAGAACGTATATGGATGTCCCGTTGCGGATACGCTATTTCTATGCCGCGCTCCTTGAAAACCCTGTCAATCTCGAAACGAATTTCTGAGCTGACCCTGTCTCTTGCAAGTACTATATGCATGATCCAGAACCTAAGATGAAGAATGAGCGCATTATCCCCGAAATCGTTGAATAAGACGACCGGGGGCCGCTCTTTCAAGACATCCGGGTTTGAAAGGGCGCATTGAATGAGTAAATCATTTATGAGACCTGTATCGGAGCCATAGGCAACGCCCACGACAATCTCTGCCCTTCCTCGCGGATCTCTATGCGTCCAGTTGACAATCTTTTTTGAAACAAGATCGGAGTTCGGCAGGAATATTGTGGAGTCCGCATTGGTTTGGACCACAGTACTGCGTATGTTGATCCTTTTAACCCTTCCATGGACATCTTCAATCTGGATTTCGTCGCCGGGGTGTATGGAACGTCCAAAAAGCAGGATCAAGCCACTGACAAAATTTTTAATCAGGTCCTGAAGGGCAAAGCCGACGCCTACGGATAAACCTCCTGCAATAATGGTCAGATTGCCGATGCCAACCCCCAGAAAGTTTAAAGAGATAATGATATAACATATCCATATTACATAAGATGACAGGGTTTGCAGAGATTTAACGGCCCCTTCTTCGATATTTTCCCAGCGTATTCTCAGAAATTTTATGGCAGTGTGGGAAAGGGCGATCAAAGAACGGGCCATAAAAAATAATGCCGCCAGGGTCAAAACCGTTGTGAGCCGAAGTCGAATCATGCCCCAGTCTATTTCCCATTTAATTATTTTGTGTAAAAGCGGCATCCCGCCCATATAAATCGACGCCCATACGACCATCAAGGTTAAAAGCCCGATAAAGATAAGGGGTAAAACCATATTGCTAAATAAAATCAAGACAGGGGATTTATGCCTGCCGGAGTGTGTGATTTTCCAGAAATAGCTGCTTAATCCTGATCCAAGCTCGATATTTAAAACGATCATGAACCAGAGCGCAGAGATAAGCATGGAAAGGTTTCCCCAACCGAGAAATGCTGTCGCGGCAAGTATTATCAAAAGTGTGGCTGTAAATATTGACAGTTTTCGTTCCGGTTCGTGGGCTATCCATTTCTTTAAAACATAGTAATATACACTGAATACGAGGAACAAGGCCGTGAATACCGGGATCATTGTGACCATAGGAATGCGTAAGATCTGTGCAATAATTCCTGTGGCAAAGATTAGCCACAGGGGCCAAAGCATATTATGGGCGGGGCGAAGAACCTCTGCGAGTGATGTTTTTCGCAGATTCCAGGCAAGGGATACCGCACCGCCGGAAATGAAAATATCCGCAAATGCCTGATAGGTGCCGAACTGAAAATGTTCGGAAGTTATGGTATTGACGAAGATTGAGAGGCCGAGAGTTGTCCAGATGACGCAGGGCAAATAATACCTGACCGGATGGCTGTCAGGTAGTTTTTTGCCAAGCCATTTCAGAAAAAAAAAGCCGGCAAGAGAAGCCATGAACCATGACAAAATAGTCTTGAGGATAAAATCATTAAAGGAGCTTTTTTGTTCTTCAGAAGGCGTTAATCCGTAAAGAGGCACAAATTTCAACCACTTTGTCGCCTCTATATAAGACAGCTCCCACGCGTATGAAGTGAAGTAGTTCTTGGGTGTGGAAGTAAAAAAATACTTTTCCCATAAATCAGCAAGCTCCTTCTCAACGACCAATCGTCTTTGTTCCAGTCTGAGGAGAAAATCTTCAACTGTATAAGGAAAGATAGCAAGGAGTTGTTTTACCGTGGTTGTACTGGTTAAGAGCTTCTCCAGATCTTCGACATACTCTCTGATGATCCCGGCTGATTCGGACAGTGATTTATCTTCCGCTAATTTGCTGTATTCTTCCTTTCTTCCCTTTATTTCTTTTTCAAATAGGCCGAGACTCTTTATCTGTTCATTTATCGGGTTGATACCGCCGTGGACGCTTTTTTTAAGGGCGTCCATCTTTTTTAACGTGTCGCGACATTCAATGGGGGTGTTATAGGATATACCATGGACAAGGAGTAAGCGTCTCAATTCACGATTAAGCTCCATGGTTTTATCCCGGACTTTTTTAGCCTCTTCAGGCTGTTTGGCAATGAACTTATCAAACTCAAGCCGTAGTTCCCTGACTTCGGTTTGTTCCCGGGTTATCATATCGTTCCATACCAAATTCTTTTCCCGAGCTAATGATTGAGAATGGATAATGAATAGATCGGATAGCAAGATGAGCAAGATAAGCGCTATTTGTATTACGTGAGAATATTTTGAAAATCTACGATTCATGTACATTGATAACATATCGCAATAATTCACTTCCTTTGGAAGTTACAGCTACACATCCAGCCGTCAACATCTCCATCATCCCTATCACATCTATGTATGAGCAAAGGCGATACGCATCTTCAGTACGGCATGTTCCTTTGTCAATCCGACATTCGACTTTTCCGGTGGGCGGACAGAACCAGAGCTCTTATAAACGTCCCGTCAGCGCCGCTTCGGCCCGGCGGACGGCAAGATGGACCGGGTCCCACACACTGGAGTAAGGAGGGGCATAACTGAGGTCGAGATTGATCATTTCCGCGACACCAAATCCAGCGTGCAGCGCCGTTGCGAAAACATCGATACGCTTGGCCGCCCCCTCAACGCCGACGATCTGGGCACCCAGGAGCCTTCCGCTTCCTTTTTCGGCAAGTGCCTTCACCGTTATCTTCCCCGCATGGGGATAATAGCTGGCCCGCGTCACGCTTTCGATCCTTCCCGTCACATATTCCAGTCCGAGGGCCTTGATCTCTTTCTCCTGGAGGCCCGTCCTGGCCACTTCCATATCACATATCTTGCTCACAGCCGTTCCCACGACACCCGGGAAAGTGGCATATCGCCCTCCCAGATTGATCCCGGCCACTCTGCCCTGCTTGTTAGCGATAGTGCCGAGGGAGATATGAACAGGACGCCGGCTAACGAGGTGGAATGATTCTGCGCAATCGCCTGCCGCCCAGACACCGGGGATGTCCGTCTGCATCCGGTCATTGGTTTTTATGGCCTTTCGCACACCGAGGGAAATTCCCGCCTCCTCGGCGAGTTCCGTGTTGGGGCGGACCCCCAACCCTAAAATAACGATATCGGCGGGAATGGTGCGGTGATCCGTAACGACGGCCCGAACACGGCCACTTGCGACCTCGATGGCCTGAAAGGTTTCTTCCCTGAAGAGCTTTACACCCACCCGCATGAGGGCATCGGAAACAAGGGCGCCCATATCGGGATCAAGCGTGTTCATGACCTGGGTGGCCTGCTCCACTAAAGAGACATCGAGGCCTCTCATGATAAGCGCCTCCGCCATTTCGAGCCCGATATATCCTCCTCCGATAACGACGGCCTTTTTCGGGTTCTCCCTGTCTATGACATCCCTCACCCGGATGCCGCTCTGGAGAGAATGAAGTCCGTATATGCCCCGGGCATCGGATCCGGGCACCTCAGGGCAGAAAGGAACAGCACCTGTGGCAACCAGCAGCTGATCAAAGGCCTCCCACCGTGCTGTCTTTTTACCGATGTTGCGAACGCGGAGACGGCGTCTTTCCAGATCAATCTCGGTGACTTCATGGAGGATACGGGCATCAATACCGTATTCGTCTCGAAATTCCTCCGGTGTGACGGCCACCAGCTTCCGGATATCGTCGACAACCTTGCCGACGTAGTAAGGAATGCTTCAGGCAGAGTAGGATGTGTGTGGTCCCTTCTCGAAGACAATGATGTCCAGTTCAGGTTTAATCCGCTTTGCCTGGGCGGCGGCACTCATTCCTGCCGCATCTCCGCCGATGATCACAAGCCGTTCCTTCTGCATTTTTCTTGCCCCTCCCCATTAATAGTGACCGTCCTTTTCTCATTGTTTGCCTGAGAACATTTTAGCCCTGTTGGCAGAATTTTCTCTTATATTGAAGTAATAAAACGGCTAATCGAAGCTAATATCATGGCTGTTCTCCAGAGCTCATCCAATCCTTGCCGTTGATCATTCTGGCTACGACCATGCTGGCCACGTTGTCGCCTACGGCGTTAATCATGGTTGCCGGCGGGTCAATCAGGGCGCCTATCATGGCTACCAGGGGAAATGCCTCCAGAGGGAATCCATACAGTGAGATGATCAGAATATCGCCGATAACTCCTCCATTTGGGATTCCTGTGATAACGGTACCGGCGAGTATGGCGATGCCGACGGCGGTCAGCATGGTAACAGGACCGGTGAAATCGAGATGAAACAATCCGAAAAGAAAGGCAATCTTTAAAACAGCTCCCAGGCATGATCCGTCCATGTGAATCGTTGCCCCAATGGGGATGACCACTTCGCTTATGTCTCTGGGAATTCCTGTTTTATTTGCCGCCTCAAGATTTACAGGTATCGTGGCCACACTGCTACCCGTGGCAAGAGCCGTCAGGGCGGGCGGAATGACGTTCCTCCAGAAAGCTCGCATCCCCCGTTTTTTCGCTGCAAGATAGGCATAGGCCGAAAATCCGATAAAAAAGTATAGAATGGCGATTGGATAGTACAAGAGCATGGCCCTGAAATAGGAGCCCATGAGGTCGGAGCCGTAAACGCCTATGAAATGAGCAAAATAAGCGCACAGGCCGATGGGGGCGTAGTACATGATGTAAGATATAACCTTCATCATCACTTCATTTGCCGAAGACAGGAACTCTGAAAACGATCTCCCTTTTTCACCGCAAGATGACGTCGCCAGACCTACCAGAATTGCAAAAACAATCAGGGCCAGCATATTCCGCTTAGACAGAATCTCCGTGAAATCAGGAGCGGTAAAGGCCTTGACGATTTGCTCGGAGGTCTTGAA
Organism: Syntrophales bacterium; assembly: GCA_041664405.1. GTDB lineage: Bacteria > Desulfobacterota > Syntrophia > Syntrophales > UBA8958 > UBA8958. Next base: position 10,934 of record JBAYKV010000088.1, read on the forward strand.
CTGATCGATTTGCACCTTTGCATTAAGATCGACGGCGACAGCTGCTGTCGGCGGATAAAACTGGGTGGCTGTCACCATTATCACCGATGCGATGATGCCGGTAAAGATAAAGAAGACCATCATACAGGACAATATCTTGCCGAGGCGTTTCAGGTTCGACATCCCCGCAACTGCCGAGGAGATGGAAAAAAATACCAGCGGCACAATCGCAGTAAACAGGAGATTCAGAAAGGCGTCACCGAAGGGTTTAAAGATAGCAGCGTCTTTTTTGAAAACAACGCCGAGGGTGCAACCTAAAATTACGGAAGCGATCAAGAGAATCGAAAAACCGTACGACCTTAACAAACCGGGAAGTTTAATCATCGATACGATCCACATGGGAGGTTACAAGACATTACCCGTCCCTGCCGGATAATATATCCGGCATTCAAGCAAAAGATCGGGGAATCGTTCTCCCCTTGCCGAGGTGGTGTCGCCTACTTTTTATGTTTCTGCTGCAGGCGCTTATGGATCAGCTCCCCAAAACTGCCAAAGCCCCCGGAAGTACCCTCGACGGTAGCTCCCGACTCGGGGACATAAGGCTCCTCTTCCTCCGACGGGGTTTCAAGGGACAGGGAAATCTTGCGCTTTGCCGGATCAACGGCAATTATATACGGTTCTACCACTTGACCTACTTCGACCACATCTTTGGGGTGATTAATGCGCTTTCCCGCCCCAAGGTTGGAGATGTGGATCAA
>JBAYKV010000089.1:0-11564 GCA_041664405.1 Syntrophales bacterium
GGCGATATCGATCAGGGCCTGGGCGCGCTGCCGCAGGGTTCTGCCCATGAGATAGGCCACGCCATATTCGGTTACCACAATATCGAGGGACTCCCGATTGGAAAACTGATAGGGCATGCTTTCCACTGATATGACGATGTTGGCTTCCCCCTGCCGATTACGGCTGGGGAGGGCAAAAACCGTCCGGCCATTCCTGGACAGGGCGGCACCCATGAATAGTTCCTGGACAGCCCCGGGACCGGCGGTAAAATTTCCTTTGCCAATATGGAGGGCTACATTCCCCGTCAGATCCACCTTCCGGGCCGGCAGGATCGCCATGACCCGGTCGTTGCGCCCGATAACTTTGGGATTCATGATCACATCGATGGGTTGAAATTCTATCAGGGGGTTTCTGTCAAGCCAAGTCAAGAGCTCTTTTGTCCCCATGATATAGGAAGCCGCCGATTTCCCACGGAATACCCCTTTTCTCCGATTGGTCACAGCGCCGCTTTTCACAAGGTCCATCAAGGCATCAGTAAAAAATGGCGATTGGACGCCAAGATGTTTCTTGTTGACCAGCTGCTGCCCCAGGGCCTCATAAAGAGGACCGATGGCAAGGGATATGCAACTCCCATCCTCTACGATCGACGCCACATGCTCGGCAATTTTCAGGTAGACTTCATCCGGCGTCCAGCGGGGAACGTAGAAAATCGGTTCTGTCGCTTCGATCAGGTGGTCAAATTCATCAATATGCACCAGGGTGTCGCCGAGGGTACGGGGCGCGGCATCGTTTATTTCTCCGACAACTACTTTCGCACTTTCCATTGCCTGACGTTCCACGGCCATGCCCAGACCGAGAGTGCAATACCCCGTTTCATCGGGAGGGGTGATCTGTATAAAGGCCACGTCGATATTTATGGCGCCGGTCCGGAAAAGCCAGGGTATCCGGGAAAAGCGGCTGGGTATAAGGTCAACCCGCCCTTCCTGGATGGCCTCACTGGCTATCCATCCGGAGAAGAATGTTTTCAGGCGGTATTTCTTCGAAAATCGTTCATCAATGGCAACGGCATCCCCAAGACTTACCAATTGGATCACTTCCAGATCCTGCAGGTTAGGCTGCGCCGATGCCATAAGGTGCTTTACAAGGGTCCGGGGCTCAGCCATGCCCGTTCCGAGAAAGATGCTCATTCCCGGCTCGATTTTCTCCAGAACTGCATCAGGACTGACTACCCGGCTCCTCCAGGCAGGCTCACTTTTCTTTGGAGAAGAAAACGGATTAAATATCAACTACTTTACTCCTATGTTGCAAGATTGTAAGCGGCGGGATCGAGGGGCGATCCGGCCGGGAATATCCGGGTCCCCAATTCCCGATCCAGCATGAAGACTCCCTCTCTACTGTTCTCCACGCGCTCCATCTGCCGGACATTCTTATCGGCGTTCGCTTCCTCTTCGATCTGCTCCTTGGTAAACCAGTTCAGCATAGTATCCGAGGCAAAATCATTTTCTTTCCGGGCGATCTTGACCAGATTATGGATCTTTGAGGTAATGAACTGTTCCTGGGCGTAGGCCTCCTTCCATGCCTCCAGAGGGCTGTTCCAGGATGTTTTAAGCTGTTTCACGTCTAGGAGCTTTACTTCATGACCGCGATCAATGATATGATCGAAGAACTTCATGGCATGAATCATCTCCTCATGGGCCTGACAACGCATCCAGTGGGCCATACCATCCAGATTCTGTGAATGAAAATAGGCCACCATGGATAAATAGATGTAGTACGATTCCAGTTCATGCTTGATCTGTTCGTTCATTGCTTCCAATAATTTTTTCCCGATCATCAGTTCTATCTCCTTTCATTTTTTAATTACGGCTTGGTGGGAAAGTATGCACATCCATGCTGATTGTCAATAAAAAATAACCGGTAAAAAATAATCGACTCCGCCGCTGTTTTGGATTATACGTAAGCTGGTAGAATAATTAAAACGAGTTGTAAATTTCTTAATATGCCCAATATAATAAATACGTTAATTACATCATCGCCATTTCTGGCTTTCCTTTATCTGTTTATCCGCACCTACTCCTGGACGTTCCGGCTCCAGGTTGAAAATGAAGGAGCATGGAAGGAATATCATAATAAGGGCGGAACGGTCCTCTTGTGCACCTGGCATCAGCATTTCTTCGGGGCCATCCGTCATTTTCAGTCTTATCGCACCTACAAACCGGGACTCATGATCTCCAGAAGCAAGGATGGCCAGATCATCGCCGAGGTTGCCAGGAGATCCGGGTGGGATCCGATCCGCGGCTCCTCTTCCCGAGGCGGTCTTGAGGCCATGCTTAAAATAATTGACAAATTGAAAAAAGACAGGCTTGTCGGTCACATCGTTGACGGACCCCGCGGGCCGGCCGGCGAGGTTAAAGCCGGTGTTATCCGGATCTCTCATGCCGCCGACGCCGTTATTGTCCCTTTCTACGTCCAGGCCGACAAAGCCTGGTATTTCAACAGTTGGGACCACTTTATGCTTCCCAAACCCTTCTCCAAAGTCACCCTCCTCTTTGATGAAATGATCAAGTTTCCAGCAACCACGGATAACGAACTATTCGAAAATCAGCGGCTGCAGCTTCAGGAAATCATGCGCAAAGGGGCCAAAAATCTTTTTGGATAAACAAAAAGGGGTTAGCGAAAATTCGCTAACCCCGTGATTTTATTGGTCGGGGCGAGAGGATTTGAACCTCCGACCCTCTGAACCCCATTCAGATACGCTACCAAGCTGCGCTACGCCCCGACCTATGGGTAAAACAAGGTGACTCTCTACCATCATGCGCAATACCTGTCAAGTTTAATCAAAACCCATGGCCATGAAAAAAAGGCGCTAAAAAAGACTTGCAATCCTGCCCCGTAGTCTCATAGTATGGCATCTATGATGCCATTAAAAGAACTTTTCCGAAATAACTTTAACGTGGTCATCGGCCTTCTCGCGCTGCTGTTGTTTACGAGTCCCTTTTCTTCTCATGCCGATATCTACAAATACGTCGATAAAAACGGCACCATTAATCTCACCAATATTCCCACCAACCCACAAGTAAACTACGTGCTGGTTTACCGGGAAAAAAGGATATTGTTCAATATAAAGGCGAACGATGTGGCAAAATACGATCAGATTATAAATCGAACCGCAGAGAAGTACAAAGTTGACCCCGCCCTGGTAAAGGCGGTTATCAAGACCGAGTCCAACTTCAACCATCGGGCCGTATCGCCGAAAGGGGCCCAGGGGTTGATGCAGCTCATGCCGTCAACTGCCTATGCTCTCCAGGTTCCCGATTCCTTCCACCCGGATAACAACGTCGAAGGAGGCGTCAAATACCTACGTTATTTGATTGAATTATTCAGGAATGACCTCTCCCTGGCCCTGGCGGCCTACAACGCCGGCGAGAACGCCGTTATCAAGCATCGTGGCATCCCCCCTTACCGGGAGACTCAAAATTATGTTCAGAGAGTCCTCAGCCAGTATCACCAGTATCGCCGGTAGTAATTTATTCGATGTAGAAATACCCTTTCAGTTGATTAAATCGTTTTTCCTTGATTCCCTTGATGTTCATCAGACTTTCCAAACTGTTTATTCTCCCGCCCGACGACTGGCGAAGATCAAGAATCTGCCGGGCCGTACTTTCACCAATGCCGGGAACCAGAAGCAGATCAGCTAGGGCGGCCCGATTGATGTCGATGGGCAGATCCAAGGCCAGGCGTTTCGCCGCTTTCATCTTTTCCTGCGTAACTTGGCCGTTGCCATGCATCCGCAGGGTCGTACCTGTTTTCAGCGGCTGGGAAAGATCGGGACCGGCCGGGTTTGAATGTTCGACCCCGGTCATGTTCAGAAACTGCAGGTAGGTTGTCTTTTCAGGGACATAATAGACGCCTGATCGAGGGGTTTCCCCCGTCATTTCTACGACGACGGGGCCGCTCCGGATGTTTCCCCAAGGTAGGTTCACATCCGGAGGCCGATTCCGAAGCCAGGCAGATCCCGCCGCATACATGACCATGGCGACAACAAGGAAAATCATCAAGCCATTGATCTGCCTTTCTTTCAGGGTCATCGATCAGGATTTCTGCTTTTCCAGTTCAAAGGCGTCATGAAGGACCATTACCGCCAACTCCGTGTATTTTGCCTTCACAACGCAGGATATCTTTATTTCCGAGGTGCTGATCATCTCGATATTGATGCCCTCTTTGGCCAAGGTCGTGAACATCTTGGCAGCAACCCCGGAGTGGCTGATCATCCCCACGCCGATGATGGAAATCTTGGCCACACTGTCATCGATTTCCACCCTGGCAGCGCCGATATCTTTTGCCGCATCCTGAACAAGGACCGAGGCCTGCTTCACATCCTTTCGGGAAACCGTAAAGGTCAGATCCGTCAAGCTGTCGATGCTGGCATTCTGAATAATCATGTCCACCATGATGTTATGTTCCGCAAGGGGCGTAAACAGGCGCGCAGCGATTCCCGGCCTGTCCGGCACATTGACGACGGTAATTTTTGCCTGATCCCGGTCATAGGTTACGCCGGACACCACTTCCTTTTCCATATCTTTATCCTCCTTTGTCACCAGAGTCCCGTTTGCGTCTGAAAAAGAAGATTTTACATAAACGGGGACCTCGAATTTTTTCGCCAGTTCCACGGACCGGGGGTGCAGCACCTTGGCCCCTGCCCTTGCCATCTCCAGCATTTCATCATAAGATATTTTATCAAGGCGCCGTGCCTTGTCATATATATTCGGGTCTGTCGTATAGACCCCATCCACATCCGTATATATTTCACAGACATCCGCTTTCAGGGCTGCCGCCAGGGCAACGGCGCTGGTATCGGAGCCGCCCCGGCCCAGGGTTGTAATATTGTTTTCCTCATCGACGCCCTGAAACCCTGCTACCACAATAATGGCTCCTTTTTTCAGCTCTTCCCGGATCTTCCTGGTGTCGATCTTGACAATGCGCGCCTTCTTGAAAGCCCGGTCCGTATTGATTTTTACCTGATAACCAAGAAAAGAACGGGCTCGATAACCCAGGCGGTTGAGCATCATGGCCAGCAGGGTCACGGTCACCTGTTCACCCGTGGAAATCAGGGCGTCGTATTCCCTGGGATCAGGGTCCTCTGCCGCCTGCTGCGCCAGATTGATGAGGCGGTCCGTCTCTCCGGCCATGGCCGAAAGGACAACAACCACGTCATTGCCTGCCTCTTTTTCTTTGATGACCCGTCGGGCGACATCCCCGATCCGCTCCAGATCTGCCACGGACGTTCCACCATATTTCTGTACCACGAGACCCATTTGTCAGAATCCTCCCTTTATCAAAAGGTTTTTGATGATATTAATTTTCCCTTCGTTTCCTGTTATGACCAATTCTCGGTTATGTTCATCGAGATATGTAAGGTTTATGAATAAAGCCCCCTCCGGCAGAATGTCTCTGACTCTTTCCGCCCATTCGATGACCACTACGCCATCCCCGTAAAAATAGTCTTCATAACCCATATCCTCGAGATCTTGCGATCCCTCCAGACGGTAGATGTCGAAATGGTAAAGAACAAACCGTCCGGGGTATTCATTGATCAGGGTGAAAGTCGGACTCGTTATCGGATTCGCAGCGGGCACTTCCAAGCCGGCGGCAATACCCTGGGTGAGTCGGGTTTTCCCCGTCCCGAGATCACCGATGAGGGCAATGATGTCTCCCTTATCCGCCCCGGCCCCGATTATTGCCCCGATCAGGAAGGTATCTTCACTGCTTTTGGACTGAATCTTTACCTGCATAAGGACCCGATTATTTTTCCAGTACGACCATGGCCACGGCATGACTCCGCGTATGAGTCAGGCTGAGATGGGCGCCTTTAATTGCCTGCTTTTCCATCAATATGCGGGCTTTATCCGCAAAGATCAGGGAAGGAACTCCCTTGTCGCTCCGGGACACCCAGATTTCCTTCAAGCCCACGCCCATGCCCAAACCGATTCCGAGGGCCTTCAAGCAGGCCTCCTTGGCGGCAAACCTGGCGGCAAAATGCATGGCCGGAAGGACATGTTTCCGGCAATAGCCGATTTCCTCGTCGGCAAATACCTTCTGGACAAACAAATCGCCCCATCGCGCGATTATCTTGTCAATACGATCAATCTCCACCAGATCAATGCCCATACCGGAGATCATCAGCTCTTCCCACTGATGGCATCTGCAACTGCGGCCACCTTTTTCATGGCTCCCACATCATGGACCCGTATAAAATGCGCCCCCTTTAGAATCGCCGCCGTCACTGCCGCTGCCGTTCCTTCGATACGCTCTTCCGGCGCTCCACCTGTGAGCCGGCCGATGAAGGCCTTGCGTGACGGGCCAATAAGAACGGGAACACCCAGGACCCGGCATTCATTCAGATCCCGCAGAATCTTAAGGTTATCTTCGGCGGCCTTGCCAAATCCCAGACCGGGATCAACCACAATCTGCCGCTCCTCGATGCCCGCCTTTTGGGCGACGACAATCCTCTCTCCAAGAAAACGGAGGATATCCCCCCATAGGGATGCATAAGTCAGGTCCCCTGCCTGCATGTCAACGGGGGTCCCCCGCATATGCATGAGGACAACCGCCGCGCCTGCCGCGGCGATAACCGCCGTCATCTCCTCATCAAACCTCATAGCACTGATGTCGTTGATGATTTCCGCACCCGCAACGAGGGCCGCCCGGGCAACAGCGGCCTTAGTCGTATCTACGGAAAGGGGCGTATCAACCTGCCTGGAGACGGCTTCAATCACCGGTACAACCCTTGCCAATTCTTCCTCGGGAGATACGGGCATGGCGCCGGGCCGCGATGATTCACCTCCGAAATCAAGGATATCGGCGCCTTCATCTACAAGTCGCAGGGCATGGGCAATTGCCTGATCCGTGGCCAGGTAGCGACCGCCATCTGAAAATGAATCAGGGGTCACATTGACAATGCCCATGATCAGGGTTCTTTCCCCCAGCGTTATGTCCCGCCGGGCGGTCTTCAGGACATGGGATTGTTTATCGATGTTTTCAAGGAACCTCGCCACTGATAACGCCAGCAGGGATAATCCGAAAGGCTGACGGGTAATCTTTTCGGCAAATCGTCTCAGTTGTTTTTGTGTCCCCATGAGGATCACGTCCGTAGCGGGAATACTACAGGCCACGGTCCCCCTGGCAACGGCAGCGTCTCCTCCTACGGCCAGCATTTCCTGTTTGATAACATTGGCGGCCCGGCACGACACCCCCTCCATCCGGATGTTGAGGTGTCGCATCTTGGGCAGCATCGCCTCGATTCCGCTGGCGTCAACCTTGATTTTATCCAGGACAGCCAGGGCTGTGGAAAGCGAATTGACCTGCAGGTCTCTTAAGAACCACATACCCGATCCCGATCAGGCCGTCGTGTCTTCCGGCTTGGCATCCTTTGCTGTCAGAACGACAACTTCATCTATTTCAGCGACATCATTTATTTCCGGTTTTACCTCTTCGACCTCAGTTGCCGTTGTGAGACCGATAATTACATCGATCTCGGCGGTATTTAGGACTTCCTTCTCCAGCAGTTCCTCGGCGAGACGATTGAGGATGTCAATATGTTCGTTTAACAGCTCCTTCGCCTTCACATATCCCTCCGATACAATCCGGGAAACCTCGCTGTCGATCTTCTGGGCCGTCTCTTCGCTGTAATCCTTGTGGGTCGCAAATTCCCGGCCGAGGAAAATGGCCTCTTCCTTCTTGCCATAGCTCAAGGGGCCCATCGCTTCGCTCATTCCCCATTCACAGACCATCTTGCGAGCCAAAGCGGTGGCCCGTTCGATGTCATTACCCGCTCCCGTCGTGAACTCCTTCAGGATGATTTCTTCCGCCGCCCGGCCGCCCAGAAGGATGACAATATTGTTAAGAAGGTAAGTCCTCGGATATGTGTGCTTTTCATCAATTGGCAGCTGCTGGGTCAGGCCGAGGGCCCGTCCCCGGGGAATGATCGTTACCTTGTGAATTGGGTCCGTCCCGGGCATGAGTCTCGCAACCAAAGTATGACCGGCTTCGTGATAGGCGGTATTGCGCTTTTCCTCGTCGCTGATCACCATGCTCTTACGTTCCGCTCCCATGAGGATCTTGTCCTTGGCGAATTCAAAATCCGCCATGCCCACCTTATCTTTATTCATACGCGCCGCGTAAAGGGCCGCTTCGTTGATGATGTTCTCGATATCGGCTCCGGAAAAACCGGGCGTCCCCCGGGCAATGACCTGGAAATTAACATCGCCGTCGAGAGGAACCTTCCGGGCATGGACATCGAAAATCTTTTCCCTGCCCTTGACGTCCGGCAAGGGCACCACAACCTGACGATCGAAGCGCCCCGGTCTGAGCAGGGCCGGATCGAGAACATCGGGCCGGTTGGTAGCCGAGACCAGGATAACGCCCTCGTTGGATTCGAAACCATCCATCTCCACAAGAAGCTGATTGAGGGTCTGCTCACGCTCGTCATGGCCGCCGCCGAGACCGGCGCCGCGTTGCCGCCCGACGGCATCGATCTCGTCAATAAAGATAATGCAGGGGGCGTGTTTCTTGGCCTGGGTAAAGAGATCCCGGACCCGGGAGGCCCCGACGCCCACAAACATCTCCACGAAGTCGGAACCGCTGATCGAGAGAAAAGGAACATCCGCTTCCCCGGCAATCGCGCGGGCCAGCAGGGTCTTCCCTGTTCCTGGCGCTCCGACCAGCAATAACCCCTTGGGAATGCGACCGCCAAGACGGGAAAACTTCTTGGGATCCCTCAAAAAATCAATTACTTCCTGTAGCTCCGCTTTGGCTTCGTCGATCCCCGCCACATCCTCAAAGGTAACCTTGTTGGTCTTGTCGGTCATGAGGCGGGCCCGGCTCTTCCCGAAGGCCATGGCCTTGCCGCCGCCGCCCTGCATCTGGCGCATGAAAAATATCCAGACGCCGATCAAAAGCAGCATCGGAAACCAGGAGACCAAAATGGTCATATACCAGGGTGAATCTTCAACAGGTTTCGCGGAAATCCGTACGTTCTTTTCCTTGAGAGCACCGATCAGGTCGGTGTCTTTCGGCATAAAGGTTTTAAAGCTTTTGTTATCCGCAAGCTTGCCGGTGACGTTTTCGCCCTGAATGGTGACTTCCTTTACCTGTCCCTTATCAACATAAGCGATAAAATCACTATAAATGACGCTTTCCTGCTGTCCTTTCGGCTGCGTAAACAGATGGTACAGCATGACAAATACCAGGCTGACCACCAGCCAGAGGGCAATATTTTTTTGTAGTGGATTCAATAGGATCTCTCCTCATGGTAAAATTCGCCTTAACAACGATGCCTCCCCTTACAATAACCTTTGCCGGATTTCAATGGATTTCTCTGAGACTTGATCATATACCACCTTCAAGACCCGTCTGGTCCCGGCGGTGATCCGGACTGATTCATTCAGACATGTTCCGGCAAGCCACAGGATGCCGTTGGCGTCAGCCAGCAGGGGGAGGCGATGTCTGTCGCCACGGGCGACCTTTTTGTCGATAAAGATTGCCTTTACCTTTTTTGTCCCCTCCATGCCGAGAGGACGCATCCGGTCACCGGGCTGGATGCTTCTGATTTTCAGGGGAAAGGCCAAACGGTCATAATCCAGATAGACCTGACCCGCTTTCTGTCTTCCCACCGCCCATTCTCCCTTAGTCCCTTCTTTTCCCACCATTAATTCAATCACTTCCTGATGGCCGGCGTCGATTAAGCTGAAGTCAAGGATCATCTTTCCTTCGGGGATATGAATTCTCCCCGGCACGGCGACGGGATAGCAATAATCACCGCCCGCCCCATCCCCTTCCCGGCGGGACAGGAGCAGACGCCCGTAGTCTCTTTTTGCCTCGACAGCGAAGGGAAGATTGAGACGGCCGGAAGGCTTTCCCGAAAATGCCAGATCGAGAACCGCCTGGATATGGGAGAAAAACACCCCCTTCTCATCCGGGGAAAAACGCTCCAGGAGAACCTTGATGATGCGGCGCGCCAAGGCCTCATGCAACGCCCGGAGCTTTGAGATATCCAGACATGGGTTATCCGTTGATTCAGAAATATTCCAATCCGACAATACCAGACGCACCTGGTCCTCCATGAAATCATCTTCCCGACCGATGATTTCCGCCGTCCTGGCCAGGGTCCTTTCAATACCGGTTTTGTATTGACCCTCCAGAAGGGGCAGCAGTTCATGGCGGATACGGTTCCGCAAATACTTCGGGTCTATATTGGAATGGTCAATGGCGAAGGGCAGGCCTTCTCCTGCCAGAAATTCCCTGATCTCAAAGCTGCTTGTGTAAAGGAGGGGACGGATGTAGCGCCGATCCCGTACCGGCGTCATCCCTTTTAGCCCTTCCGGACCGCTGCCCCGGAGGAGATTCATGAGTACGGTCTCCGCCTGATCATGGAGGTGATGTCCCAGGGCGATGCGGTCAGCATTGACGAGGGCCGCCGTCTGATCAAGGAATGAATAGCGGACCTCTCTGGCCATATCTTCAATGGATTTACCATATGACCTGCTCAGGTCAAGAATATCGGCCCGGGCAGATTCCATTTGCAGCCCCATGGACAAACACAGCTCACGGACAAACCGCTCTTCTGCATCTGCTTCCGGCCGGAGGCCGTGATTGAGGTGGGCTACAACGAGATTAAAGGCAAGTTCCGGGGCCAGTTTATATAGGACCGCCAACAGGGCGACAGAATCCGGCCCGCCGGAGACGGCAACCAGCACCCGGTCGCCGGACCGGATCATGTGATACTTTTCAATCACCTTCTTTACTTTACCAAACATGGATGCCCTCAGCTAAAAAGCTCCCTGATCTCCAGCAGGCTTTCACAGATATAATCCGGCCGGCGTTTCAAAAGGTTATCCCGGGGCGCCAGGCCGTTTAGACATGCGCAACTCCACACCCCGGCGTTTTTGGCAAGGAGGATATCGTTGGGGCCATCCCCGATCACCACCGTCTGTTCGCGAGGAATACGAAAGCGCTGCAGGTAAGGCTCGACAAGCCGTGGGTCCGGCTTCTTGTAGGGCATGACATCGCCGCCGACAATATCTTCAAAGAACGGGGCGATACCGAGACCCTGAACGATTCTGACCGCAAAGTCCTGGCGTTTGTTGGTGATGACGACTTTCCGTTTGGCGCTGAAATAATCGAGGCACTCCCTGACCCCTGGATAGAGAACTGTCTGATCCAGCAGGTGATCCCCGTAATACTCCCGGAAGATCTTCATGGCCTGGGCGAATGATTCTTTATTTTCTACTCCGAGAGCCCGCTTGATTAGTTCCTCCACCCCATCGCCGACAAAGCTGATGATGCGTTTATGGTCCATGGTTGCAAGCCCGAGGGCTTTCAGCGTATAATTGACCGCCGTGACAAGATCCTGACCTGAGGCGGCAAGGGTGCCGTCGAGGTCAAATATCAAAAACTCAACTTTAATCATAGCTTAAAAGACTCACACAAAATTGTTCTTGACTGGTATATAAAAGTCGGGCTTGAATGACAAGCAAATCAACGCAACTAAAAAAAGAATTTAATTTAATAAGGAGAACAAGTATGA
>JBAYKV010000090.1:0-11551 GCA_041664405.1 Syntrophales bacterium
CAGAGAAATGTCCGTGGCAATTATCCGTCCGGGAATATCCTTCCGCTCTCCTTTTCTGACCTTCAGACGCACTTGTTGCCACAGGTCGTCGTCAAATCCTTTCAGGTGAAGAAAACCGAAATTGTCCCTCAGCAAACCCGGGGCCCGCCGCCGGGCAATCAGCGCCGCCTCGATGGCCAGGGTGCCGCTACCGCACATGGGATTGATTAACGGCCCCTCGCCCGTCCAGCCCGTGGCCATGATCACCGCCGCCGCCAGGGTTTCCTGCATGGGGGCAATAAGGGGAATCTTGCGGTAACCACGGCGGGAGAGGGGCTCCCCGGAGGTATCGGAAAAAATCCGGTATAGATCATCTTTCCAGTACACATGAATAACGGCGCCGGTCCGGTCGGAACCGGAATCAGGGCGACACCGGAACAGATTCCGGAGGCGATCCACAATGGCATCTTTGACCTTGAGGCTGGCGTAACGGGGGTCGCGAATCTCCTGGGTGTCCACCGAAGAGGTTATGCAGACATAGCCGTCCTCATGGAGGATATCCTCCCAGGGCAGTTTAATCACTCCATCGTAGAGGTCGCCCGGCGTCTTGGCCTGACCTTCGTGAAGGAGGAGAAGGACCCGCTGACCCGTACGCAGGGAAAGGTTGAGGAGCATGGCCTCCTCCATAGCCCCTTCCGTCTCTACGGCCGCTTCCGACTCTTCATGGATCGGCAGCCCCATGGCAAGGATCTCCTGCTGTAAATAAGGGGCCGTCCCCTTCGAACAGGTGACGAGAATACGGCGTTTTTCCATCCACATTGATGTGGTCGTTTCAAGTTCCATATTTTTTGACATTTTCCCTTCTATCAAAGTTTCCATCAAAATATAAGAATTATATTGAATATGAGGATGAAAATATAAAGAGATGGTTGCGAAACTATCTAGATTTGTGTAGATGAGTACCCATGAGTTCTGAAAAGTCTCGACATATTACTTTTTACATCCTCCTCGGGCTGGCCACTCTCCTGTTTATCTATCTCATGAAGCCTTTTTTCTTCCCCATTTTCTGGGCAGCGGTGATCGCCACCATCTTCATGCCTGCTCATCAATACTTCTGCAGGAAGGTCAAATCTCGCAGTCTTTCGGCAACGATCGTCCTCCTCATGATCATGCTGATCATCATTCTGCCGGCCGGGGTTATTGGCAGCCTCTTGTTGAATGAATCCCTGGCATTGTATAACGCCCTCGATGTAAGCAGCGCCTCCATCGAACAACAGCTCCAGAATTTCTCGGGAAAAATTACAGCCAATCCCTATCTGAGCCGCATGCATATCGACACGGCCTTTCTCACGGCAAATCTCGCTGAGGGAGCGAAAAACATAGCTAACTACATCATCTACAACCTCAGGGACCTGACGCAGAACACCATTGTGTTTGCCGTTAATTTCTCAATCATGCTCTACACCTTGTTCTTTTTTATCCGGGATGGAGATAAATTCGTCCGTATGATCATGAAACTCCTGCCCCTCGATGAGGCACGGGAAATCCTGATTCTGGAAAGATTCTCCTCAACTGCCCGGGCCACCCTCAAGGTGACCCTGATTATCGGCGGCATCCAGGGCATCCTGGGCGGTCTGATCTTTTTTCTCACCGGAGTCAAGGGCGCCTTGACCTGGGGGACGATGATGGTTTTCACGTCCATTGTTCCCGCCATCGGCTGTTCCCTTGTCTGGGCTCCGGCGGGGATCGTCATGGCCATGATGGGGCATTTCTGGGAAGGCATGATCATCCTGGCCTTCGGCATTATCGTAATCAGCCATGTGGACGCGGTGCTGCGTCCGCTACTGTTAGGGCATGATGTCCAGATGCACACCCTGCTGATCTTTCTTTCCACCCTGGGAGGTCTTGCCCTGTTCGGGATTTCTGGTTTCGTCATTGGACCCGTTATCACTTCCCTGATGCAGGCTTTCTGGCAGATGCATGACGAATTATCCAAAAGCAAAAAATCGTGAAAACAACCTATACCTTCATCCGACAAGCGGCAGATTCGCAAATAGACAAAATCATTCGCCTCTATCAGACGGCGGGATGGTGGACCGGGCAGGCCCACGAAAACCACGAACTCATTCGCCGGATTGTCGCCGGGAGCCATTGTTTCGTCCTTGCTTGTGAGGGGGACGAGATCATCGGTATGGGCCGGGCGATCAGCGACGGCATCAGCGACGCCTATATTCAGGACATAACTGTTCTTCCCGAATTCCGGGGACAGGGTGTCGGAACGGTTGTCGTGCGGGAGATTCTCAAGCACTTGCGGGCCGACGGTCTGCAATGGATCGGTCTCATCGCCGGCAGACATTCCCATCCCTTTTACAGGAAACTGGGGTTTGAAGAGATGCCGGCGGCCACGGCCATGCTCCTGATGATGAATTTTGACGGGGCCATGAGAGAGTCATCATGAAAAAGCTCACTTTTGAAGACTACCCGCTTCTCAAGCCCTACTTTGCAGCTCAGCCCTATGGTCTGTGCACCTATTCCCTGCCTTCCCTGATCGTCTGGAGCAATCATGTCTTCCAGACCTTCTACGCCATCGAAAGTAATTCCATCATCATCGCCAATGAATCGGGATGCCGGCCGGAAGAAAACCATCTGCTCCTGCCGGTCGGACCAAGCGGTCTGCCCGCGCCGGAAGAGCTTGCCGCCCTTGCCCTGCATACCGGCTACCGAAAATTTGGGTCGGTCCCCGAGGATTATCTGGAACAGATGGGGAGGGAAAAGATCGGCCAGTATTTCATTATCTCCGAACAGCCGGAATATGACGACTATGTCTATCTGACTGAGGATCTTAGTCAGCTAAAGGGCAATCGTTACGCCAAAAAACGCAATCTGCTCCACCAGTTTTCCCGGGATTATCTCCAGCCGAACCGGGTGGTTACCGGACCGATATCACCCGCTGAAGTTGAGGAATGCCTGGACTGTCTTGAAAAATGGTGTGAAATTAGGAACTGCGACGTCGATCAGGACTTGAGTCTGGCCTGTGAAAAGGAGGCCGTTATCAACGCCCTTAATCATTATGAACAGCTTGACATGAAGGGACTTTACGTACGCATTGATGGGGAGGTTTGCGCCTTCTGCCTCTCCTCCCATCTGCGTCCGGACATGGGGGTCATGAATTTCGAAAAGGCCCTGCCCCACATCCGCGGCCTCTACCAGTACCTCGACAACGAATGCGCGAAACACCTTTTTAAAGAGTACCTGTATATCAACAAGGAAAGCGACATGGGCCTTCCCGCCTTAGCCGAATCAAAACATTCCTATCATCCGATCTTAAAAATCAAATCCTACCGACTGACCCTCCGCTGACACCTTTTTTAAGGTTTACGTTTCCTTTTCACTCAACAGACATGAGGGAGAGCCACCGCTCTTCCTCGGTGGCGCGGGGAAGGTCATGTTCCTTGAGGAGGTCGATAATCGCCGGTTCATTGAAACGGAGATAGGGATTGATCTGCAATTCCTCGGCGAGGGTTGAGTAAACATGGCCGGGGTCGTATGCCTGCCGGAACCGGTCAATCTCCAGGTTATCCGGTTCCAATTGTTTCGCCAGGGCCAGGGAATCCCGGACATAATCGTGACCTGCATAAATAAGGGTGTCTCCCGGCAGGGCCATAAGGCGCTTGATGGACCGGAGGAAGGCCCTTTGATCACCGGAAAAGCAGTTGCCCACCGTGCCGTTGAACAGGGTGTCCCCGGTGACCAGGACGCCGCCGGCATGGAAACATCCGGAGTCCGCCGTGTGCCCCGGCGTCCGGTAAACCTTAATTGATTCTCCCTCAATCTCGATTACCCCGCCGTCAGGAAACTCGTCATGATCCAGATACTGTGCCCGGCTATGGCTCAGGAGCGGTTCATTGCCCGCCGTATGATCGAAGTGGCCGTGGGTGTTGGTGACATAGGTCAGGGAAAGTCCGTGCTTATCAAGAAAATCCAGGATATCCTCCCAGGCCACGCCGTCTATGGCCACGGCCTCCTTCCTCCCGTAGAGCAGATAAGCGAGATTATCGCCGCAGCGAAACTGTTCAATAAAAAGATGGGGCATCGTTTCTCCTTAGGAAATACTCTTCCACTCCACATTGTCTTTTATTATCAGCAAGGTTATTCTCCATTTCATTGGCATACCACCTCCAACGGCTCACCTGGGTGGGTCGAATAATCGTTTAACCAATTCCGTTTTGCCTCTCAACATGGAGAATAAAAGTAGATTTTCTCTCGAAAGATTGTTAAAGTGCCGCCATCTATACGAGATCTGCGCAAATCTTTCCATCACCTGGCCATGATAAAATTGGGAGGAACGACCTATGGAACTCGGCGATTTTGTAGTTGTGGACCACCCCCGGCACCCGTTTTACGGACGCACGGGAAAGATAATCGGCCGTCGGGGCGAGTACGCAGCAGGCGATCCCTGGTTCCTCATTTATGTGCCTGCCCACATGCGCAGCTTTCTCGTTCCCCAATCGATGCTGTGCCTCGAAAAAGACACCGCCGTGGCCGTCGACGTCTTCAGCGATCGACTCCAGTGAGGCATTGCCCCGATAACAACGGTTTTTGCATCCCCACCGCTTACGCAGAGGCTATTTTCAGTGGTTTGTGCACGCCGGATACCGTGACGATGCCGGTTATCAGTTCCGGCGGGGTAATGTCGAAGGCAGGGTAATATGCCTGCACCCGTTCGCCGGTGATTGGCGTCCCCTGGAATTCGAGGACCTCCCGGGGATCCCGCTCCTCGATGGGGATGTCATTTCCCCGCAGGGTGCGACGGTCGGGACCACCGTAGCCGAGGATATAAAAGGGAATGCCCAGGTGCCGCGCACAGATTGCCAATTGCAGAGTACCCACTTTGTTGGCTACGGCGCCGTCCATGGCAATCCGGTCCGCTGCGGTAAAGACCTTCTGAATCATTCCTTTGGACATGCAATAGGCCGCCATGTTGTCGGTGATGAGGGTGGTGTCGATTCCCATTTCACTCAGGGACCAGGCCGTCAGTCTGGCCCCCTGGAGATAGGGCCGCGTCTCCGTACATATCGCTTTTATTTGCTTGCCGTTTTCTTTTGCATACTTGAACATGTAAAGTAGACCGGCTCCGGCAAAACAATGGGTGAGCACCGTATCTCCGGAGGCAAGCAGGGTTTCCGCCTGCCTGCCCGTATCCTGGGAGATCTCCCGCTGCCGGGCAAGGCTCTTGTTCAAGACGGTAAGGATAATTTCCGAGGCCTTGCCGCCAGCGTGTTTTCTGACCTTCTCTAAGAGCTTCCCCATAAGGACAGCGAGATGAAACCCCGTCGGCCGGGTGGCGCAAAGGCGGTCGGCGGCCTGCTTGAGTACCGCCATATCCAAACCGTCGTCTTGCCTTTCCATTTCCCTGGCCGCAAGATAAAGACCATATCCCGCCGTGAGGGCAATATCTCCCGCTCCCTGAACCATCATCTGCTCAATGGCCCGGGCCACTTCCACATGGTCGGTGCAATACACCTCTGCTTCGGACCGGGGCAACTTGCGCCGATCAATGATGATCAGGGCATCTTCCCCCTCCAGATAAACATTGTTCTCCAGATGCATCAATAAAGGCTCAGTCAAGATTTTAGTTTCCCTTCTTTTGTTGTGAATTAAATTGATCGACCCTAGGCGCTATCGTGCCTCATAAATGCTGTTTTCCAAAAAGGTTCGAGGAATCCCAAGAAGATGGACTATCATAGTCCTTTCAGTCATGCAAATGGGGATTCAACAATAAAGACAAAAACATCTTGACTTTGTTTAATTGATTTGGCTTTTAGTGATCGAGACAAACGGTTTTATTTTCTGTCCAGGCAGTCTCAGAGCACAATTTTTTGTACGGTCGCCTCCCTGAAATGGGAAAAGGAATACCTGAACGGAGACTGACAAAGATGGCTTCCCAGATCCGGCAAATCGAAAAAAAGCAGCTCCAATTGTTTGAAAAGCTTATCAGATCGGAACAGGAAAAATCCGTCATCCTCGATTCGATGACCGAACTTGTTCTATATCTGGACAAGGATTTGCGAGTTATCTGGGCGAACAAGGCCATGCATGACGCCTTCCAGCTAACGACCGGTCAACTAAACAAAAAACACTGCTATCAAGCCCTCCACAATAGAAGCAAAGTATGTAGCGTCTGCCCGGCCGAAAAAACCCTTAAAACCGGAAAACCCCACGAGGTAGTTGATATTTTGTCGTACAAGAGGAATTGGGTGCTCCGCAGTTACCCCGTCCGCAATGAAAAGGGATCTATAACCGGGATTGTAGAAATCGTCACCGACATAACGGAGCGCAGAAGGGCCGAAGAGGCACTGAGACAGTCGGAGCAGCAGTATCGCGAGCTCTTCGAAAATGCCAACGACATTATCTTTATTCTTGATTTCGACGGCAAGATCCAGTCCGGCAACGCCGCCGCCGCAAAAACTTACGGCTACGAACCGGAGCAACTCCAGGGCCTGAACATGGCCGACCTCCTTCATCATGATGATCTTGACCTGGTCCGGGACCTTCTTCAAAAGAAGAACGACGATGCCAAGATACAGTCGCCCCAGGAATTCCGGACCCTTACAAAAGATGGCGAGACGGTATGGCTGGAAGTCAACACCCGGATCATGAAGGAAAACGGCAGAAACATCTCCATTCACGGTATTGCCCGGAACATCACGGAACGGAAAAGGATGGAAGAAGACCTGAAAAAGAGAGAAAGGGAACTATCTGAAAAATCAAGGAATCTTGAAGACGCAAACACCGCCCTTAAAGTTCTCCTCAAGCGTAGGGAAGAGGATAAGACGGAGTTGGAAGAAAAAGTGCTCTGCAACATGAGAGAGCTGATCCTGCCGCATGTTGATAATCTGAAACTGTCATCCGTCGACAGCCGCCAATTGAATCAATTAACGATCCTCGAGGGTCACATCAATGAGATCATTTCGCCGTTCTTGCGCACCTTGTTCTCTAAATACCCCAACCTTACACCAATGGAAATCAAGATCGTAAATTTTATAAAAGAAGGACGAACAACAAAGGAAATCGCTGAACTGCTTCATATATCGGCCCGAACGATCGATGTCCACCGGGACAACATCAGAAAAAAAATTGGTTTGAGGAGCAGGAAAATCAATCTCCGCTCCTACCTGCTCTCTGTGTAGTAATTACGCCCCATCCCAATTGTTGGAATACATACTCAATTTACGTATAACATACGTAAATTTTCAGTATTGCGTTTTCATGTAATCGGTGGTTCCATCGCTCGGAAATATAGACTGCCTGTTGTGTTTTCGCGAAGGGACCAATATCACCATCTATCAATCATAACAGAGGAGGGAAAATTATGACGCGTGATGAAAAAATCGAGGAAATCCGCCAACGTGCCCGGAAGAATTTTTCTCTGGGTTATAATTGCGCGGAATGTGTCACCGAGGCGGTCTTGAGTCTGGTGGATACGGGACTGCCTCCGGAAGTAAAGAAAGTGGCGACTGGATTCGGCGGCGGCATCGGGCTGTACGGAGACACCTGCGGCGCCGTCGTGGGCGCCGTATTGGCCGTAAGCGCCGTCCACGGCAGAAGCAGCCTTCCCGAAGGCGAAGGAAAGGAAGCGGCCATGAAGTCCAAGGAGCAGCTTTACGGTAAACCTGGTCTTTACCGGCTCTTCAACATCATCCCCAATCGGATTAACGAGAAGTACGGCAAGACGCTATGTCGTGATTTCACTGCCCAGTGGCAGTCCAGTTGGCTCTGCCGCGATCACGCGCTTTTCTGCCGCGAGCTCATTACCGATGCCGCCGGCATAGCGGCCGAACTCATTCTTTCCGACAAGAATGAGTTGGCTTCGCAGCCCTTTGGTAAGAACGTCGAAAATCTGAAAGACTGAAAGGAGATTATTGTAATGAGTCAAAAAATGGTCGTCATCGGCGGCGGGGCGGCGGGGCCTTCCACAGCTGCCGAAGCCAAGCGGAGAAATAAATCTCTCGATGTTACCATGATCGAGGGAGGCGATTTTGTGTCCTACGCCGCCTGACCGATGCCCTATTACATCGGTGATGTAATCAAAGACTACAAAAAACTGGTAATCCGCACACCGGAAGATTTCCAGAAAAACGGCATCAATGTAAAGATCAAAACACGCGTGGAAGATATCGATTCCCAAAAAGGTCTGGTCCGCCTGTCCGATAAATCCAGTCTCCCCTTCGATATCCTGGTTATGGCTACCGGCGCCGAGGCCGCCCGCCTGGACATCCCGGGGGCTGATTTGGACGGGGTATTCGTCCTCAGAAACCTGATGGACGCCCTCCGCCTCAAAGCCTACCTGAACGAGAAAGAATGTGGCAAAGCGGTTATTATCGGCGGTGGCTACATCGGGATGGAGATGTGCGAGGCCATGAAAAACCTTGGAATCCAGACAACGGTCCTCGATATGCTGCCCCGTCCTGTCATCCGCTGGGACTCCGAATTTACCAAAATGATCGTAGATGAGTTGGGGAAAAATGATGTGCCGTTTCTGCCGGAAACAATGCCCCTCGCAATTGAAAAGGGAACAAAGAGCCGCCTCGTCCTGAAGACGGACAAGGGGGATCTGGATGCCGACGTGATTTTGATGGGAGTGGGCACCCGTCGCAGTGTGGCCCTGGCTCAGGCTGCAGGGTTGGAAATGGGCGAAAGCGGGGCCATCAAGGTTGATTTCCGGCAGCAGACATCCCGCGAGGGGATCTATGCCGTCGGTGACTGCTGCGAGGTCTTTCATCGGGTGACCCAGCGCTGGGTCTATTTTCCCCTGGGAGACATCGCCAACAAACAGGGACGCGTCGCCGGTCAGAATATCGGCGGACACCCGACGGTATTTCCCGGCATTGTTGGCGCCCAATCCTTCAAGGTCTTCAATCTCGAGGTAGGAGCCACGGGGATTACGGAGGAGGAGGCGTTAAAATATGGATTCCAACCCGTTAGCGCCATGATCTGGGGACTTCCCATCGGCCGGCCCATGGCAAAGGGGGAAAAGCTGGGGGTGAAACTGGTTGCCGACAAGGCTACGGGGAAGCTTCTTGGCGGCCAGTGCATCGGGGAAAAAGGGGCTATCCAGCGGATCTTCGCTCTGTCAGTCGCCCTATGGTCGGGACTCGGCATCGACGAAGTGGGTTACCTAGATCTTCCCTACGCCCCGCCCTTCGGCGGCGCCTGGGATGCTATCCACGTGGCGGCCCAGGAACTTATGAAAAGAATGTAGTTTAATGGAGGAACAAACGTGATTTCAAATGAGCAGGAACGGGGAGTGGAGATTATGGCCGTCAAGATCGACGGCAAGGCTTGGAGAACCTATGAGGGCCTCGCCGGGACATTTGCGGGCTTTGCCGATTCCTGTCTCCGCATGAAAACGCTTCCGGGTTTTTACCGAACCGGCCTTATCGTGGAAGGGGAATTAAAGGAACGGCGTCTACACTTGGTTCTGCCGGGAAAGCGAACGCCGGCGGAGCTGATGGAGATCATAGACGTAGCCCTACTTAACATAGTTGCCTTCCCCTGCACAGAGGGGGAGGCGGAGTGTTTTATAGAAGTCAAATCTGAAAATTAAAGGGGAAAAGGAGGAGATTATGGCTTTAAAAACGGCAAAGGAGTACCTGGACAGCATCAAAAAAATGAAGCCCCGCGTTTATATCGGCGGGAAATGGGTAACGAACCTGCTGGGAAATCCCGTGACCAAATCCATGGTCATGGCCAACTCCGCCATTTACGGCCTGGCGGAAGATCCGGCCCACAAAGAAGTCATGGTGGCAACATCCCATCTGACGGGGGAGCCGGTTAACCGCAACCTCAATGTGGCCCGGAACATCCACGACCTGGATATGCGCCAAGAGATGGCCCAGCTCACAAGCCAGACGGTGGGCACCTGCAACTATCGCTGTGTCGGCTGTGACGCCCTCAACAGCCTGGCCTCTACGACCTGGGAGATGGACCAGACCCTGGGGACGAAGTACAATGAGAGATTCAACAAGTGGCTCGCCTACGCCCAGGCCAACGACCTGGCCGTCTCCGGCGCCATCACCGATGCCAAGGGGGACCGGAAGAAAAGACCACCTCAGCAGGATGATATCGACACCTTCATCCACCTCGTCGAGAAGCGCGACGACGGGATCGTGGTCCGGGGAATCAGGGTGAGCCAGAGCGGCGCTATCGGCTCCCATGAAACCCTGGTCCTTCCCGGTGGCGGCCTGAAAGAGGGGGAAGAAAAATTCGCCCTCGCCTTTGCCGTCCAGAACAGCGTCCCGGGTCTCTCCTACATCTGCCAGTACAACGCCTACTCGGCGGAAAGGGAGGCCTGCGACAATGAAGATGAACTGGGGAACCCGCTCTACGGTCAGCGGGAGACCTCAACGATGTATTTTGATAATGTCTTCA
Source organism: Syntrophales bacterium (assembly GCA_041664405.1). GTDB lineage: Bacteria > Desulfobacterota > Syntrophia > Syntrophales > UBA8958 > UBA8958. The sequence goes on from JBAYKV010000090.1 coordinate 10,411, forward strand.
TTCCCTGGGAGCGGGTTTTCCTCTGTGGTGAAACCAAGTACGCAGGAAAAATGGTAACCCGGTTTGCCAAGGCCCACCGGATGAACTGCGGCGGGGCCTGCAAGGTGGGATTTGCCGACCTGATCATCGGCGGTTCCATGCTCGCTGCCGAATACATCGGTGTGGAAAAGATTCCTCATATCCAGGAGAAGATCATTGATATGGTCCGTTACAGTGAGACATCCCATGCCTGCGCCATCGCCGCGGCCATGCGGGGACGGGAAGAACCCAAGGGATCGGGCGTCTTTCTTCCCGACGATCTTTTCGGCAATGCCGCCAAGCTCAACATCGCCCACGGCTTCTGGGAAATTATGAAGAATGCCGGAGATATCGGCGGCGGACTGGTGGTAACGGCGCCAAGAATGAAAGACCTGGAGGACCCGGAGGTGGGTCCCATACTGAAGAAGGCCTTCGGGGCGGTGGCGACGGCGGAAAAGCGCATGAAGGTCGCCAAATTCCTCCAGCACTGGACGGCGGGGCTCCATGGACCGGGAACGTGGCATGGCGCCGGGGCGCCCCAGACCCAGCGGTTCATGTTTATGGTCCTGACGGATTTTGAGGCCAAGAAGAAGATGGCCAAAAAACTTATGGGCATGAAAGAAGATTAAATAACATCCTGTCCGAATAGCGCTTTTTTCACTATTCCCCTCCAAGATATCGGAGGGGAATAGTTGATTCCTGATCTGCAATCATCACCCTTCCCGTCCTTTTTTCCTTGACAAACTGTCTGTTTCGTAATACCAGGACGTAAGGTGTGGAAGAACGCCTTATGGATTTAATCATAGACAATTGTCTGGATAATTCGGCGATTTCTATTAAACACGCTCCTTTTTTGATTCATTTACTCACCTGCAACTTGCTCAGGGCAACGGGATACTTCTCGGGTGCAACGCTCATGGACGAGTATCATAAAGTTTTATGATCTTCAGGATGTTGGTAAGGTTTTATGATCAGTTATTTTAAAGGTTTCATGAAACATTTTTAAAAAGGAGGGTGTAGCGTATGTACTTTGCAGCGGAAGTGCTGGCAAGCTCCAGCACGCTCAAACAGAAGTGGGAGGACGAGGTTCGCAAGAGCGTCGCCAAGGTCGCCGATCAGAAAC
>JBAYKV010000091.1:0-11505 GCA_041664405.1 Syntrophales bacterium
GGTTTCATCGTACTAATCTCCCGCCCGTAAAGCAGATTGATGAGCAGGGTCTCGATAATATCGTCACGATGATGGGCGAAGGCGATGCGGTTGCACCCCTTGGCCTCCGCAATCTCGAAGATGCGCTTCCTGCGGAGTCGGGAACACAGGAAGCACGGGTTCTTCCGGTTGAATTCACTGTGAGCCAGGGGGCCGATGTCCGTTTTTTCGATGACGTAGTCGGAGACCATTTTTTTTAGTTCCCCCTCGATAAGCTCGGCATCCCCTTCGCCGCCTGCAAAACCGAGATCGATATGGACCGCCGTTACGGAAAATTTGGGGACAAAGATCATGGGCGAATTGAGGAGATCGAGGAGGGCAAAGCTGTCAGCCCCTCCCGATACTCCCACGAGGACCCGATCACCCTCGGCAATCATCCCGTAATCCAAGATGGCCTTTTCCAACCATTTTTTCAGGTGCAGATATAACTTGGACCGCCGCTGCCCCGCCGGACCGGTTCGATTATCATTATCATTGTGACTTTTTGTAAGCTTATATGAGAAATCCCTTTCGATCAAGGTATGTTTCACTCCTTTATCCTTCATAATTCCTTGCAAACTGCTGCCGATTTATGTCATAAACCGCTTGCCAAAGCAACTTCTTCGCGAAGAAGAACATCATCAGGAGGTTTTTATGACAGAGATAATAAATGTCTATGCACGAGAGATTCTGGATTCCCGGGGCAACCCCACCGTGGAAGCGGAAGTAACCCTCTATTCAGGAACCACGGGCCGGGCTTCCGTTCCATCCGGCGCCTCGACGGGAGAACACGAGATGCTGGAGCTTCGGGATGGCGATAAGAAACGCTACCTCGGCAAGGGCGTTCAGAAGGCCGTGAATAATGTGATCGACAAGATCGGTCCGGAAATTATCGGCATGGACTGCCTCGACCAGCGGGCGATCGACTATGCCATGATCAACCTGGATGGCACGGAGAACAAATCGGTCCTCGGAGCCAATGCTATCCTCGGTGTTTCTCTTGCCTGCGCCAAGGCGGCGGCGGCAGCGGTGGACCTTCCCCTTTATCGCTACATCGGCGGCATCTCCGCCAAGGACATCCCCGTCCCCATGATGAATATCATCAATGGCGGACAACACGCCGACAACAATGTGGATATTCAGGAATTCATGATCATGCCCGTCGGCGCCCCCAATTTCCGGGAGGGATTACGCATGAGCGCCGAGGTGTTTCATGCCCTGAAGTCGGTGCTGAAAAGCAAAGGACTGAACACGTCCGTCGGCGACGAAGGGGGCTTCGCTCCCAATCTGAAATCCAATGAAGAGGCCCTGATGGTCATCATGGAGGCTATACAGAAGGCCAAATATAAACCGGGAAAAGATATATTCATCGCCATCGATTCGGCAGCGAGTTCCTTCTACAAGAAGGGCAAATATATCATGGCGGCAGAGAAGAAACCGGAAAAAACGGCAGCGGAAATGGTAAAATTTTATGAAGATCTGGTAAAGCGATATCCGATTATCTCCATCGAGGACGGCCTGGCGGAAGATGACTGGGACGGATGGAAGCTCCTGACGGGCGCATTGGGCAGCAAGATTCAAATCGTCGGCGACGATATCTTCGTCACAAACCGGAAGCGCCTGGAAATGGGAATTAAAAAGGGAATTGCCAATTCCATCCTGATCAAGCTCAACCAGATCGGCAGTCTCACGGAAACCCTGGAAACGATCCAAATGGCTAAAGAGGCCGGTTACACCACGGTGATTTCTCACCGTTCCGGAGAGACGGAAGATGTCATTATGGCCGACGTGGCTGTCGCCGCCAACTGCGGACAGATCAAAAGCGGCTCCCTGTCCCGGAGTGAGCGTTTAGCCAAATACAACCAGTTGTTGCGCATTGAGGAGGAGCTGGGGGACGCCGCCGTGTATCGCGGTAAGGGGGCCTTCTACAGCATCAGATAATTCCGATTCTAAATCAAAGCGCTCTCTTCGTTGGCATCGTCATCGGCTCCTCGACGTATGAACAATACGCCTGCGTCGCCTCTTCCTCGCCACCTTGATATCATCTCTGATTTAGAATCGGAATAATTCAGAAAGGGCTTACAAAAACCGGAATAAGCGGCGGCGGAGCGATTCATGGGCCCGTCGGTCAGAGGCGAGGGAATATGTCTTTCCTTCCTTCCTGTCTTTCTTATCGCTGGCCTCCGACAGGCTCAGTATCCCCGCTTCCTGAAGGGCGACCATGGCGTTCTGGTAGTTGGCCTGGGAGAGGGCTTCTGCCCGGCAGACCTCCCCTTTTTTAAACATCTTCGACCCGAGCTTGTGGATGTTTTTCAGCCATTCCCTTTCTGATTTCGGCCCTTTTCGCAGGTAGGCACATGCCCGGATGACAACCCAGTAAGACTGGATATAGTTTTCGATGAGACCGGCAAATGGCCGCAGGTTTGTCCTGCCTCTGCCCTTCACCTCAAAGCACGTGTCTCCGTTGTCGCCCCGCCTTTCCATAGCGATCATCCCCCGATTATGGAGATAGGACAGGGCGCCGTTCACATCCTCGCCATCCTCCCGCTCCTGATCAAAGATGAACTCATTCCAGAAAAGTCGTTTGAGAAAGCGGTAATCATCAAGAATCAATCCTAGGGGAATGTTATCTTCGGGATGGGCAAGCATGGAGGTGGCCACAAAGCTCAGGGGCAAAAAGAAATGGAGGATGTTGTTTTTATAGTATTCAAGGTTAAGTCGTTTGTCATCGTCCAGGCTATAGACGATTTCTTCCAGGTCCGATTCTTCCCCCTCTTCTTCACCCATCCTGGAGATCAGCCCTGACTGGTCGAAAAGACGCAAGGCGTCTTGGATAGCCTTTTCCCGGTGGACAAAGGTTGCGGCCAGACTCACTTTTCGATGTATAAGGTATTCATAAAATTCATTCAGGATCTCCATGAGTTCATCGTGACTGACACCACGACGATCGTGGGATAAAAGACCGGCGGAAATGAGGGCAAAGGGTGTGACTACGGATACCTTATTGATCGATAACGCAATCTCATAGCCGATCTTCCGGTAGAGACTCTGCCTTTCTTCGACGTTCATGTCGGCAAAGGCTTTATCCTGGCCCTCCAGATAGGATCTCAGAAGTATCGGTTCGCCAATGTTCACATAGACGCTGCCATAACGCTTGCGCAGGACTTTGGAACTCTTGATGACATCCGTCGTTTTTTCCTGTTCTTTGGGGGCCCCTCCCAATTCCTTCAAATAGGACTTCTCCTCAATAACGCGATCATAACCAATATAGATGGGGATGGTAGCGAGATCTTCCGTGGCCTGTTGCTGAAAGGCCTGAATGATCATCGACAGGAGTCCGTATTTCGGCATCACCATCTTTCCGGTCCGACTGCGCCCCCCTTCAATGAAAAATTCAATCGGCAACCCTTCCTTGATCAATATTTCCAGATACTTTGCAAAGACCTCCGCGTAAAATGGATTGCCGCGAAAACTACGTCGCAGAAAAAAAGCCCCGGACTTTCTAAATATGTACCCGAAGGGGCCGAATGCCATATTGGTCCCCGCAGCAACGAAGGGCAACTGGAGATGATGCTCATAAAAGATATAAGATAGAAGCAGATAATCGATATGGCTGCGGTGACAAGGAATGATGACATAGGGCATCTTCTTGGATATATTGCGTATTCTTGCCATTCCTTCCCGGTCGACCACGACGCCGTCATAGATATTGTTCCACAGCCACGACAGGATTCGCGCCCATATCTCGATAAGGACGTTACTATAATCACCGGCTATTTCATTCAGGTATTTCCGTGCCTCCCTAGCCAGGGCAGGATAATCCTTTTTCCCCACGGCGGCCATATTTTCCATGTAATTAATAAGCCCCGGTTCTTTGAGGACCATGCTGATATGTTCCTGACGTGATTTGAGAAAAGATCCCACCAAGGCTGTTTTCTCCTCGTCGATTCGCTCGATCAGATCCCGGCGTAAATTTTTAATCAAAACTGCAGTCGGCGTTTCCGCACCTTCCCTGGTAAACTGGGACAACTCCACCGCTTCCGTGGGCATGACGAAGATTTTGTTGGCATAGCGGATAAAGGTGATCAATCGCTGGAGGAACATGGTATTATCCGTCTGACCGAAGAGGATGTTCATCAGACTCTCCTTTTCCTTTTCTCTCCTCCTCCCATACGTCACCAGGACAGGGACGATATGCACCGGCGTCTCAAGGACCTTTTGCGCCATCAAAAGCGACACTAGGGCCTCTTCAACTTTACTGTTCTCGAAGAATTCAGACCCGCCAAGGTGAATAATCAAAGCATGACCGGCGGCAAGATGACCTTGGATTGGATTGCCGGTTTCCCCTTCCGATTCTGCACGGTGACAAAAAAAGCGACAGAGAAATGACACCACGACGCGTAAGGCAATAATGAATGGTTGCCACATGGTCATATTGACATCATGGCTGTAGATGGGTATCGGGATCCCTTTGCGCAAGGCCAGATCCCTGATGATCAGGCTGTTTAGCTGACTGCGATCCTTCAGGGCATATACGACCAGTCCCTCGCTATGGAGTTTCTTCAGAAAATCCACGGCTTCCACGTCGAACGGTATTTTGGAGAGGGCCTTCTTAACGAGCCAGTTCAAGGGGAAATTCCCCTCGGCATACAAACTTTCCCGTTTGTAATTACGAGACTCGTGGATCCATCTTTCTATCTTTCCAAATAGTGGTATCATTTACGTTATTTGACCATCTCTTTGCACACGAATCTATGAACCGTTTACGGCAAAGGCAGCGGGAAATTTTTCTCGCATGGTCTTTTCCACAAGCTCCCGTATTTCCGTGGCCGAGGACATCTTCATTACCTCTTTAAGGAGTTTTTTCGAATCCCTCAGTGTCGCTGCCCGGATGATTTCCTTAACCTTCGGAATGGCTAAGGGGTTCATGCTCAGTTCATCAAGTTCCAGGGCCAGAAGAATCATTACATATAAAGGATCACCAGCCATTTCACCACACATGGCGACATGGATGCCAGCCCGATGACCGACATCTACAACCTCCTTGATCATCTTCAGGACGGCCGGATGCAGAGGTTCATAAAGGTAAGACACACGGTCATTGATCCGGTCGATCGCCAGAACATACTGAATGAGATCGTTTGTCCCGATACTGAAGAAATCCACCTCCTTGGCAAGGCTCTCGGCAATGACCACCGCAGAAGGAACCTCAATCATAGCGCCAATTTCAATATCCTCCCCCACGGCCTTCCCTTCCATCCTTAAATCGTCCCTGACCTCCGAGAGAACCCTTTTGGCGGCGCGAATTTCTTCGATTCCCGAAATCATGGGAAAGAGGATCCTGGTCTTGCCGAAGGCGCTGGCCCGCAAAATCGCCCGGAGCTGCACCTTGAACAGATTGACCTCTTGCAGGCAGAAACGGATGGCCCGTAATCCCATCTGGGGGTTCATCTCCTTGGCTAACTTCGGATCGGAAAAGTATTTGTCCCCCCCCAGATCAAAGGTGCGAATGGTGGACCAATGCAGGCCCTCAATGCCAATAACCCGGCGGTAATTGATAAAGTGATCTTCCTCCGTTGGAAGCTCCTCGCGATTAATATAAATGAATTCGGTGCGGTACAGGCCAATCCCTTCGGCCCCATGGGTGATGGCGGAAGATATCTCCTCAATGAATTCGATGTTACAGCCGACTTGAATTTTATAGCGGTCCTTCGTCACCGCCGGAAATTTTGCAAATTTCAGGGATACTTCCCGGGCCTTCTGGTAAAGACGTTTCTTTTCTTCATAACGATGGAGGATCTCGGGATCGGGATTGACAATGACCAGCCCGGCGGCGCCGTCGATAATAATATCATCGTTGGTGCGCACCAGACGGGTGACCTTCTCCAGACCGACAACGGCAGGAATGGCAATTGAACGGGCCACAATAGCGGTATGGGATGTCTTGCTTCCGATGTCAGTTGCGAAACCGAGAACCTTGTCGATCATCATCTGGGCCGTATCGGCGGGCGACAAATCCGAGGCAATGACAATGACCCGTTCCCCCAGAGAAGAGATGGTTTCCTGCCGCCTGCCGGCGAGATGCCTGAGGATCATTTGCCCCACATAGCGGATGTCACTGAAGCGATCCCGGAGGTACTCATCCTCCATTTTCTCAAACAGCTCCCGGTACTTGTCAATGGTCATGCTGACGGCCCATTCGGCGTTTACAGACATCTCCTTAATCCGTTGCACGACATTGCGGACGAAGGACCGGTCCTTGAGGAGCATAATGTGGACATCCATAATGTGCAACGGTTCGAGCCCTGCTACTTCACTGAGACGGCTCTTCACCTCCCGCAATTGTGCTTCCGAGGCCCGCAGGGCATCCCTGAATCGTTTGACTTCCTTTGTTACCAGACTGGCCTTTCCCAGTTTGTAAAAAGAAATCTGAGAATCCCGGCGATCAAACAGGTAGGCCTTACCGATCACTACCCCCGGCGATACGCCGATTCCTTTGAGGACAATATTTTTCATGCTTTGTTCCGGTACCATATAAATGATTCTACTCCTTATCAATCCTCACCGAACTTGTCTGCAAACAAACTTTCTAAAGCAGTCAGGGCATCGACGGCATCGCTGCCTTCCGCCTTTACGGTTATAAATCCGCCCCGTGAACAAGCCAGCGTAAGAATACCAAGCAGACTCTTGCCGTTGACCTCTTGCCCATCGTATTCAAAGAAAATTCGGGACTTGAATTTATTGGAAACCGCCACGAGCTTTGCCGCCACCCGTGCATGGATTCCTAACTTGTTTTTAACTTCAAAGATCATTATCTCCTGCATGTTAAATCATCAGGGCCACGGATCCGGCCGTCATGCCATAAAGGATGGTGAGGGGAGACAGACCTCGTTCCATCGCAAGAAAAGACAGCAGCACCGCCGTGAGCAACGCGATACTAACAAGCGGTTGCATCCATATTCCTGAGTAGGCATTGGCGATCCCCTGTCCGAGCCATGCAGCAGCAACTGCAAGGCAAAAAATAGTTCCCCACCGCATGAAGAGGGCCAATCGTGGCAAATCCCACGACTGGATATAGGTAATTCCCTGCCAACCTTGCCGGTAACCCTCAAGGAAACCCTTAAGACGGATCCAGATTTGCAGAGGATCAAAAAGCAGTAACAAAACAAAAGGGCCCCAGACAGAACCTTGATAGGCTATGGCGGCGGCGGTGATACCGGCCAGAGGTCGAAGACTTCCCCAGAAAAAACTATCTCCAATGGCGGCATAAGGACCCATGAGGGATTTTTTCAGTCTTGATATGTCCGAGGTATGGTCATGATGTCCATTATCGGCCTCCAACCTGATAACCGAGCCGAGTACGGCGCCTGACAAGTAAGGATGAGTATTAAAATATTCAAGATGTCGGACAAGAAATGAAGAGATGCTTTTTTCGTCTTTTCCCATTCTCCGCACAAGAGGAAGAATAGCAAAAGCGAATCCCAAGTTTTGCATTCTCCGGAAATTCAGCGATGCCATAATAAAAAGTGACCGTAAAAAAAACCCGGCCAAATCCGATGCCTTCATCCTTCCTCATCTTTCCCTGCCGATACAGGCCTGCAAACCTGAGGTCCGTAACACGGAAATCCTGTTAAGTCAATTCATTCCCCTTTATCCTTGACAGAGGTATGATTATTTGTTAGTAATTTCAACTTTTTTTTTGAGGTGAGAAAGATGATTTGTCAGACCATCAGGACGGGCACAGATTGTGTGTTCATGAAGAATAAGGGATGTGATTTCAAAGACGGCGCCTGTAAGACCATCATTGAAAAGTGCGAGGGATGCAACCGGGTCATCGATCTGGAAACAGGCCGTTATTGTAAGGTTTATATGGACCCGGCCAGCAAGTGGCTCATGGGAAATTGCGTTACCGCAACCCACGTAAAACTGGAAATAAAAGAGGCCGCTCAGAAAATAAACCCGCTGAAGGCATCGAAGCGGGCAAGCCGAGCAAAAAAGAAGAAATAATTCCAAATCCAAATAAAAGACAAAACCAAGGCGGCAAGGCAGAGGCGACGCAGGCGTTTATTTCATGCGTCGAGGAACCGGTTGCCGATACCAGAGGAAATGGCGCTTTGGTTTTGATTTGGGATAACAGAAACGACAAAGGGAGTCCGTACCTCACCGGTACGGACTCCCTTTGTCAGGAAATAATTTCTCTAATCTGCCTCAGTACGACCTTGACGGCCGTCAGGAGCTGCCTTTCCTGGCCCACGGCTCCTTCTTCCTGACAGGCAATTGCTCCCCTTCTGGAAAGCTGATTCTTGGCGCCTTTGATCGTAAAATGATCTTTATAGAGAAGATCCCTGATGATCAGCAGCTCTTCCAGATCTTTACGCCGGTAAAGCCGCTGGTCTGATCTCGTGCGGACAGGCTTGACGGATTTGAACTCCGACTCCCAGTATCTTACGACGTAAGACTCCACCCCGAGGATGCTGCTGACTTCGCCAATTCGATAATAGGTCTTGTCAGGAATCGACACGTCCATACCAGGCGCCCCACATTACCGGGTTTGCGATACGGAACTAAACGTTCAGTGCCTTACGCAAAACCTGACTTGATTTGAAAGTGAGGACGCGGCGAGCAGAAATCTCGATTTCTTTGCCCGTCTGGGGGTTCCGTCCGCGCCGGGACTTCTTTTCCTTCACCACAAAATTCCCGAACCCGGATATTTTTATTTTTTCGCCCCGGCCCAGGCAGTCCTTCATAATATCGAAAACCGACTCCACAATCCTTGCCGAATCCTTCTTTGAAAAACCAAGCTTCTCGTACACGTCCTGAATAATATCTATCTTCGTCATGGTTCAACCTCCTGTCTTCCGCTATTGTTTATTCTCCCCGGATCTTTGCTCCTGTCTCCTCAACCATGGTTTTAACGATCCGGTTATGGGCCACGTTGATCTCCTCTTCCGTCAGGGTTCTTTTGGTGGATCGATACTCAAAGCGCAATCCCAAACTCTTCATCCCCTCAGGCAGATTTTCACCCGTGTATACATCAAATATTGCAACATTTTCAAGTAATACTTCATGCTGCTCATATCCGGTTCGGCAGAGGGTCTCTCCTTCCATAGCAACAGGAACAAGAAACGCCATATCTCTGGAACTGGCTGGAAACTTCGATACTTCCCTGAAGTCAATTTTTCCCTTCGTGAACAAGCGCAGGGTCTCCAAATCCAGTTGAAACACAATGGCGCGGTTTTTCAGATCCATTCGCTCAAGGACATCAGGATGAATTTCGCCGATAAAACCTACCGTCTCCTGACCGACAAGAATCCGGGATGAACGGCCGGGATGGAGAAACGGCCGGGATGAATCTGCCACAAATCGAACTGGCCGTATTTTTTGATCCGCAAAGAGGGCATCCAGGCAACCTTTGAGATCATAAAAATCCGCACCGACCCCCTTGTTATGCCATGAGCCGTCATAACGGTTACCGGTTATGAGACCTCCCACGCAAGCCCTCTCCTCGGGTAATTCCCCTTCCTTACGTCGAAAGAAGACGCGACCTACTTCAAACATCTTGAGATCGGCGCAACCGACCCGGGCATTCCGGTTCATTACATCCAGGAGGTTGTAGACAAGGCTTGTCCGCAAAACGGACTGCTCCTCCGTCAAGGGATTACTTATTGTCACGAAGTCCCTCAGGGGATCGTCATCTTTTAACCCGAGCTGTTCAGCAGACATGGGGTTTATGAAACTGTAGGTAATCACCTCCGTATAGCCCATTCCGGTCAGGGCAAAGCGCAAAGCGCTCTCCAGAATCTGCTCGGGATTTTCTCCCGCCGGCATACCGGCGGCACCGGGCATTGTCACGGGGATATGGTTAAAACCATAAATACGGGCAATCTCCTCAATCAGATCGATCTCCCTCGTAATATCAACACGGAAGGTCGGCGGGGTTACCAGATAATGGGCGTCATCCGACTGCGAGACGTTCATCTCCAGCTTTTCCAGAATCCCGATCATCTCTGCTGCCTGGATATCGATCCCCAAAACCTCATTGACCCTTTTTGGCCGCAATGGGATGTCTTTGGCTGTCTCAATCTGCCGGGGATACTCATCTATGGAACCTCTGCACACTGTTCCATCCCCCAGGGCCGCCATTAGCTGGGCTGCCCTGTTCAAGGCCCGCACAACTCCCTCGGGATCAATGCCCCGCTCAAACCGGAAAGCGGCGTCGGTTCCCATACCAAGCCAACGGGAAGAACGGCGGATGGAGGGGGGATGGAAATAGGCGCTCTCCAGAAGAATCGTACTTGTATCGTCTTTCACTTCCGAGTTCAAACCACCCATGATCCCGGCAATAGCTACCGGCTTGACGCCGTCGCAGATCATCAGGGTATCCGACCTCAGAAGCCGGTCCTTTTCATCAAGGGAAATAAAATGCTCACCTTCCCGGGAGCGCCGCACCACAATACGCCCCTCTTCAAGAAAGCGGAAATCAAAGGCATGGAGAGGCTGGCCCAATTCCATCATCACAAAATTCGTTATATCGACGATATTATTGATCGCCCGCAACCCTACGGCCTCCAGACGCTCCCGCATCCAGGATGGGGATGGCTTGATGGTGATGTTCTTGATTATCCGGGCGGTGTAGCGGGGACAAAGGTCGGGATCTATGATTGAGACCGAGGTCATGCCGGCGATCTCTTCGCTGTTCTCAGTGACATCAATTTCGGGATAGCGGATTTTTTTCCCGGTGATGGCAGCCACCTCACGGGCAATACCGATGATGGACAGACAATCGGCACGGTTGGGAGTAACGCCGATGTCCAATACGGTATCCCTCAGCCCCAAGGCGTCTTTCAGATCCATGCCGAGGGTGAGATCCGGTGACAGGACCATGATCCCCGTATTGTCTTCACCGATGCCAAGTTCTTCTTCCGAGCAGAGCATCCCTTCCGAAACCTCGCCACGGATACGGGAACTCTTGATGACAAATCCACCGGGAATCGTTGCCCCGACCCTGGCAAGGGCGACTGTATCTCCCGACCGGGTATTGGGGGCGCCGCAGACAATAGGCAGGCTCTCCGTCCCCGTGGTGACTTCGCAAATAAACAGTTTTTCTGACTGGGGATGGGGACGCACGGAGGTAATTCTGGCTACCACAACCTGATCGAAAGCCGGACCCGCCACTTCAACGGCATCCACTTCCAGACCGGCCATGGTCAGACAATCGGCCAAAGCCGACGGTTCCAGATCAACATCAACGTAGTCCCGCAACCATTTGAGACTTACCTTCATATCCTAAAACTGCTCCAAAAAGCGCCAATCGTTCTCAAAGAAGAGGCGAATATCCGATATACCGTATTTGAGCATGGCAATTCTTTCCACGCCCAGACCGAAGGCAAATCCCGTTACTTCCTCCGGATCGTATCCCACATTTTCAAATACCGCCGGATCCACCATTCCGGAGCCCAGTATTTCCAGCCAGCCGCTTTGCCCGCA
>JBAYKV010000092.1:0-11464 GCA_041664405.1 Syntrophales bacterium
CTCGGTGAAGTCCGCGTCGGTGAGGTCGGCCCCGGTAAAGACGGTCTGGGGGGCATTGGCCTTGACGACCTTGGCATCGACGAAACGGGCCCTGGCGAAAACGGCGCCGGCCAGGGCCGCCCCGCTCAGGTCGGCCTCCGTAAAGTCGGCTTCCGTAAAGTCCCCCTGGGTCAGGTCGGCCTGGGCAAGATTGGCGCGGATAAACCGGGCGGATACGGCCCGGGCGCCGACCAGGGTCGCCTCGGCCAGTTCTGCGCCGGTGAAATCTGTTTCCGTCAGGTCGGCGTTTTGCAGGGATGCCTTGGCCAGCTTGGCCTTCCGAAAGGCGGCCCGGGTGAGGTTTGCGCCGGTAAAATCGGCGCCACCCAGATTCTGGCCGGCAAAGTCGAGACCGGTCAGGTCCAGATCGGTCAATTTTTCTCCGTTGCGGTATTTGGCAAGGACATCTGCGGCCGTCAAGGGTTGTGTCGTCATAGGAATCCTTCCTCCTTACGGATTGAGTGATTGATAGGATGTCTAATTGTGAGCTGCGGTACTATAAGGAGAACATCTTTTTGTGTCAATCGAATATCGCCAAAAATACCCTTTGGACATCATCATCAATAGGAACAGTTCAGATTTCCCGATGCACGGTTTTACCGTGAAAAAGGGTCAGAAGAACCCGCGCCTGGGCAACCTTTTCCGCGGCCAGGTCGATTTGATAAAGATCATCACCGGTGAACTCGATTTTCTGCGCCGACTCCCGAATGACCATCTGGAGCAAACGCAGATAGGAAAGGTCCGAAGGCAGGGATAGACGTATAACATCATTTTTTCACATATGTTTAAATGATCCCGGCGACAACCAGTCCCGACAGCGCCGACAGCAGGGTCAGGATCAGGGCTGCATATCCGGTCCGTCGGTGCCAGAGGCGGAGTTGCTGGATTTTTGAGCGAATTTTAAATTGCAGATGCCCCAGGGTGGGCGCGGCAACTGCGCAAAGAACGGTTGCCAGACCCAACCAGGCATGGGGAACCTTGAATTGTCCGTCTCCGGATTGGGAAACCATGACGACAGCTGCCGCAAATCCGGCGCTTAGACACACCGCCCCGGTGATTCCCGCAGTGCGATGAATCCTCAACCACCATTGTTTCCGCCGCAGGAATCTGGCGACGCTGACCCCTGCGGTCATTGCCAGCAATCCTGCGGTCATGAAAAAGACATGGATATAGAAGGTAGACATATCCGTTCCCTCTTTTTGTCAGCGGTATGCTCGCTTATCTGGGGGCTTTGCTTGGATCCTTCCCAACGGTAATTGTTTCGGATGTGGAACCGAACCTGCTGCACGAGGCTTTGACTTCAAAGGTGTCGCCGTTGACCGCATCAATCTTGTAGGTATAGGTAAAGGTTTCCGAGGGCTGGCTTTTGTAATCCTGCGTAGCCACGACTGTTCCGTTCTTCTTGATCACTACCCTATCGATATAGTGGCCCTCAGAGAAGCGCGTGTGGGTGACCGTAACACTAAGTGTTTTGGTCACTTCATCGTAGGCCGGCAGGACCTTTTGCGGGGCATGGGCGTTGACTGCGGTCGGACAGAGATAGGTCAGGGCGAAAATTGTGAATATTCCAACCAAAGATAAAATGACGGCACGTTTCACTTTTTCTTGCATTGTTTATCCTCCCTTTGTTTTACTGGTTCATATTTGTCATGTATTTTGAAGACAGAAGCTTAAATTCGGGAGATCAGCGCCGCCGTCACGGCACGACGTTGCTGGTTTCTTGGTAATCCGTGTCCAGAATGACGGGAGTTGCCCCGCCCTGATCAACAAGGGTCCATTTCTGACGGGAGGTAAAAGTCCTTTTTTCATCAAGAGAGGTGATGGCGTCCCAGGACACAGTGAATTCCGCAATAAAATAGCTTTTTTCGTCGAGCTTGACGGCAACATTTTTAACCTTGCTGGTATTGGTTTTAGTCTTCTTGAGTATACCCGCATACCAGGTCTTGAAATCTTCTTGATTGCGAATGACAGCTCCGGGATTACGCATGACCAGGCCTTTATTTGCCAGCAAAGGCAGGTAATTGTCCACATTGGCCAGCTTGTCCAGATAGGCGTACCACTTGAAGATAACGCTTTTCACGTCGTTTTCGTCGAAACGCGGGAGATTTGGGGGGCTGCGAAGGTCATCACGGGTGGGTGTGAATATCTCCAGGTAGGAGACCTTTCCGTCGAGGGGAAGAACGGCGTAATGAACATTGGAAGGGATGATAAAGACACCTCCCGGCCCGATATTCTGGACGTTCTTGTCGATCCTGATCAGCAGATTGCCGCTGAGTACGTATCCGGAAAGTTCGTGATAATGATACTGGGTCTTCACATCCTTGCCCGTGCTCGTTTTGGTTGCCTCATTGAGGACGATGGTCTGCCGGTCGTTGAAATATACTTTTCTTTTCAGATTGGCGTTTACAATCTGCCAGGGCTGATTCCCGGGAAAAACGCCGGGGTCGGCGGGAATGATTTCGTCATAGATCTTGTAGTCACGGGATAATTGTTTGTCGTCGGTCTTGACGACAATCTTTCCCGGGCCACAGCCCACCAGGAAACAGATCATAATTGTTAATAATAGAAGTGAACGCTTAACCATGATTTTATCATTCCCCAGGGATGAGGATAATGAACGGATGAGCAGGTGTCAAGGAAAAAGGACAGCAGGAAAGAAGAGACATTCGTATTGTCAAGGACCGGGGGGTGTGTTATGGAGGAATATCAAGGATGACGGCTATGGATAAGAAAGAGAGAGAGACGCTGGGGGCCTATCTGCGCAGAGAGCGGGAAGCCCGGGAGATCAAGCTGACAGCCATTTCCAAAGCTACGAAGATCAGCTTGCCTCTCCTTGTGGCACTGGAAGCAGATGACCAGACTGCCTTCCCGGATAAAAAGGCCGTCCCCGATTATCTCAAGATCTATTGCCGTTATCTCCTTGTCGATGAGGAAGAGGCCCTGAAACGTTTCGAGTCGCAGCCCGTCAGGCGCTGCCTGCCCGAAGCCATTGAAACGTGTCTGCCCGAAGTTATTGAAGATCCTCTGCCCCCACCCGTCGTCGCCCCCTCATATACCCTCCCCCCGTCGGTTCTCTCCTCTGTCAAGGATGCCGGCTTTTTTCGGAAGTACCGTCTTTTCTTCACGGGTGTCGCCTCGTTCGTTCTCTTCTTTGTGTTTCTGTCCGGCATTATTTTTTATTTCCATCCCCTCCGGGATAGGCCCGTTAAAACGGAGGGGATCAAGGCCGAAGCCCCGCGGGCGGCAGTCAAATCTCCGGCTCCGGCTGTCCGGAAGGAGAAGGTTGTCGGGAACCGGGACAGCATGCGTTATCATTTGCCGGGGATGAAATATTACCATAAGGTCGAGGCTTATCACCGCGTCGAGTTTGATTCCGAAGCGGCGGCGATCCGGGCAGGTTACCATAAAGCCCCCCGCTGACAACCCCTTCCTTCAGCTCATGATCATGACCTTGTTCTGACTCGGCTGGATATGGGATCCTACGGCGTTGCCATCGTTCTGTTTGGTGGGGTTCCCCATGAAGACCGCGGGGTTGCCTTCCAGTTTGACTTTGGTGCTGCCCATGATGAATTCCGCCGGTCCCATGATTTTTCCGGAAACGACGCCCTGATTGACCCCGGCCTGATCGCCGTTGGTCGGTTGAATCTTGGACGCCTTGGTTAGAGCGGGGGCGCCGTTGATCAGGACTTTTTTCGTTGTCGGGTTGCCCATCTGGGTCATGCCGATGTTGGGGTAGGGTACCGGTACGGGCGGCGCCGGGGGTGCCGGAGTCAGGCAGACATCGGGCATGGCCATGACCTGTCCTTTTTCTATCGTGGCGGCAAACATCGTTCTTCCTCCTCTATCCGATATGGATTTTTTTGCCGTCCAGTTTGACCTCTTCTTCCGCAGTGAGGGCGGCGTTTTTTGACGAAAGGGAGAAGCGCCCTTTCACGATGGTCCTTATCCTTCCTGCCGTCGTCTGTTCGGTGTCCTCGATCCACCGGTAGCTGTCCCTGATCCGTTCGGTGAGACGTCCGATGACGCGGTCCCAGATTTCCACCGCCGCGACGATTTTCCTGATCCGGACGTCGCACCACTGGGATAGCAGACAAAGTCCGGTAAACCTCACCTCCCCCAGGATGCCGGTGAGAGAAATCCGGGGGGCCTCCATGGCAACTCCCTGGCTTGCCGTGAAGGTGATCTCGCCCCCTTCGATGGTACTTTTATCCGGCAGGGTGATCCTCCCCGTGTCTTCCGGACTTGTCAGCACACTCAGAATAAAGGCGCGTTCGCAGTTATCCGCGATAAGGACCTCGTCTCCCGCCTCTGGAGCCAGAAGGCAGCCGCAGGCTCTTTGGGCGGAAAGGGCGGCTCCGTTGTCGGTAGAGACACTGTAGCTGTCACCGTTTTTCTCCAGCACCCGGGCATAGAAAATAGCCGCTGTCCGGGGGAGGGGATTTTGTTTGAGAGTAATGACGTTATTCATTTTTTAAGTTTCTCCTTATTTCTTCTTTTGTCAGGGGAACCCAGTTTTCCGCCTCCCAAAGTTTGTGGTCTGTATCGTAAATTGTCTCGGTATCGGCCCCGCTCCAAACGGCCTCTTTCCTCCGGACGCCGTGGAAATTAGAGCGATCCAGCCGGGCGTCTGAGAAGTCGGCCCCCGTGGCGACGGCGTAGGAGAAATCGGTGTAAGACAGCTCGGCCTGGCGAAAATCACATTTTTCCATGTGGGAGTTGTCAAAAAGGGATTGCTCGATGCGGGCGCGGCGAAAAATTGCCCCTGCCAGGTGGGCCTTGCTGAAACGGATCATAAAGAAATCTACGTCCGAGAAATCTGCCCCCGGGGCGATAATTCCCCCGAAGTTCGTATATTTTCCCCGACTGTGGACAAACTTTGCCGCAGCCAGGTTAGCACCGGAAAAGCTCGTCTGGGTAAGATCCAAACCTGAGAAGTCGGCTCCCTGGATATGCCCTTGATCAAATTTTGTCAGCATGAGGGTGCAGCCGGGAAAGCGCTGTTTCTCAAATTTACCATCCGCAAGACAGGCCTTGGTAAGATCCGTCTTATTGAAGACGGCACCGGAGAAATCGCCGCCGCCGGCCGTGAGGCGGCTTAGATTAGCCCCCGTCAAGTCCACGGCGTTGAATTTACATTCACGGAGTGAGGCATTCATAAAGGTGGCCCCCAGGCATTTTGCGCCCTTGAGATCGCAGTTGCTTGCGTACATATTGCTGAGGTCTGCCTCGGAAAGATCGGTCCCGATCAGGGAAACGTTCTGCAGAGATGCGTCGGCAAGGACGGCCTTCCCCATTCTGGCACCGGTGAGATCGACATCCTCGATCCGGCAACCCGACAAATCCGCCCCTGCCAGACCGGCACTGGTGAGATTGACCCTGATCAGGGTACTGTCGCGGAGCTTTACACCATTGAGATTCGCTTTGGCAAGGTGCACCCCCTCGAGAATGATTCCCGATAGATCCTGTCGGGAAAGGTCCACACCCGCGAAGTTCCCGCCGATCAGGCGGACTCCCTTCCTTATTCCGGCAAGCATCTCTTCTGCGTTCATGATCCGTTCCTGAGTTTCAATAAGGTTCGTTCGATGTTGGCCCCATCAAGATTCGTTCTTTTCATCTTGGCCTGATAAAAATCCACGCCGTAGAGGTTGGAAAGCTTCAGGTCCGTGTGGGTGAGGACGGCATTCCGCAGGGAGCCCTTGAAGAGATTGACAGCCGTGAGATTGGCGTCGGTCAAGTCGGCCTTCATGAATTTCGTCTCCTTCGCTTTCGCCAGGACCATGATGGCGCCTGTTAATTCGCACTTGCTGAAATCGGCGCGGTCAAGCGTCGCCTCTATCAACTGGGCGCGGGGGAGCCGGGCTCCCTCCCAACAGGCGTCGGTTAGGTCTGCGGAGTAGAAGCGGGCGTCTGTAAGGAAGGTATCGGCATCGGCCCGTGAAGATGTGAGGAGGGCGAGGCCGAACATGGTATGCTCTCCCTTGGCCCCTTCAAGACACAGGCCGGCGGCATTCGCTCCATTAAAAGAACAATGGGTGAGCTTGGCCCCGGTGAAGTCCCCATCCACCAGCTCTGCGCCGGTCAAGTCGGCGTCGGTGAGGTTCGCCTGGGCAAAAAGGGCCTTAGGGGCCGAGATCTTCTGCGCCCTGGTTCCCTCCATAACGGCCGCCTCAAATATTGCCGCTGCGGCGCTTGCCCCGGAAAGATCTGCGTCGGTGAAATCAGCGCCTGTGAAATCAGCGCCCGACAGTTGGGCCCCTTGTAAGCGGGCCTTCGCAAAACGGCCTCCGGAGGCGTCGGCCTTCTCAAAGTTCGCATGGGTGAGGTCGGCAGCACTGAAATTGGCGTCTTTAAGGATTGCGTCTTTAAAAATCGCCTTGGATAACCAGCCATTTGCGAAGATCGTCCCAGCCAATACAGATGCGGTGAAATCCGCCCCAGGCATTTTCCGGCCCGTAAAATCGAGACCGGAAAAATCCAGGCCGCCGAGGGGCTCCCCTCGTCCGTAGCGGAGCATAACCTCATCCACGGTAA
The DNA here is from genome assembly GCA_041664405.1 of Syntrophales bacterium. Classification (GTDB taxonomy): domain Bacteria; phylum Desulfobacterota; class Syntrophia; order Syntrophales; family UBA8958; genus UBA8958. The sequence goes on from JBAYKV010000092.1 coordinate 6,571, forward strand.
GGGCGAGGCCCGCTGGGGGAGGCTGCGGTTCCGGCGCCGGTGCGAGAGAAGGTACTAGTGCTGATTTTTCAACCTTAGTTGCCGCCTGCTTCTCAAGGTTTTCGAGGGCGGCCAGGGATTCCTGAACGAGCTTTTCCGTCTCCTTGAACTGCGCCTCGATCTCCGGTTTATGGATGCCCGCCTTCCGTAGCCCGGCGATGATCTCGTCGGCGGATGGCAGTGGCGCCTCCGGTTTCGGGATCATAATTTTCTCGACGTCGGTAGCGGTGATCCCGAATTTTTTCATAAAATCGGTGGTCTGCTTTTCCATGGCGGCCATGGCTGTTCCCAATTCGTCCAAGGACCCTGCCGCCGCCCGTTCTTCCCCGGGGAGAAACTGCTTCACTACGTTGTCCGGATCGAGGCCGGCCTTCTTCAGCATCGCGGCGGTTTTGGTCTCGAAATTCCGGGTTTCCTTGAGGAGAGCCGCCAATTTGGGGTGGATATCCGGTGCTTTTGCGGGCGCCGCCTCCGGGGCCGGTTCCGGTAGCGGCGCAGCAGCGGCGTCTGGCGGTGCTTCCGTCGGCGACAGTTCTTCCTGAAACATCCGGCCGTATTCCTCGATGGATTTCGGGGGTTTATGCATGGATTCACACTGGCAATAGAGGTGGAGGATGTCCTCATATTCCTCGTCCGCCACGGCGACGGCGCCTCGATAGAGAAGGATGCCGACTTCCCGGTCCGGAAAGAGCCAGAGGGTCTCGGCCTGGCAGGGGACCTCCTTGAATATCTTCTTGTCTCCCTCTTTTTGATGTACGAAGACACGAGCCCGCAAGGCGGGCAGGGAAGACTTGAGCAACGGCTTCCGAGGATGCATATTGCCGATTTCGATCTTTTCATCTCCGGCAAAGAATCCCGGTAAGCGCTGATCCTCCGGGGCGGCGTTGAATAACTCCCAGTTCGTGTCCCTGGGAAAATGGGGCCAGTCGTCCAGAAGCCACTCGTCATCGACCATGCCCATGTGTCGCAGGCGCTGGGGCCAGATCATCGGGTAGGCCGAAAAACCCGCCGGTTGAACCTGTTCGTCAGGAGATCCGACAAGCTGGCGAGGGTCCTGGACATTGGGGATGGGCGTTTCCCCCGTCGCGTCGGGGAGATTCCCTTTTCCCAGGGGGTTCTCCGGAAAATCGGACCCGCCGAAGGCGTTGGCGTAATGGACGGGCATTCTGGTAAAGGGTTCGGGATCCTCGGCATCCATGAGATCCCAGTAGTGATTGCCGAAGACGGCCAAGGTCTTTGTCATACCGCCGACATGAACGGATACTTCGATGGCCTGAACAGGTTTAGGGGCGAAGGCGCTCCCGTACACGAGATATTCCCCACGGACCTTGGGGACGCCAAAATCGAAGAGCTCGTCTTTTTCCAGTGCTGCCTCAATGACGGGCCACATGTCCTGCTCGTCGAGGAGGCGGTTTGGGGCGGCTTCATCCATGGTGAAGCAGGCGCAGCTTCCTATGGAAAGACGGCATTCCCCTGCCCAAAAAAACGATTTGAACAACAGGGACAGATTGTCAGGCTTGATGATTTTCATGGCATTCCATTGAGGAAATTCTATCCTAACTTAATTGATCCGGATCTATCTATTCTGAGGGGTCCGGCCTCCATATCCCTAAACGCGAGCTTCACCATTCCACGGGTGCAGGTCACGGAGGAATCCCCCTGCCCTATCTTAACAAGTTGTGCTTGCGTAACTATGGAACCTCCATCCGGCATTTTCAGCGTAGCGCCATGGCTGTCCAAGACTAGCTGGCCACCGTCCTCCTCCTTTTTCAGGACGGTCTCATCGGCGTTAATGGTCAGACTGCCGCCCCCTTGTTTTCCAATGACAACAGATTGTCCCTTATCCATCCGTATAAGGCAAGAATCCTCATTATTGATTAAAATGGTTGTTGAATTTCCATCCGGGAAAATACTAAAAAGGGAGCTATATGCCTCATCGACGCCGATACCCATATTGAGCCCTTTATTGGGCATCATTTCGGAATCTGTCGTACCGGCATGGATTTTGATTCCCGTATCATCCATTTCAATCTGGGATATAGGATGGGTGATTTCCGTATTCAGTTTTTTTATCAGATACTCCAGGGCGGCTACCTGCAGACCTGTTCCCACGATAATAGGAGCGGAAGTGCCCACCGCCTGCCCTACGACCTCCTTAAGTCCACTTTCTCCTTCGGGATTGAAGATTCCGCCGATGTCGCCGCCCGCCGCCGCCAGAAGCGCTCCTATCGCAGCACCGCCAAAGACCAGGGTTTTGACCAGGGTAGACAGTACAGCCTTCTCAGCTGCGGGTAGGCCGGCGGAAATGGTTATCTTATTCGTGCCCATCAGTTCATCTTCATCCTTGATGGTATCCTTGGTTTTTCCGAACTCAACATGATGGCCTCCTCTGAATTCAAGATTACCGGCCAGTTCAAAGGCAGTTTTGACGGCCAAAGCGAATTCCGAGCTTCCACCCAGTATGGCGTCCAGCCTGGAGCCGATGGTCACGTAGTTCTCGGAACCGATTACGAATGAATCCTCTTGCCCCAAGACCAGTTCATGTTTGTCTCCCGAGGATTTGATGTGCATGACGCTTGATTCGCCCCCTCCCGACTCGGCCTTCTCCCCTTTTGCGCCGGCTTCCCCATCATCCCCTTTTGAGGTCCCTTCCGGAGTTCCTTCTCCTCCCTGGCCCAGATAAATCCAGTTGCCCTTGCTTCCAAAGGGGCTGAAAAGGTACATATTTTCCTTACCCGGGGTGTCGTCCATGACAAATTGATTGCCCCCGGGAGTCTTGATTACGTGCTGTTTCGGATTGTTATCCGTAACCACGTTGAAGTTCTGGGAGTTGAAGACGGCGCCGCTGATGACGGGCAGATCGGGGTCGCCGTCCCGGAAGGAGAGGACAACCTCCGCCCCCTTGTGGAGGGGGAAGTTCATGCCATGGGTCTTGTCACCCGCCCCGGCGTAAGGGCTCGCCATCCGCACATGGTAGTTACTCGTACTCTTTCCCCATTTCTTGCTGAAATCGTCGCCACCCTCCTCCGGCGCAAAAGGAAGCCTCACCTTGTAGCGGCCCAAGGTCGGATCGATGTCCGGCGTCTCCGTCGACAGATCCCCGTCAATAACCGCATTCATAGTCGCGTGTAACTTTGGCTTGGGCGTCAGGCGCTGGGATCGGAACTGCACCGCTGCTGGAATCATCGTGAAGGTATTGTTATATTTAAATTCCTCCTCAACCCCTGTCAGCGGCTGTTGGCCCTCATGTGCAGCATGGATGATCAGGTAATCACCGGAGAAGGTCTGACCGGGATCGTCAATGGTGATCAAAGTTCCGGGGATCAGGCCCGGTCCCGAAGCCATCCCGTAATAAACCTTGGTCTGGCAGAATATCTCTTCGGCCCTGATCCCGGCCAGGGCCTGACCTTCCTCGGTAGTGCTGAAATTCTCGCCATAGATGGTCTGCACTCTGCCCGCGACATTGGTTGCGGGACCTACATCCGCCGTTGCCGACATGGTCCCCATCCCCGCCGTGTTGTAATTGTAATTCCTCAACACCACCTTCGCCGGAAAGGCCGCCTGGTGCATGATCATGGTAAATATCGTCTCCGGCGCCGGTCCGGGGCCTGGCGCGCCTACCTGTTTATACTGCAATGTCTTCTTCGCAGGGGGGTGGGCTGTTCTCGTATCAGTAATTACAATCTTTTCCAGTTTTACATCCTGCAAACTATCATGCCAGGTCTGGTCCTGTTCAAAATAATAATAGACCCCTTCCCTCTCCATCAGGCGCTGAAGAAAATTGAGGTCGTTCTCCTCGTACTGGCATACATATGACCAGCGATTGTATCCCGATGGCAAAGGATCATAATGAGTCCCCGTCAACTTCAGCTCATAGTCGAGAGAAGTAAACCCGTTGTCCTTCATTACGCCATCGATGATATCACCAAACGGCTTCCCGACATAAATGTCCGAGCGCGTGTTGAGATAAGGAAGGAACATCTTCGCCCGGAGCCGGAGCTCATACTGAGTATAATCGCCCACCCGCTGGATCTGACGAAACTCCGTGACGATGCCGTGATAGTAGGAAAAATGATTTTGAACAACCATGCATAATACGGCCGGTCGCAGCAGCACCTCCCCGAGCGAGGCCGGTATATTGTCCGTCGTGGAGCGGAGGGTTATGTAAAAATCATAAACAAAGGAAAGGTTCTCATCCCCCGTAAACTTGATCACCTCGAATTCCGGCTTGACAGGATCCTTGTCGTTATAAATGAGGCTGAAGGTGAAATAATTGCTGACCTCGCCGGCGCTGTCCGTAAAATTGTCCCATGTGTCCCGTTCCATATAACCTCCTAATTAAAAAGAACCATCATCATGATTATACAAATAATTCATCCCATGATCATGACCTTACAGCGGTTATCCGCACCCGTTCCCCCTTGCCTGGCTGCGTAGGAGACATCCCTTGCTAAGACAGGGATACCACGTGGACCTCCGCATCTGCGGTGGCGGCATAAGGACCAAAGAGCAGTTTGTCGGGGATGCCCTGAACGCGAACGTAATAGGACATGGCGCCGTCGAGGTGATTCTGGGCGGCCCAGGTGTTAAACTCCTCTTCCCCAAGTTGGACCTTCATGCCCTTCATGGCATACTCCAGGACGGTCCGGGCAGGAATCCCGTCCGCCGGTCCGACGCCGTGGACGTCGATATCCGCCCCATGCACGCCGAACATGGCGCCGTCCCAGGGGATATCCTTTGGCGGCCCCACCTCGAACCACAGGCCGATGCCGTGCAGGGCGTGGAGATTGAGGCGGTATCCCGGGTCAAGGGATGTTACAGGCCGATTGGCCAGGGCCACGATCTTTGGTCCCAG
>JBAYKV010000093.1:0-11462 GCA_041664405.1 Syntrophales bacterium
ATACCAGTCATGCCAGCCATGATAGCCGCAAAAAGCCACCTTGCCTCTTCCTGACGCCGCCCGGCCAATGCGCACGGCCACGGTGCAGGCTTCGCCTCCCGTACGGGCAAATCTCGCCATATCCGCCCAAGGATGGAGGTCAACCAGTTTCTCAGCCAGGGCTACCTCTTCGGGACAATTGAGAGACGACATGGAACCTTTATGGATAGCGGCCGTAACGGCGCCGTCAACATCGGCATCGGCATAACCGAGGATGCACGAACCCACGCCCATTTGGGCAAAATCATAATACTTCTTCCCATCCAGATCCCATACTTCACAGCCCTTCGCCTTTTCATAGTAGGCAGGCCACAGTCCCGGGAGAAAACGTTCCGCTCTCTTGGACAGTAATTGGCCGCCGCCGGGAATGATCTTTTTAGCCCTGTTCCATAAGACCTGACCTTCCCCGCCATTCTTTTCAGCCTTGAAGATCATTAGTCGCAACTCCCCGTTTCCTCTTGTCTTTTCTGCCGATGGAAGTTCTCCCAGTATTTTTTGGAGACCGAATCATTGAGACGATAAAAATGCTTTTCCGTCACAAGATTAATCAGTTCCGCATCGGAAATCGTCCAGACGCGCTCAGCTAAATCCTCGATGACCGCTTTAAAAAAAAGGTGATCCTCCTGATAGTCCAGTGTAAATCGGAGCTGTTCGTAAGAATAATCCGGCAATGAGACTTGGACCTGATGTAACTGCGCCTGATCAAAAAGGCGTGTCCACCCCGTTTCCAATATTTTTTCATGACCTTGTCCCAAGGATTCCTTCAGGAACCGGGTCGTGTAACCCATGACATTCATCCCCAAAGGAAGTCCCGCAGTCTGCACATAAGGGGCGTTCGCCTTGAGGGCATGATATACGGCCTTCATTCCCTCCACGGAACAGAGGATGTCATCTCCATCTACGGCAATCACGGCATCCAGCTTTAGGCCCTCTGCCGTCTGAAGATGTCGTAAGGGAATATTATGCACATCCCCGTAGTAAACCGTCACACCATCCCCTGCGAATTCTTCAAAGGTTCGGTTCTCCGGCTCATCAGAGGTCGCAATGACCACACACACATCTTCCTTCTCGATCTCTGCCTGAAATGCCTTTTTTATCCTCCCTAACAGATAGAATAAAATGGGCTGACCATTTACGGGCAAGAGGTGCTTCTGCTCAACTCGCTTGGAACCCAAGCGCGCAGTGATAAATATTCCTGATTTCTTATCTGAATTCGACATATTCTGATTTCCTGTCGGCCTCTTCGCATGCATAGAGCAGTTTCAAGACCCGATGATCGTTTTCCATAGTATTGATAAATGGCCGATTTTCTTCAATAGCGTCAATAAAGCACTTCAATTCTTCAATATACATATTCTCGCCGATATTCTGATTATAACCGGACGCCGCCTCATTCATCTTGTACTCTTCCCGACTCCATTCCCCTTTTACAGGGTCGTAGATCTTCACCACTTTTTCATTCCAATCCCAAAGCAGTTGTTTTTGATCGCCATTCAAGACCAGACGCCTCGTGGCATATCTGGATACGACGTCAATGGTCATAGTCGCCAGAAAAGTCTCGTAATCAAAGAGCATGTTATATGTATCATCAATATCTTCCGCGCCTTCGATGTTGATGGTCTTTCGCACCTGGGCGCTGACCTTGCGGGGAAATCCAAATAGTTGCGTCAGCCATGACAATTCGAAAGGTACAATCTCCCGCGCTCCCCCTGTTAAGGGATTTGACACGTAGTAATCACTTACTTTTTCATAAGTGTGCCAGTCAGGTAAATATTGACCGGAATGATAAATGACATTCGAAATCTTACCTAAAACTCCCTGTTGGATGATATGCTCTATTTCTCGAATGGCAGGATGGAACAACATGGTCGCCGAAGGGGCGGCAACAAGGCTAAGTCCCGCCAGCTTTTTTTTGATCGTCTCCATATTGGTATCAACAACACTGGCCTCGACAAAAAAATGGCATCCCCGCGCTATCGCCATTTCCATGTACAAATGATGTACGTCAGGCGGAACAGATATGATCACGGCATCAGGACTGACCTCGCGGAATGCCAATTCTACGTCGGTATATGTTTTAATATGGTAAGCAGCTTCTACCTCTTTCCGTCTGTCTTCCCGTTTGTCAAAGCCATAGATGTTCTCATACCCGAGAGCCTTAAGACAACGTATCCGCCTCTTTCCCATGGAGCCTAAACCGATAATGAAATATTTCATACCTCCCTCGTCTTTCACGCTTGCTTATTTATTTCCCAAAATTGTTTTCATAATCATCGTTTGCCCGTTCGAAATCTTCATAACGTCCAATATCAACCCAATACTCATGAATAGGGAAAACCGCCGTATTAAGCCGGTTGTGAACTACTTTTTCAAATAACCCGGTCATATCGAAATATTGATTTTGGGGAATAAAATCTAAAATCTGCGGGTCCAGGATATAAATCCCCGCATTGACAAAAAAATTGAATTCAGGTTTTTCGTCAACGCTCAAGAACTTATTTTCATCGGTCTTGACCACACCATAAGGAACCTGAAAATGATACTTCCGAATGCACATGGTCGCGGCGGAGCAATGGCTTTGATGAAAATCAAGCAAGTAGTTAATATTGACCCTTGTCAGCACATCGGCATTCATGACAATTAAGGGATCTGAAGGTTTTTCCTCTAAAAGACTGAGGGAACCGGCGGTACCCATCTTTTCCGATTCCCGAAGATAACTTATCTTTACTCCCCAACGCGATCCGTCGCCAAGCAAGGCCTCGATCATATGGGCCTTGTAATTAACGGAAACAAAGAAGTTGCGGAAACCGAACTGGACAAAGTTCTCTACCGCCGTCTCCAGAATAGGCTTGTTGCCCACTTTGAGCAGGGGCTTGGGGCAATCATCCGTCAAGGGTTGCAGCCTCGTTCCCAAACCTCCCGCCATGAGGACCACCCAGTTCTCCTTTTCCGGCTGGCGAATCAAGTCTAGCATGATTTTAAGATCAATTACCCTTCCGGCGTCATCAATTACCGGTATTTGCCTTAAATCCCGGGCTTTCATGAGGGCGAGGATATCTTCTCTGGAGGTGGAAGGATTGACGACCGTAAAATCTCGAAACATAATGCCCTGAATCGCCCCCGTCAGGGCGATGCCCTGGAGCATGGCACGTCTGATATCGCCATCCGTGACGACGCCAATCAGACGCCCATCATCGTCAGTTACCAGGGCTATCTGCAGGGCAATGTCCTCAAGAATCTTTAAGGCCTCCAAAATGGGGCGGCTTGCATGTATAATCGTTTTTTTCCAGTCCTTCATTTTTATGCCGACACTCTCACATTATAGAAGCTTTTCTTTATCAGCTCGGCAGGACAAAGAAGCGTGATCTTTTCGACTATCCTGGCCACCGTACCGGCCCGTTCATAAGGGTTCTTTACGACTTTTAACATCTCATGGAATTCCGATGACATAGCTTTTCGCATTGATGAGTTGATTGAAATGGTTACCGGTTCACAATCGATAACGCTTTCGGCCCTTACCCGGCCTTTCTGCCGGTCGCCTATATTCACAGTGGAAATGTTTAAAGATGGCGCCTCGATAATGCCGCTGGAACTGTTGCCAATTACTGCGGATGCATACTTCATGGCTGACAGATACCGGTGTACACCCAGTGAGGTCACCGCAAGACAGCGTTCCGGCCGCTTTTCTGCATATTCATCAATAAGGCGGTTGATTATCCGGCCGTCCGTGTCGGCATTGGCCTTCGTAAAGATCACATTGTATTCGGGGAATGCATCCAGGGCATCCAGGAGGGCCTGGAATTGTCCTTCAGATGAGTCTTTTTCCAGGGTCACCGGGTGAAATGTCACGAGGAAATAGGGTTTCTCAAGATTGAATCCTATGGATTCCGCCAGTTCGTTGCGTTCCATGAGCGGCACACGTCGGATGTTTTCAACGCCAAGGGCGCCAACATTGAATACCCGGTCCGGGGCTTCCCCCAGTTGGATAATGCGCTGACGGTATTCTTCGCAACTGGCAAAATGCAGGTGCGACATTTTTGTGATCGAGTGACGAAATGCCTCGTCAATAGCGCCTTCCGTGGTCTCTCCTCCATGAATATGGGCAAGAGGAACCCGGCAAACCTGTGCCGCGGCTGCCATGCAGAATGTTTCAAATCTGTCGCCCAGAAGCAACACCATATCCGGTTTCAGCCTCTGGAGCGCTTCGCCATAGCCGATCATGGCAAGTCCCATGGATTTGCAGATGGCCGCTGGGGTGTCGCCGGACAGGAGTATTTCTATCGTTTCGTCCGGTTCAAAACCGTCCGCCCGGATTTCATTGACAGTCATACCAAACTCAGGTGACAGGTGCATGCCCGTGGCAACGACCTGCAAGGTCAGCTCCGGGGCATCCTTGATCCCCTGCATGACCCACCGCAGAAGTCCGTATTCGGCGCGGCTACCGGTAAAAATGCAGATTTTTCTCATTTTTTCTTCTGCTCATATCAGATCATCCTTTTCGTAATCTTTTTGCGCGGCCTGCCCCAAGACTTCATCCCAACGCATGGGAGAGATGCCGGTACCGGGGCGCTTGGCGGTAATGTTATCAGAACTGAACAGTTCGCCCGTCTTGATTGGATTGATCGCCACCAGCGACTTGCGGGCAATGGCCTTGTTTTTTACTTCACTAGGGCTCGGGCGTTTGATGCCATCACCGAGAGCTTTTTCGATATTGCGGATCGCCTGCACCATCGCCTTCAGCTCATCAGGCACCAGACTGGCTTTGTGGTCGGGACCGGTCAGGTTTCGATCCAGTGTAAAATGTTTTTCAATTACCGTTGCCCCCATGGCAACGGCGGCTATGGGAACTTCGATACCGCTCGTATGATCCGAGTAGCCTGCCGAGATTCCCGGGAAAGCGTTCCCTATGGTCAGCATGGCGCTCAGGTTGACATCCTCGAACGGGGTCGGGTATTCGGTGTTGCAGTGAAGAACGGTAATGTTTTCCAAAGGCGTACCGGATTCGGCAAGTATACCCAAGGCCGCTTCGATATCACCCAGATTGGCCATACCGGTAGACAGGATCAGTCGTTTTCCCAAGGCCCCCAGTTTTCTCAGATAGGGCAGATTTGTGATTTCACCGGAGGGAATCTTGAAGATTTCCAACCCCAGACGGTTCAGCAGATCGATGCTTTCCAGGTCAAAGGGGGCGGACAGAAACTGAATGCCTTTGTGCCGGCAGTGCTGTTGTAACCTGACATGCGCCGTTTCATCCAACTCAAGTTTTTTGACCATCTCCAGTTGTGATTCATCCGAGCCGGTTGTTTCCTTCTGATAGCCGGCCTTGGGTGCATCGGCAGCTATGATTTTCTCGGCCGTGAACGTCTGAAACTTGACGGCATCCGCCCCGGCAGCGACAGCCACATCAATCAGTTGAAATGCCATTTCCAGACTACCGTTGTGATTGACGCCGGCTTCGGCAATGATGAAGGTCTTATTATGGTTCATATCGGAAAGGTTAAGGAATCTTGGAAATATTCTTGACAATTATTGCACCGCAACCAATTAGGGCATTTTCCCCTATTTCGATATATTCCTGACAAACGGCGTTACTTCCGACAAAAGAGCCCCTACCTATTTTCACCCCGCCATTAACGATCGTACCCGTCGAAATGTGGCAGTGATCTTCAATGACGGCATCGTGTTCTATAAGGGCCTTGCTATTGATAATGCAATTCCTGCCCACCCTCGCGCCGGCATTTATCATCGCATGATGCATGACGATAGTTCCCTCGGCAATCTGGGAGCGAGGGGAAACGTAGGCCAGGGGGGATTGAATCACCGGGAAATGGGCGCCCATTTTCATCAAATCATTGTATAATTCCATACGTCGCATCGGGGATTTAATCTGCCCCAGGGTAATCAGCACATTTGGAAAAGTCTTTATCAGTCTCGCTAAATCGGCGTCTGAGCCGATCACGGAATAACCCAGAGCGTTATGCTCCTTTTTCTCAGGCACATCCACAATCCCGGCAATGGTAAAGCGGCCTTCCTGTTCTATGACATCGATACAGGACCGGCAATGGCCGCCGCCGCCGATGAGAATGATTTTTTCTTTCATATCCGCACACTGCTGGGGATATTGACCAGCCGATCTTCCAGCCAAGGGGCTGTTTCAAGGGGTGTGCACTGACAGTGGCGATACATGGAAAGGTTGTTCATAAGCCTCCAAACGGGCCTTGTTTGAACACCTTTTTCCCTGGAATAGGCGAGAAACTGCTCCCGTTCCTGTAAATCTTTTAAAACAATGGCATTCAGCCAGTAGTTGGACCGGGCGTTAGCAGGTTCGGCAATAAATGGTATATCGATCTCCTGAAAAAACTGGCCATACATCTGTGCGGTGACACGCTTGTTTTCTAAAACCCCGGCAAAGCATTCCATCTGGGCGCAGCCCACGGCGGCATTAATGTTGGGCATGCGATAATTATAGCCCACATGGTCATGGACGAATTCCCATGGATGTGGCTGTTTGGCCGTTGTCGTCAGGTGCTTGGCCTTTGCTGCAACGGCTTCATCGTTTGTGATAATCATGCCGCCACCGCCGGTGGTCACGGGCTTGTTACCGTTAAAACTTAAAATGCCGATATCCCCGAATGTTCCGGCATGTTGCCCTTTGTAATAACTGCCCAGCGCCTCGGCGGCGTCCTCAATGACGGGGATATGGTATCTTTGACAGATTTCAATAATCTGGTCGATCCGCACCGGATGACCAAGGGTATGCATGGGCACACATGCGGCGATCTTTCTGCCCGTTATTTTATTGTAACACCTGCCATCTGACTTCAGAATGCCGTTATTTACAAGAAAATCATTCAGTTTTCCCGGATCAATCCCCAGGGTTGATCGTTCGACATCCACAAATACGGGCTGCGCGCTACAATAGGAAATGGCATTGGCGGTGGCGACAAAGGTCAACGGCTGGGTTATCACCTCATCCCCGGGCCCTACTTCAGCAAGAAGAAGGGCGACATGCAGTGCTGCGGTGCCGCTGGAGACAGCAATCGCATATTTTGCCCCCGTGAACTGCCGAATTGCATCCTCAAACCGACCGACATATTCTCCCACGTACGATACATAAGTAGTATCAATACAATCAGTGAGATATTTTTTTTCATTTCCAGTAAATCTCGGTTCATGGAGGGGTACGGGATTCTCTGTTGGATAAAGGGTTCTAATGAAGTCAACTACTTTTTCAAACATTATAGAGATCCCATTTATAGCGCCGCCGGTTTTCCTCGTCCCTGAACCATGCGATGGTTTCCCTGATCCCCTGCGGCAACGTGTATTCCGGCTGCCACCCCGTTAGCCTGCGAATCTTTTCGTTACTGCCCAGCAACCGCTCCACTTCGCTTTTTTCAGGCCGCATGCGCATATCGTCAGTGACGATCCTGGCCGTCGGGTTGATCTGGTCGATGATCTCGCGGGCAAGCTGCCCGATGGATATCTCCAACTGAGAGGCAATGTTTATCTCTTCTCCAATCGTGGCCTGCGTCTCAGCAATCGCAATAAAACCGGCCACCGTATCCTGAACATAATTAAAATCACGGGTTGGATTAATGCTGCCCAGTTTGATTTCCGTCACGCCGGCAAGCAACTGGGTAATGACGGTAGGGATGACGGCACGGGCAGATTGGCGGGGCCCATACGTGTTAAACGGCCGCACAATGGTCACGGGGGTATTGAAACTGCGACAGAAGCTTTCCCCTATTCGATCGGCCCCGATTTTGGTGGCAGAATAGGGCGACTGCCCCTGGAAGGGATGCCGCTCATCAATGGGAACATATTGCGCCGTTCCATAAACTTCCGACGTTGATGTGATCAGCACGCGCTTACAACCGGTATCGCGCGCCGCCTGCAGGACATTCAATGTGCCTTTGATGTTGGTATCTACGTAGCTGTCCGGGGAGTGATAACTGAACGGAATTGCAATAAGCGCGGCCAGATGAAAAACCATGTCCATCCCCTGCATGGCCTTTCTAACCCCGTTGGGATCGCGGATATCCCCGGCAAATACATCGATCTTATCCAGTTTTTCCTTAGGAAACGTATCCAGCCAACCCCAACTGTTGAAAGAGTTATAATGCACAAAGGCCCGTACCTGACACCCTTTGTCCAGCAAACCTTCCACCAGGTGGCTGCCGATAAATCCATCAGCGCCGGTGACCAATATTTTTTTGTTTGTCAGTTCCACTGCGTTTGTTGGGTTGATTCGTTTTATGGGGTAAGAGCTTTGAACAATTACAGGTGGTTCTTGCGTTTATTTTTATCTTGCATCATCGAAATCTATGGTTCTTCAAAGCGATCCCTTTAATTTCCGGCAAATCAATTCCTGATCGCCCCCATCCAGATAAGGATGCATGGGAATGCTGAAAATACGGCCTGCCATTTCCTCGCTGACGGGAAAATCGCCTGGTCTGTACCCCAGAGCCGTAAAGGCTCCCTGGAGATGGAGTGGCCGGGGGTAGTAAATGGCCGTGGGAATACCGGCACTCTTCAGGGCCTCCTGCAATCTTGCCCTGCCCCCTTCATCCTTTGCCAATATTGAATACTGGGCCCAGACACTTTTATATCCCGCAGGCACCGTCGGCGGTATTACTGCCAAAGCACTACTCCCCGTGCAGCCGGCCGGAGCATCTGCCGTTAACAATGTCCTGTAACGTTCGGCGACGGTCTGGCGCATTTCCACCTCTTCGGGGAAGATGGCGAACTTGGCCAGGAGGATTGCCGCCTGCAGGGTATCGAGGCGGCCGTTGATGCCGATTCGCACGTTTTCGTACTTGTCGCTCCCCTGGCCGTGGACGCGGACGGAACGCAGAACATTTACGAGTTCATCGTCGTTGGTGAATAACATTCCGCCGTCGCCATAGCCGCCCAGGGGTTTGGCGGGAAAGAAGGACGTACAGGCGATATCGGCCAGGGAGCAGGCCTTCCGGCCCTGGTATTCGGCCCCGAAGGACTGGGCGGCGTCTTCAATGACAAAGAGATTATGTTTCCGGGCGATGGCGCTGATAACCTCATAATCCGCCGGCAGGCCGAAGAGATCAACAGCGATGATTCCCTTGGGACGAAGAGTGAAAGATTCGGACCGAGGAAAGGAATCCGGTTTGACGGCGCCGTCTGCGGCAGCGGGGACAATCAACCCGGGCAGAGGGTGATGTGAGGGGTCACGCATCTGTAATGCCAGAATAGCCTGTTCCAGCTTCACCGGATCGATATTGAAAGTAATGGGGTCGATATCCACAAAGACCGGCGTCGCACCCAGGAGACTGATTACCTCCGCCGTAGCGACAAAGGTGAAGGGGGTCGTGAAGATCGCATCGCCGGGACCGACGCCATAGGCCATCAGGGCCATGAGCAGGGCATCCGTCCCCGAGGCGCAGCCGACGGCATGTTTGACGCCTACATAAGCAGCCAATTTTTCTTCCAATTTCCGAATCTCCGGTCCCATAATGTACTGGCCGTGACTCAAAACCTTTGCAATGTTCTTATCAATGATATCCTTTATACGCAGCTGTTGTGCAGCTAAATCCATAAAATTCATGCGTCTCACCTATAATTAAAAATCTTTAGGGCTCATGATACAGCTCCGCCCTCTGGATTCCCAGAAGGTATGGCTCCCGGCAGCTACACCGGGCGTAAACGGGCACGGACAAACAATAATTATTGTCTGATATCCGTGCTTGCGGGGTTCTCTTTCTGAACCTCGATTGTGGAGATTTCCCGTCGCAGTTCCCCTATTTCCATCTCCAGGCGCTCGTACTCTTCCAGCTTGCGCTTCAGAAAGAAAAATGTCGTCCGCGCTTTTTCCTCGATGCCGCTGGGCGTCAGCTTATACAGGTAGGAAATTTTATTGTTGGAGCTTTTAAAGTTGTCCACCTTGACAAGACCACGTCGAATCAAAGACTTGATCAGGTAATTGACCTTGCCCAGACTCATGCTGAGATGGGAGGAAAGCTCCCGCTGGGTCAGGGCCGGGTCATCTTTGATGGCCTTGAGGATTTTCAGGACTGCTTCATTGTCCCGTTGCGACAATTCCGTGTCTGACAAATAGAATTCTCCTCTATGTTCAACACGTGAACATGTGCGGTTTCTAGACCAGAGGCGGTAAAAAGTCAAGGAGAATTTAGCGGGTTGAGATGCCAGCGGACCAGACGTGAATAGACATGCAGCCTGTCGCGAATGCCCCGGGAGGCGCCCAAAGATAAAATGACTGTCAGCGCGGTAAAGAAGCAATTTATGAG
The DNA here is from genome assembly GCA_041664405.1 of Syntrophales bacterium. Taxonomy (GTDB): domain Bacteria; phylum Desulfobacterota; class Syntrophia; order Syntrophales; family UBA8958; genus UBA8958. The sequence goes on from JBAYKV010000093.1 coordinate 10,320, forward strand.
GAGGCGCCCAAAGATGACCAGCCTGATCAGGGAATAATAGGGAAGGCTGTGCCATTTTTTAAAGAACTGATACCGGGAACGGTAGAATTCGATCCGCGACCTGATATCGGGGCCGATGCTCTGTCCCTGGAAATGATAGACGCGCGCCGTTGGCACATGATAGACTTTCCATCCCGCCAAACGCATCCGGTAGGCCCAGTCCGTCTCTTCAAAAAAGAAAAAATAGCGCTCATCAAACCAGCCGACGACGTCTATTGCCGCCCTTCTCACCATGAGGCAGGCCCCGACTCCGGAGTCCACCGCGATGGGTCGGCGATGGTCATAGCGTTTGCTGGGGTACTTTCCGGGGAATAGATATTCCAGGAGGGTAATATTCGTCAGCAAGGTAAAAAGCGTGGGGAAAGGAGCAATGGAATTCTGCTTGCTGCCATCCCGATTGAGGAGCTGTCCACAGCTCATCCCCGCTTCCGGATGGTTTTCCATAAAGGAGAAAAGCTCCCGGACCGCATCTTCCGTCAATACCGTATCCGTATTCAGAAGGAAGGCGTATCTTCCCCCCATGGTTTGAAAGGCCTGATTATTAGCCGCCCCAAAGCCCCGGTTCTCGTCATTGGCAATGATCCTTACGCGGGGGAAAAAGTCCTGGACCATGGCAACGCTGCCATCAATAGAGGCGTTGTCCACGACGATGACTTCATAAGTCAGATCATGGACCGTTCGCACGACTGATTCGAGGCAATTCTTCAGAAGCTCTCTGGTATTCCAGTTGACGATGACAAATGAAATATCCGTCATTGCTTTACCGTTCACCGTTCACTATTCATCATTTTTTCGTCCCATTTCCGCCAATTTGGCGTACTTGAAGAACTTGTTTACCGAGTCGGTGACGGCGAGGGTCAGGCCTTGGGGACCGTCGAGAAACCCCAGGCGGAGAATGTAATCCTGGAAAAAGGTCAACCCCGCCCGGAACATCGCCCCGCCTACCGTCGCCCGGCGACCGGTGTCGTACGCCTCCTGCGCCCCGAGGCTGGAGTAGCGGTCAATCTTCTGGAGGATTTTACTCAGGTCGCTCTCGGTAAAATGTTCGAGGGGAACATTCAGGGGCGACACGATCCCGTTGACCTCTACTCCTTCATGAACCGC
>JBAYKV010000094.1:0-11452 GCA_041664405.1 Syntrophales bacterium
AAGAACCCTCTTCCTTCAGGGCATGGATGCCGGCAAACTGGATGGGGTTGAAGATGCCGGAATCGGTGTTTTCCTTCACCTTGCTGATGGCGGCAATCAGGTCGGCATTGCCGCAGGCCATCCCCAGCCGCCAGCCGCACATGTTGAAGGGTTTGGACAGGGAATTCAGCTCGATGCCGACGTCTTTTGCCCCCGGCGCCATGAGGAAGCTGATGCGCTCCTGGCCGGTAAAGAGGATTTCGCTGTAGGGGTTGTCGTAGCAGACGGCGATATCGTACTGTTTGGCAAAGGCGACCAGGTCATTGAGAAACTTCTTTGTGGCGCAGGCCCCTGTGGGATTGTTGGGATAATTGAGAAACATGCCCCGGGCATTTTTGGCGATGTCTGTCGGAATATCCGACAAAACGGGGAGATAGTCGTTTTTAGCGAGGATGGGAACATTGTACGGCTCCCCTCCCCCCATGAGAATACTGGACCGGTAGGCCGGGTAGCCGGGATCGGTCATGAGGACAATATCACCGGGATTGATGCGGGCCAAAATAAAGTGATGGCAGCCCTCCTTTGAACCGATGAGCCCCAGGATCTCACTTCCCGGGTCCAGGGTCACGCCGTAACGGTCCTGGTACCACCGGGCCACCTCCTGGCGAAAGGAGAGCATCCCTTTTTCCTCGTCCGTCGGATAGCGGTGGTTGGCCGGATCGTATGCTGTTCGGCACAGCTCATCAATTATCGTTTTCGGTGTCGCTTCAACGGGATCGCCGATGGCAAGACTGATCACATCGACGCCTTCGGCCCTGGCCTTGGCGATCTTCTTTCTCAACTCCATAAACAGATAGGGGGGAATTTTAGTCAAACGGTCGGCAATTTGCACAGTCTCTCTCCTTTTATTTGTTGTAGGCTTCGTCCCAAAGACGCCCTTCATTGACAACTTTCGCTCTGCCTTCAAGGTAAATTTTTTCAAATCCCGTGGATGTTCTTTCAAAATATATATTCAATTTCTCACCGCTTTTTACCTGGACAGCGACAGGGGAGTCCACCAGCCCCTTCGCCGCGGAAATGAGGACCGACGCCACGGAACCGGTGCCACAGGCCAGGGTCTCGTCTTCCACCCCCCGCTCATAGGTCCGCACCATCATGTTGCGACGGTCCAGGGATTTGACAAAGTTCGCATTCGTTCCCCGGGGCTGGTAATTATCGTGGTAGCGGATGTTCCTGCCGATGTAAAACACATCAAAGGCATCCAGGTCCTCCACATAGAAGACAACGTGGGGAACGCCGGTGTTGATGCTGTTAACGGCATAATCCCGGCCGTCGATAGCGATTGTCTCGTCGGTTCGCAGGTCGAAAGGGTCGGTCAGCCGGAGCTTTACCGTATCTCCCTTCACTTCGGCGTCAATGATCCCGGCGACCGTTTCGAAAGACAACTTCTCTTTGGCAATGCCCTTGAGAAAGGCAAAGCGGGCAGCGCAACGGCCGCCGTTGCCGCACATCTCCACTTCCGAACCGTCGGCGTTGAAAAAACGCCAGCCGAAATCGGCCTTTGACGACTCCTGGATCAGGATCAAACCATCCGCCCCGACGGAGATCTTGGGTGCGCAGACCGCCTGGACGAAGTCCACGACGGACATGGCGCCAATTGCCGCCTCCACCTGGCGCTGCCGGTTGTCAATGAGGATGAAATCATTGCCGCTGCCGCTCATCTTGTAGAATTCAATCATGCCTTTTTCGTCCCTCTTGAATTGATACCTTCCTCCTTAAACGATCTTGTCAAAAAGGTGAAGTAAAAAAACACCCTGGCGCTGCCTGCCTTTTTCATCCCCATCTCGCCTTAATGATAACCATCAGAAAAACAAGCAAGTGGCACATATTCCTGCTTGACATCCCCCGCTTATCTCCCTAACATGAGTACCACCGGGTGGGTAGATTTGGCGTTCTCGCAAAAATAGGATTTTTTATTGAAGGAGATAGAACATGTACGCAAAAATCATGAATTTGTTGGGTAAAGACGCCAAAGGGCTGCTCAATCATCGGTGTATTTTCCCCAAGGAGAATTTGCATCTTCCCGGTCCGGACTTCATCGAGAGGATCTTTATTCCCACGGACAGACCGGTCAACGTGCTGCGGAACATGCAGCTTCTCTTTGATCACGGCCGCCTCGCCGGGACGGGGTATCTGTCCATCCTCCCCGTGGATCAGGGGATCGAACACAGCGCCGCCGCTTCTTTTGCCCCGAATCCCATCTACTTCGATCCGGAAAATATCGTGAAGCTCGCCATCGAGGGAGGATGCAGCGCCGTCGCCTCGACCCTCGGCGTCCTGGGGGCGGTGTCGAGAAAGTACGCCCACCGGATTCCGTTTATCGTGAAGATCAACCACAACGATCTCCTTGTCTATCCTGCCAAGTATGACGAATTTCTCTTTGCCAACGTGAAACAGTGTTTCGACATGGGGGCCGCCGCAATCGGGGCGACGATTTATTTCGGTTCCGAGGAGAGCAGTCGGCAGCTTCGGGAGATCTCCGCGGCCTTCTCCCTGGCGCACGAATTAGGTATGGTTACGGTTCTCTGGGCCTATCTCCGCAATCCCGCCTTCATCAAGGATGGGAAGGATTACCACACGGCGGCGGACCTGACCGGACAGGCCAATCACCTGGCGGCGACCATCCAGGCCGACATCGTCAAACAGAAACAGCCGGATTGCAACGGCGGCTATCCGGCGGTCAAATTCGGAAAAACCGATCCCCGGGTCTATTCCGAACTGGCGACGGCCCATCCCATCGATCTGACCCGTTACCAGGTCATCAACTGTTATCTGGGCCGGGCGGGACTGATCAATTCCGGCGGGGCCTCGGAGGGGGAAAACGACCTTGCCGAAGCGGTGCGGACGGCGGTCATCAACAAGCGGGCCGGGGGCATGGGCCTCATCTCCGGCCGCAAGGCCTTCCAGCGCCCGATGAAGGAGGGGGTGGACATCCTCCAGGCCATCCAGGACGTCTATCTCTGTCCGGAGGTGACCATCGCCTGATTATTTAAATAAAGGGGTCTTTATCGCATATAGTGACGACCGGAGGCATCGGCAATCAGGAATGATGGGGATAATGAATGGAGAAAAAGACACCTTCCCGGATACCAGGCATTGATCATCCTCAGGTGTATCCTGCCAAGGGCAGAATCGTAAGTCATCCAATCATAAGGGGGAAGCTGCCCTTTCCCGTCAGTCCCGTTATTCACTCCACTCTGCGGGCTATTTATGCCGGTGGACCAAAATCCAGATGGCAAGCGGATAACTTTGGCCGCCCCTTTTATCCCTACGAAACAAGAGCGGGCAGCATTACCTTTTTTTGTGAGCCCCCGCCCGATTATTCTCGGCGCTTTCATCCCACCATCGCCATGTACTATACCCCCCGCCTCGGTTTTATCTATTCCGGCAGCTTGAGGAATACGGTACGAAACCTTTCGGTGGAATCGGCAGATGTGTTCCTGATGCTCATGTCGTGTATTGCCCGGCTTGACGACCCCCGGACTGGTATTGCCCGCATCACTCTGGAGGAGATGGCGGGGATGCGGGATGTCCGTATCCGTCACGGCAGATCGAAAAACCTGTACGCTGATCTCAAGGAGGAAGTGCTGCGCCTTGCCGATCTTCGTTTGTCCATGACCTGGAGGGACTATCAAACCGGGGGAGTTGTCACCTTTGGGAAAGAAAGGCCGGACCGGCTGCTCGATATTCTTGACGTGGAATACCGGCAGCAGGAAAGCGTCTGGTCCGCATTCCGGTTCCGTTGCGGTCAGGCATTGTCTCACTTCCTGAATGTGGATGGACTGTTCTGGATAGGCTATTACAGCAAAGCCCTTCTTCACCTCAGCCCCTACCACGAGGCCTTCACAAAGAAGTTGGGCACTTACTGGACCCTGATCGGAACGGTCGCCGGCAAAAAAGGGGCCTTACCAAGGGCAACACCCCGGAGCATCCTCGATTTCTGTGGAGACGACGTTAATTGGCGCCATCCCGGCCACACCGTGGATGCCTTTTTCAAGGCCCATGAACGACTCACGGAAATTGGCATCATCGAAGATGATGATTTGCAGGAACCCATCAGCCGGACCAGGGGATATATGAAGGAATGGCTTGAAACGCCAGTTACCGTCAAGCTTTCCGAAAAACTCTGGAAAATGGCGAAAAGGATATCTGCAAAGAGGGAGAAAGGACCTGTCAAAGGACTCATTCGCCGTCAAAAGGAGTCGATCGAAAGTGACAGCGTTCCCCGGGATGCAGGCGTCGTGACGGCAAATCCGGCTATCTTGAAAAAACTGCGCTCCCGCTTTTATTTGCGTCAGGAAGATCTTGCCAAAGTTCTGGGCATCACACGTCAAACCTTGTCCAGGTATGAAAGGGGGGTCTATAAAATCCCGGCCTCTTGTGCGGCAAAATCGATAGCGTTCTTCCGGAGGGAAGTCGGCCAAAATGAAGACGTTTAAAACACCTGCGCAACCTATCCCATGTATATAAGTCACCCATCTCCAAAGAATGCTCATGCTTCAATATCCCGATCCCCCCTATCCATCTGTTTTCCCCATCGGTTAACATTGCTAATAATATAACCGCAGGAAGCGGCATATTCAAGATCTGATACAATCCGCCAGAATAATTCGCCGCTTCTCAATGCATAGGAGGTGATGATGTTATGGAACGGGTGAAAAGGTTAAAGATCCTGCAAAGGCAGATTGTCGATCAGGGATTAGGGGGCGCCCTGATCGGTTATTCCCGGAATATCCTTTACTTCACCGGGACGGCCCAGCCGTCTCATCTTGTCGTCCTGCCTGACGAATACACCCTGTACATTCGGAACGGTCTGGATTTCGCCCTCAACGATATTTTTATCCCGAAAGAAAGGGTGAAAGAAGAAAGACGACTGGACAAGATTTCCTGGGCTTTCTTAAAGAGGATGCAACCGTCCGGCAGCCAGATCGGGGTGGAACTGGATATTTTAACGGCGGAGCAATTTCTGAACATCAAGAAACTCTTTCCCGGATGCGATTTTATCAATATCTCTCCGTTTGTTCTGGAACAGCGAAAGACAAAGACCCCGGGGGAAATTGAGCAGCTCAGGAAAGCCTGCCAGGCCATTCACGCCGGTCATGAAGCGGTCCTTGCGTCTTTAAAGGAAGGGATAACGGAACTGGAGCTTGCCGCCGCCGTGGAAAACGCCCACCGCCTGGCGGGTCATGAGGGTATCTTCTTCATTCGCCAGCCCGATTTTTTCATGAGCCGCGGCCCTATCGCCTCAGGTCCCAACCTTTTCAAGATCAGCGGCGTCGTTTACACCATTACCGGCGTGGGGTTGAGCCCCGCCGTTCCGGCGGGTCCCTCGCAAAGAGTAATAAATGCCGGGGACATCGTCATTGTTGATATTCCTACCCTCGTAAATGGCTATCATGCCGATCAGACACGGACGTATTGCGTGGGGAAGGCCGGAAAAGAAATTCATTCCATGTACGACGACCTACAGGCGATCGCCGATCAGCTCATCGCCGACATCAGGCCCGGAACCGCCTGCCATGACATTTACCGGATGGCCGTCAAAAAAGCCGCTGAACTGGGACGGCAAGACCAGTTCCAGCATTTCGGCGGCGGCAAGAGATCCCGCTTGATCGGTCACGGCATCGGCCTGGAGTTGAACGAACCCCCCATTCCCTCCGAGTACGATCATTTCCCGGTGGAGGAAGGTTATGTCATTGCCTTGGATCTGCATATGCTGGATGAGGATCTGGGAGTAGTTAAGTTGGAAGATATGATCCTGATCAAGGGGACTGGAAACGAAATTCTGACGACCAGTCCCAGGAAACTATTTGAAGTATAAAAAACAAGGAGGAGGGGATTATGGATTTTGTCAGGGTAGAAAAAACAGAAGGCATTGCCAAGGTTATCCTATCGCGGGGAAAGGTGAACGCGATCAATGAATTCGTCATCGACGAATTGACGGCTTGCTTCCAAGAGCTTGCCGACGACGCCCAAACCAAGGCTGTCATCATTTCAGGGCAGGGGAAGTTCTTTACCTACGGCTTCGATATCCCGGAGTTTCTAAAGTACAAGAAAGACGATTTCCTTCGTTACCTCACCAAATTCACGGATTTCTATGGTGAGCTTTTCCTGTTTTCGAAACCGGTCATTGCCGCACTCAACGGTCATACGATGGCAGGCGGTTGCATGATCGCCATCGCCTGTGATTACCGGATCATGGTTTCAGGAAAAGCGAAGATATCCCTCAATGAAATCAACTTCGGGTCTTCATTGTTCGCCGGCAGCGTCGAGATCATTAAGCTTTGGCTGGGACAGAAGAACGCGGAAACGGCCGTTTACAACGGCGCCATGTATGCCGCCGAGGAAGCCTTTCAGCTCGGTCTTATACATCAAGTCAGCACGGAGACAGACCTGGAGGCGAATGCGCGGGTCGTTGCTGAACAATTTGCCGCAAAGGATGGCGTTGCCTTCAGAAGCATCAAACACCTGCTGAGAAAGCCCCTGGCAGACGAGATCAAAAAGCGTGAAAAGGACTCGCTCCTGGAATTCGTCGATATCTGGTACTCGGAAAGCACCTGGAACAAGCTGCAGGGGAAAACGATCCAGTCGTAGACTATCGCCCCCGCAGCCGATCATTTCCTCTGTCGACCGTTCACAGTCGGCTACCGGCGGGGCAACCGGCCAGGCAGTTGAAGCAGTCATACTGGAAGCCGATAAACGAGGCCTGGTAGAGTTTTAGGAACTGGGGGTCCATGAGCATTTCCTTCTGCTTTTCCGGCGGGGCCTTCGTAAACTTGAGGACAAAGCCGATGGTTCCTCCGATGCCCCAGGGCTGGGAGATGCGCAGGCACTTCAGGGCATCCGTTTGACCTTCCACCTCCAACGCTTTGGCCGGGCAGTTTTCTACGCAGAGCCCACAGTCGTTGCAGAGTTCCTCCGTTACCGGGGGATCGGAGGGAAGATCAAGTTCCGTCAAGAGGGCTGTGAAGAGGATCCGGCTCCCGAAGCGGGGATGGAGGACGAGGTTGTTCCGGCCGAAGACCCCCAGTCCGGCGGCGACAGCGGCATGACGTAGCGATATGTCCCCGATCAGCCCCATAACCCCCGGTCCCATGTCGAGGGGATAGGAGAGGAGGACCGGTGCCGTTTTGACGTGGTACTTGTCCTCGATGTAGCGGCCCAACAGATAGACGTTTTTCTGAGAAAGCTCCATAATGGCCATCCGCCCGGACATGCAGGTCCGGCTGTTCGCGCTCTCCACGGAACCGTCAAGTTCCCGGTATGCTATCACTACCAGGGATTTTACCGTCGGTAGGATCATCTTGGGATCCGGCGATTTCTTCGACCGGTAATCCTCTATCGAGGCAAAGCCGACCGCATCGGCCCCCAAATTCATGGCGTAATTCCTGATATCTTCCTTGCCCATAATCCCTCCTGTGTTTCGTATACTAAGCATTATACTAAAAAAACTACCGCTGGAGATCCGTAAGCATCCGCTTCAGGAGCAACCTTTCTTCAAGCCGGAGGCCGCTCATGATTTCCTCATTGGCTTCATCCCGCTCCCTGATAATGGTACCGGTCAGCTCTCTGGCCTTGGGAGTAAGGTAAATGCGCAGGTACCTTTTGTCCTCTTCCGCAATTTCTTTGATAATCCATCCCGCCTCGCCGAGGCGTTCCAGAATGCCGGAAAGAGTGGCCTGATCCAGGACCAGCAATTTTCCTATCTCTCCCGCCGACAATCCTTCTTCTTCAGAAACAGCCGTGAGCACAAGACCCTGCAACGGTGTCAGTCCATAAGTCTGAAAGCGTTTCTTGAATTTTCCATGGGCCTTCTGAAAGGCCTTGGAGAGAAGAAACAGGATACAGTCTTCGTATGCTTTTTTTGCCATGGGTCACTCTCTCATAGTTCGTATACTAAATATATGGATCTTTGTGAAGTGTCAAGAAAAATCTCAAGCAGGAATTCCCTGGGTCTTCATATGAAAATTCCCCCTACCACGGGGGGTAGGGGGAATTTTCATGCTTCGTTGTGCCCGCGCCGGGCACGGGTGCTAGTCCCGATTTCTGATTTTCAGCTCACCTTGGCCTTGGCAATGGTCTCCGTCGTTCGTTTGAGGCGCAAGGCGACGGCCTTGAAAATCCTCTGGAAATCAGCGGGAATCTTATTGAACTCGTGATCGAAGAAATTGCGGTCAATAATCCCGACCACCGTCCGGCCGATAGAAGTAGCGGTGGCCGTCCGGGGCAGTTTGGTGATATAGGCCAGCTCCCCCAAAATTTCCCCTTCTTGCAGGATATCGATGATTACCTTCGTGCCGTCAATCATTTTGGAAATCTCAATGGCCCCTTCATCGATCTGATAGATCCAGTCCCCATAACTGCCCTCTTCGATAATGATCTGGCCATCCTGATACGTTTCGTATGATGCAATCTGGAACATATTATTGAGACCTCCTTTTCCAAAACGCTAATCTTACGTATAGACTACCACAAATTTTAATTTTCATACAGCTTTCCTGTTGACAGTTGGTAGTGCTTGGGGCATAAGCCTTGGCAATCATAAAAACACCTAAAAAGAGCGATCATGAACCTGAATACGCACATCCCCGTTAAGGACAAGGAATTGATATCCATGGCTATTTGTCCTGCCGGGGGAAATCCGCGCCAATCTGACGACCAGAATCATTCGCCGGTTGAAGGCACGCTGATTTATGATATGATGTAAAGATGATCAAAGCAACCGCCCTCATTCCCCATGAACACAAAAGGACCAGATACCGCTGTCTGTCCTGCGGAACTACGGAAAACATTGGAAGACGCCGCTATTGTTCAGTAGAATGCCGCCAGAAGCTCCGCTTGAGACTCGATGCCCGGATGGGCCTCGTCGAGGTACTGAATACCCGTTGCGGAACCTTTTCCTTCTCCGAAAACCTGATCATGATGGATATTCTGCCCTATGGGTCCTCGGAGATATTCAGCTTCCTGTATCCCCGCTCGCCGGGTAAAAAACCGGCCGACGATTTCAGCCGCATGGCCGACATCCTGGGGGAGCGGTGGTGGGCGGAAAAGAGGAGAACCAACAAACGTTTTCTGGCTTCGCAACACGTCCTGGAGCAGGCGGTGCGGAATTACAAGCCCCTCACGTCGGTCAAACCGATCATCACCACCTTTTCTTCCGTAAAAAAAACGACCCTTCTGATCCTGAACCTCGAACGCTCCGATCTCTTTTCCCCGGCGCTGAAACAGCTCATCAAGAACTCCTTCCGCCAGCAGGCCAAGATCCACCATCCTGATGTGGGGGGAGACTCGGAAATCTTCAGAAAACTTCATCAGGCCTACGAGGATATGATTTCCTGGTCAAGGAACCCCACCTTCATCAGGCGTCGCGGCTTCCCGGACAAGTGGTTCTATGATGGAGACAAGAAAAAGTGGGTCCAGCCCCTGCCGGAAGCCACTACTTGAACAGCGCCGCCAGCTTTTCTTTTGCCGCCGGCTCGGCCGCCGGCCGACCCGTCTCCGGCGCCGCTTCCCGGAAGGAAAAATAATCGCAGAAATTGCCCCGGTCCTTGTCGAGCACTCTTTCCGCCTGGGGCTCATGACAGGCATTATAGGCTTGGGGGTCGTAGAAGCGGCAGTTCCGGCAGACGTGGAGGTCCTTTCCACAGCCGGAGCAGACCTCTCTTCTGCCGACCTTTCCCGCTACGTCGATGTCTTGCCTACAGTTGAAACAAATCCGCATTATCTTCAGGATCCCATCGGACATCGAACTTTAAAGGCGACGGCATCGATTTCGATCTTTGCCCCCCGGGGCAGGGCGGCGACCTGGACGGTGGCCCGGGCCGGAAAATCAGCCTTGAAATAGCGGCCATAGACGTCATTTACGGCGGGAAAGTCTGCCATATCGGCAAGATAAATAGTTGTTTTAACTACGTGCTCCATCGTCAGGCCTGACGATGCCAAGACGGTTGCCAGGTTCTTCATGGCCTGTTCCGTCGCCGCCCGGATATCGCCGTCAACAAGCTTTCCTGTCTCCGCCACAAGGGGAATCTGTCCGGAGATAAAGACAAAAGGCCCCGCTTCAACGGCGGCGGAATAGGGCCCGATAGCCGGAACACCTTCGGTGGTAATCGCTCGTTTCTTCATGGACGTCTCCTGCGAGGAAATACTGACCCGCTCTCATCAAGGACTAACAACCATGCCCGAGGCGGGCACAACAAAGTTATGAAAATACCACCTTACCTCCCTTTGGCAAAGGGGGTGGGGCATATAGCCCCATCCTACTCCCGCCCCTCCCTTTCAGGGGAGGGCCAGGGCGGCGGGGTAAAAATTATTTGTCACAGTTGTGCCGAAATCTAACTGACGAATCAATACCTACGGAAGATCCGCGATCCATGAAGAATCGTTGACCCAGCGCTGGGTCAGGAGCTTGAGGAGCCCGTCATTATTGAGCATGTTCAGGAAGTTTCCAATCCAGTTGACTAGGAGGGGGTCGTCCTGGCGCACACCGATGCCGATCGGCTCGGTGCTGAAAGGCGGATTTGCGACAAAACCCTTGTCTTTGTAACGGAAGGCCTCAACCATGACATATGGGTAATCCGACATCATGGCCTTGACGGATTTTGATTTCAGGAGATCCAAGGCCTCATCATTGGATTTGACAATCACCAGTTTCGCCTGTGGAAGCATCTTCTTGGCAATCATCTCCGTCGTCGTTCCCCGGGGCACGGCGATGCTGAACTTCGGGTTGTTCACATCCGCAGGACCGTTGATATTTAAGGCAATATCCTTGGTCGTCAGCAGGGCCTGACCGGAAAGGAAGTAAGGACCCACATAGGCGATGCGGAGGTTCCGGTCCGGGGTAATGGTCATGCAGGACAGGATCATGTCGATTCTTCCTTTTTCGAGGGCAGGGATAAGCTCATCAAAGGGGATGACTTCTATCTTTAGCTTGACCCCCATACTCGTGGCCATGATCTTTGCCAGATCGATATCAAGACCTAACACCGTGCCGTTTTTCGTCTTGTATGACAGGGGCGGATAGCTGGCCGAGGTTCCGATAACGAGAACTTTTTTCTTCAATATCCCATCGATGGTGGGCCCTGCCGAGGCTACGGCGGTAAAGCACAGGATGAGCATAAGGGTGATGCATAAACCGACAAACGATCTCTTCATAACTGTTCTCCTTCAATCATATTAGTAGATGTGCAAATTTGTTTGATCTTAACTAAGGAAAGGCGGGGTGTCAATGTGAATTTGCAGGATGGCCAGCGGCCGGATTCATAATCCCGGTTCTTAATAGATGATATCGAGACGGCGAGGAAGAGGCGACGCAGGCGTATTGTTCATACGTCGAGGAGCCGATGACGATGCCAACGAAGATAGCGCTTTGATTAAGAACCGGAATAACTTGTCAGGGGCCGCTAATCATTGT
>JBAYKV010000095.1:0-11445 GCA_041664405.1 Syntrophales bacterium
CCTCCCTGGACGGCCAAAACATCGCCGTCTGTCCCGCCCGGGGGGAACGCTGGCTTGCCTGGCTGAAAGACATCATGGAGAAAAACGGGGCCCACCTGGTGGAGACCACCCCGGAAGGGCATGATAAGATGATGTCCCTCGTCCAGGCCATGAATCACTTCAATACCGTCGCTATGGGGCTGACCCTGGCCGGTTCGGGCGTTTCCCCTGAAGATCTGAAACGTTTTTCCACGCCTGTCTTCCGGGAACGGATCGATCATCTGAACAGGATCACCGCCCACCCTGACCTCTACGCCCAGCTTATCGCCGCAAATCCCCACACAGACAAGCTCATGATTTCATACCGGAAGAATCTCGATGACATTCAGGCGTTGCTCCATAGCGGCGACGTTGCCGCCCTGACAAAACTGATTGAAAACATTAAATTTTCATAGCGCTTGTCGGGATAGTTTATTTACCTCTATTAAGCCCCATGTGGCCCTTTTTATTTCATGTGCGATTTTAGTGACTTGATTTGTTTAATAATTTCTTGGACGGTTTCTTTTAACTCGCTGCCCATCCGTTTCTGTTCGTCGGCGTATTCATCGCCCATAAGAACCAAAAGAGCATAATAAACCGGTTTGTATTTGTCCTTGATAGCAAATTTGTTTTCGGCAAAAAGGTTATAGACAAAGTTAAGCTGTCCCTTGGCGATAAATCGTAGGAGAATGTTGTTGATTAACGGCGACACCTCTTTTTGTATTTCTTCTTTATCAAGGGATTCTTTATAGATGTTGATTGCCTCCTCCACCTCGTCATTCCACAGCAATATGGCTATTGATGCGCCTACTATCTCTACCCTCTTATCAATATCGTATGCCTTTTTCACAAGTACCAAGGCTCTCCGCTTGTTTTTCTTTTTTGCGTAGTACAAAAGCGCGAGATTATTCATTGCATCTGCATCGCCTTTATCAATGGCCATTTTGTAGTAAGTCTCTGCACTCTTAAAATCCTTGAATTCCGTTTTATACAGAAGCGCAAGGTTAAACATCGCCCCACTTTTGCCTTTATCAATGGCCATTTTGTAGTAAGCCTCTGCCTTCTCAAAATCCTTGAATTCCTCTTGATACAGAAGCGCGAGATTATTCATTGCCTCTGCATTGCCTTTATCAATGGCCATTTTGTAGTAAGCCTCTGCCTTCTCAAAATCCTTGAATTCCGTTTGATACAGAAGCGCAAGGTTTAACACCGCCCCACTTTCGCCTTTATCAATGGCCATTTTGTAGTAAGTCTCTGCCTTTTTAAAATCCTTGAATTCCGTTTGATACAGAAGCGCAAGGTTTAACATCGCCCCACTTTTGCCTTTATCAATGGCCATTTTGTAGTAAGTCTCTGCCTTTTTAAAATCCTTGAATTCCGTTTGATACAGAAGCGCAAGGTTAAACATCGCCCCACTTTCGCCTTTATCAATGGCCATTTTGTAGTAAGCCTCTGCCTTCTCAAAATCCTTGAATTCCGTTTCATACAGAAGCGCAAGGTTAAACATCGCCTCACTATCGCCTTTATCAATGGCCATTTTGCAATAAATCTCTGCCTTGCTGAACTCGTTTGATTTATAATAAAAAGTAGCGAGATGCCTTATCGCTTCAACATTACCAGCACGGGCAGCTTCTTCCCAAACCTCTAAATGTGATTTATTCAGGTCTTTTGCAAAGTCGCTTTTTTTAGTTTCAAGATAATTCCTTGCCTCACTAACAAGTTCGTGCTGGATACCCAAAGGTATTTTGCAATTTGCCAAAGCCTCCGCCACATAAAAAGCGTGTTTTTCATAAAGCCGTCCCTCGCGCATGGCAGAAATGTGCCGGCGTGTCCGTTCGATAAGGTCTGTTTCACCACAACAGATTTCAAAAAATTTAACCAGCCAAAGCACCCTGTTCCTGTTTTTTCTCCTTCCCAGCCGCATCAGATAATAGATATTAAAAAAGCGCTCCCTGATCTGGTAGAGGTGGTTTTTAGTCGAGGTGGAAATCTTTTGGATAATCTGGCTTTTCTGAAGCTCATTTAGCTGCGCGGAGACGGCCTTGCTTTCCATTCTGGTCTTTTTGGCAATCTCTTTGACGCTGACCGCATCCCAAGCCTGCGCAATGGCATCGATTATTGCCTGCTGTTGGTTGGAAAGATTATCCAAACGGTGCTTATAAAGCGGCGTTACCCTATCCAGGGTCATCTCCAGGTCCTTGAAGGAATTGCCGTCAATATCATCTACAAATATCTCAAATAAAAGAATAATCGTCCTTGGAACGCCGCCGGTGAGTTTTCTCAGGGCGTCTATCCGTTCCGGCTGCTCTTTGATAATCTTGTTTATTTTCTCCGTGTGATGGTTTTCCCCCAGCCTTTGCAGCAACGTGATTGTTTCTTCGCGGTCAAGTTCATTGAGTTTAATTACCTTGAAAAAGTCGAATAACGGTTCATCATAGCGATAGAAGGATTCCATGATTACCGAGGAAGCGCCGATTAATCTTAGGCAATTGGAGGTCAACAAGACCTCTCTTAGCCGCTGGATATCCTTTTTTGAAAATTTCTTTATCATGTCGCCAAAATTATCGAGCAAAAGGACGAGTTTTTTGCCCTGCTTTCCCAACGCGCCGCTTAGGAGTTTATATATTTCTTCATCAGTATTATCCAAATCATAAAGAGCATCTATCTTTTCGGAAAACCATGCAAAGGAATCATCCTGCTCGGAAAGAATAACAGCGACCTCCTCCCAGAAGCGGGCGAGGGTCAAAACAGCATACTGTTCCTCATCAAACATAATGGGGATAAGCCAGCTTTTAAGCCCTTCATCATCTTTTATCTCTATATTCAGCCTCAAAAGCAGCGTGGTTTTCCCATAGCCCCTTTGTCCCTGAAGGAGGTAGTGCTGAGGGGGCTTATCCATCGGATCACCTTTTATGGCCTGAAAAAGCTCCGCAAATTCTTTGAGCCGGATAACATAATTGGCGACAAGTTCCTCCGGCGTTTGATTTGCCGGGTTATAGGCGGCGATAAATCCTGATTTAGTTGGCGACGTTTGCATTCCACCACTCCCTTAACAAGTAAGAATTGAAGCGATATATCTTCGAGCTATCGCTATTGTTTATATATCCGTCATGCTTCAAAGAGTTTACGAGATCGTTATAGGAATCGCTGAGGTTATATTTAAACGCCAGATCAATGATCTCGCTTGAGGAAAGCGTCCGCTTTGCGGTGATTTGGTTAAGCAAATCCTTTATGAACCTGAATTCGTCCCCGCTGTAGGCGCTTCGCAGCCTCGTAAACCAATGCTCAAAGTATATTCTTTTGGCCAGAGCGTTTTTTATGGATTCGTCTATGATCGCTTTCGTGATTACATTTGCGGGTTTGTATAACGGAAGTATTTGATAGGCCTCATCAAGTGTGATTTGCAAATAATAGGGGATGAGCCACTCAATTGTTGAACATAGGTAATCAAAGGCATTATCCGCAAAACAAATTCCTGAACTTTCCAGGATTTTGTCAGTTAGCCTTTTCGCCTCCTCTTCATTCAAGGGCGGTATATTGACAGGGGCAAGATCATTAATGAGGTTTATGCAATTCATCCTGCCAACGATATTCTCCAGTCCGATAGAACCGGCATAGACAAATTGGATTTTCCCCTGGACCTCCGGTGCCTGCCTTAACGACCGATTTGAAGCAAGGAAATGAATTGCCGCACTTTTGCTTTCGTCCCGGATAATATTTTCTACAGTCGATGCATATTCATCAATAAATACGACTATTCTTGTTTTGTCGGGAACAACCTTCAAGAATTTTTTTAGCTCTTCGTAGTAATCTACAGAGCTGTTCTGCCGGAAATTTACGCCATCTAAGCCGATTGATTCAATATAGCTCGAGAATTCCTTTGCCCCTGTCGCAAGCATTGATTTGTATTTTTGAACGCCGGAGAAACGCTCCCATAGGTGGTGAAGCATTTTTTTGAAAAACTCGTTTTCGCTATTCACGGACTCGCTGAAGTAATAGATGACGATAAATCGTTCGGGTGGATTATCATATAAATTAAGTACGATAGAAGACTTTCCAACACGCCTTGGCGCGACTAAAAGGAGATTGCTGCCGGAATCCAGCTTACTTAATATCTCATTTGTGATCCGGGGACGGGGAAAATATTTGTCGCCACGCGCCGCCTGCCCAATGATTGTATTTAAGGACATGCCGACCTCCTGTAAAAGTTATTTGTTGACAACATACATAACAAAATATATTTTGTCAAGTAATTTAACAAAATATATTTTGTTATGTGCTTCTATGGTGGTGTCGGTTGTAGGGAGTTTCGGAAAATAGTGGACATATAAACCACGGAGAACTGCGCCCACCTGATCGCCGGGAATCCCCATACGGACAAGCTCATGATTTCATACAGGAAGAACCTCGACGAACTCGAAGCGTTGCTCCATAACGGCAATGCCGCCGCCCTGGTGAAGATGATAAAAAAGATTCCCTTCTCGTAGCACGCGTCAGGATAGTTTGTTTACGTCAATCCCGGCCTTGATGGCCAGTTTATATGATTCCCTTTTAAAGTAGATTCCAAACCCGATAATTCCCGCCGATCCCGCCACGGCCGCAATTATCCAAATAAATATCGCCTTTAATCCTGATTGTGTGTAGGCGAAAAACAACGCCGGGATACTCATCATGGTCAGAAACAGACCGGCGTGAAAAAGGCGATCCCCGATCAGCCAGTGTTTAGCGGCCTGGGGCGCTTTTTTCTTCATCCGCTCATAAAGGGGATAATCCAGGGATTTTCCCTTATTCGAAGGAGCAGACATATTCCGCAACTCCTTCGTCCACGGCGATTTCAAATGACGACTTGCCCGGGACAAGAAAAAAAGTCCCCGAAGGGTAAGGAACCCAGTGAGCAGATCCGTCCTGCTTCACTCGAGAGTTGCCGGCGATGATTTCCATTCTTTCCGGTGCGTCCGTGTTGAAGGTAAATGAACCTGGAAAGATCAGTCCCACGGTCTTTTTCTTGCCATCTTTGAAGAGAATGGTATGACTGATCACCTTTCCGTCAAAATAGATATTTGCCTTGCAGATCACACTGACATCATCAAACCGTTCCACTGTATTTGCCGACATAGGTCACCTCCATTGATCTTATTTAAAACTGAACTCTGTTTTTCATCTCCCTGCCGCGCCGGTCGGGCCAATTGCCTTGGCGGCAACATGGAACTGATACCGTTCCGGCAGTTCGTCAATTCCCGACCCAATTGGCAGCTTCCACCAGTTCTAAGTGTTTTTCCCGTGAAGGATATTTTCCACCAGCTTTTTCATTTCCTCCCCGTTGAAAGGCTTCTTCAGCGCCCCCCGGAAGCCGTAATCGCCGTAGTGCTCAATGACGGGGTCATCCACATAGCCGGAGGCAATAATGGCCCTGACCTCCGGATCTATCTTCAAAAGCCTCTCCATGGCCAACTGGCCTCCCAGGCCATGGCGCACCGTCAGATCCAGTATTACCAGATCGAATGGTGTCCCGGAATGAAGCGCCTTTTGGTAGGCATCAATCGCCTCTTGTCCATCCTCCGCATCCGTCACCTCGTAACTCAGCATCTCCAAATAGGCCCGTTCGATCTCACGGATATGGATCTCATCGTCCATGATCAGCACCCGGACCGCAACGGTCGATAATGACTTCTGAAGATCTATTGCTGTTGCCTGATCCACCTGCGCCGGCAGATAAAGGGTAAGGGTGGTCCCTTTACCCGGTTTTGAATCCACGGTAATATGTCCCTGGTGCTTCTTCAATACGGAATAACAGACCGAAAGGCCCAGCCCCATACCCTTCTGCGCCCCCATCCCCTTGGTGGTGAAATATGGATCAAAAACCTTTGCCAGATGTTCCTCCGGGATGCCGATCCCCTCATCGGCAAAGATGATCCGCAGGTATGGTCCCTCCTTGAGGGGGAGGGTGTCTCCTCCCTGGATCTCTATGTTCCCCGCCCGCACTGTCAGTGCCCCTCCCTGGGGCATGGCCTCTAGGGCGTTTGTGGTCAGATTGTAAAAGACCTGCTTCATCTGCTGTTCGTCGATCTCCGTGGGCCAGAGGTCGTCCGTAAAGTCGAAGGTCGCCTTAACGTCCACTCCCTTTATCATCCTGTTAACGGCGTCCCGGACAAGCTCGGCGACATCGCAACTCTTCCGGAGGGGAAAGCCGCCCATGGAAAAAGTTATCAGCCTGCCGGTCAGCTCCTTGGCCTGGGCCATGCACTGCTGGGCAGAGCCCAGATACTTATGGGCCGTGTTATTCGGCGCCAGCCCGAGGAGGGCAAGATCCATGTATCCCTGGACCGCCATCATGAGATTGTTGAAATCATGGGCAATCCCTCCGGCCAAAACACCCAGGGACTCCAGTTTGTGGGCCCGCTGCAGATCTTCCTCCATCTGTTTACGTATGGTGATGTCCCGGGAAATGGACATCGCGGCTAGCTGGCCGTTATAGTTGAAGAGACGGATGTTGCTTTCCACCGGCACGCGCCGTCCATCCTTCGTCAGGTGTACTGTTTCCAGAAGGGTGTGCCCGTGGTTCTGAAGTTTCTTTCTGATTTCCTGTAGTTCCGAGTTTTTATCGGGTGCGGAAATATCAATCGGTGTTAATTGTAATAACTCCTTCCGCGTATAGCCCAGTCTTTGGCAGGCGATATCATTGACTTCAACAAAACGGCTGGGCTGACCATCTTCTTCTATAAAATGGACCAATACGGCATCGTTGATAAATTCAAACAAGTGCCGATAGCGCGCTTCGCTATCCTGCAGCGCCTCTTCGGTCTGCTTACGCCTTGATTCGGTCTGCTCCACTTGGGCAAGCTTCTGCCTCAGGAAAGACAATTCCTGCATCAATTCCTGGTTCATTCGGGATGGATCTTTCATTTGTTCACTCCTGTTTTTCGCTGATCCTGGCGCGTGGTCATCAGATTTATCCACACCGTTCCAAATTTATCTTTTTACCTGTCACCTTCCTGGTCCTTCCGCAGGTCACTTTCCCAGGCATGGTCATTGATGGTCGGGTTCACCTCCCGGTCATTGGCGAGTAGCTGTTCCTGCAAGGTGATTTGTTCTCTCGCATTGTAGATATATGACTTTTCATCATGCCGGTGCGGTGCCAGCTTGAGCAGTGCCGCCTCATCATATTTCAGGAAATTTTGACCGGCCCGGGTCGCAGCGTAGCGCCGGTGTCCCAATTTAACCAGGACATCGACCCCCAGGCGGATTGAGGTGTCCAGGGATTCCCGGTACACGTCCTTTACCCCCATTTCGAGAATTTCGTAAGCGTCCTCCCGATCTTTTACTCTGACCATGACGGTCAGATGGGGATAATGTTTTTGTATTTTCGCGACGAGATCACAATTGGTGGACGGATCAGCTACGGCGGTAATCAGGACACGGGCCTCGTCCGCCCCTGCTGATTTGAGGATGTCGGTCCGGGCGGCGTCCCCGTAAAATACCTTGAATCCCATCTTTCTCAGCAGATCGACGCGATCGGAATCGTTATCGAGGATGGTCGCTGCAATCCCGTTGGCCCTGAGGAATCGTCCGATCGTGCTCCCGAAATCACCGAACCCGGCGATAATGACCGGGTGCTGGACATCGATTATGTCCGATTCTTTTCCCGACTCTTCCATGGTTCCGAAACAGGGTAGGATAAACCGTTCATTGATGAAGAGCAAGAGCGGCGTAATGGTCATGCTGAAGGCTGTGACGGCCATCATTATATCTGTAAGGTGGTCCGGCAGGATATGTAACTGATGCATGAAACCAAAAAGCACAAAAGAGAATTCCCCGACCTGGGATAAGCCCAGAGCAAAGATGAGGTTCTGGTCGAAGGTTATTTTAAAGAGCCTTCCCGTCCCGATGAGGACAATGGTTTTTACGGCGATAACGGCGAAGACCAGGGAAATGATCTGCAGGGGCGAGTCAACAAGGAGCTTGAAGTTTATCGAGGCCCCGACGGCGAGGAAGAACAGACCGAGGAGCAGGCCTTTGAAGGGTTCGATATCGCTTTCCAGTTCATGGCGGAATTCGCTGTTGGCAAGGACAACCCCGGCCAGAAAGGCCCCCAGGGCCGGACTCAATCCGACCAGCTGCATCAGGAAGGCCGTCGCAATCACGATCAGCAGGGCGGCCGCAGTGAGGAGTTCTCTTAAATGGGTTTTGGCCACCACGCGCAGAAAAGGAACGATAACAAAGCGCCCGGCCAGAACCACCGACCCCCCGGCGCCAAGAACCGCCGCCGTCTGTAGCCACCCCGGCAATCCCTCCATGATCGCCTTGCTTTGAGCCCCCGTGCCATAACCTGTGGATACCGCCAGCAGGGGCAGCAATGCGAGGATGGGGATCACGGCGATATCCTGAAAAAGGAGGACGGCAAAAGAACTCTTTCCCGCCTCTGTATCCCCGAGGCCCTTCTCTTTCATTGATTGCAGTACAATTGCCGTCGAAGACATGGCCAGGGCCAGGCTGGAGGCCAGGGCTGTTTTCCAGTTGAAGTTCAGGAGCATCATGCCGGCACATAGGACCAGGGAGGTAACGATGATCTGCGCGGACCCCATGCCGAGGATACGATGACGCAACCGCCAGAAATGAGAAGGCTCCAGCTCGAGGCCGATTAAAAAGAGCATCATGACGACGCCGAACTCTGCGAAGTGCATGATATCCTGACCTTCCCTGCCTATAAAGCCGAGGGCGTAAGGTCCAATGGCTATCCCCGCCAACAGGTAGCCCAGGACCGACCCCATGCCCAGGCGCTTAGCGATGGGTACGCAGACAATCGCTGCGGTCAGATAGATAAGGGCCTGGAATAAAAATCCTTCGGTCATGGGCCTTGTGTCCTTTGTTTGGCCTCAATCCAGTCATTCAGGAAGGCAAACTGCTCCATTTCTTCGCGGCTGTAAGCATCCGCCCCTAATTGCTGCAAGAGGAAGGCGTAGTCCGCGGCATGGCGGGAGAGTTCCCCATCGGTTAAGCGGTAGGTTCCCTGGACAGCGAAAGGGGGAAGATAGATCATTTTGCACAAACGCGCCGTCTGTTCAAAAGGGCAGAGGAACTCCCGGATCGTAAAGCGGTTGAAGCCGTCGCTGCGATACGCCTCCCTTGTCCCGCCGGTCGTGATGACGTTGAAGGCCGTTTTGTCTTTCAGGAAATCCCCTTCCTCCCCGTGGGCCCAGCCGTATTCCAGCACTAGATCCAGCCATTGCTTCAGGATAGCCGGGGCGCTGTACATATAGAAAGGGTGATGCCAGATCAGGATATCGTGGGCGAGGAGTAATTGTTTTTCTGCTTCGACATCGATATTGTAATCGGGATACAGCTCGTACAGATCGTGAAGCGTTAAGGTGTCGGACGCAGGTAAGGTACTGATAAGCGCCCGGTTAACCCGGGACTTTTCAAAACGGGGATGGGCGAACAGGATCAGCACCCGCTTGGCATTAAAAAGAGCCCCCTCCTCAGTCCCTTCCCCTTCCCGGGGAATAATTCTGACAGGGGTGGATATGTCATTTTCATCGTTTGTAAGCGTTGACCTGAAATGATTCATAGGATTTTCCGGGAACTTGTTTTTCCGTAAGGTTAAGCCTGACGCTCAGGTCCCTTTACGGGGTGATGCGTGCCGAACCTGGCGGGGACGTTTTTGCACGGAATAGCCAAAGCGGCCCAGACAGCGGCCAAGGGCGAAATATTGCCCGTGAGCAAACGCCAGTAAGCCACCCTTCTCCAGGCGGAGACACCTCTTCGCGTCCAGCAGGGTTGAAGAAACCTGCACGGCAATAACCTCGGCTACAAACATCGTGTGGGAACCCAGATCTAATGACTGCCGCACCCGGCATTCGATGTTGAGGGGGCATTCCAGGATAATCGGACAACTTACTTTCAAGGCCGCCGCCGGCGTCAACCCCGTTCCGGCAAACTTGTCCACCGTGCGCCCGGAAACCATCCCGCACCAATCCGTCGCCTTCGCCTGCGCCAGGGAAGGGACATTAACCACAAATTCGCCGGTATCATGAATGATTTCATGGGAAAATCGTTCCGGGCGGACAGAAATCGACAGCATGGGCGGCTCACTGCACACACTTCCCGCCCAGGCAATGGTGATCAGGTTCGCCTTCCATCCCTTTGTCCCTCCGCAACTGACCAGAACCACCGGTACCGGCGAAAGGACATTCCCGGGCTTCCACGATTCCTTCGCTATGCCTTCCCCCTTTGCCATGTCACGCCGTTTCTTCATAGGGATGGGAATATAGTGGAAATGAACGGGTGTGTCAATGGAGACGTCATCGCAATGTTGGCCGTCGGCATGCCTAGTTTCCCTTTATTATTAATGAGTTGCAAATGCTCTATACAACGACGGCGATGCGTGGTAAATAAAAACAGCGTCATGGAAGAGGATGAATGACCATGGACCAGAATGAAGCCCCGACGATGACCAGAAGAGGGCTGCTGCAATGGACGGCGGCATCCGCCCTTTATCTTTCCCTGCCTGCTCTGACCGGCTGCACGGCGGTCCCAAGATACAAACCGATTAGCGCCGGTGAGGGTAAACCCCTGGAACTGATCCACTGTAACGTCGTCGATGTGGTTCAGGGGGTGGTTCATCACAACCGGACCATTGCGATCCGCAACGGGGTGATTGAATCCATATCGGACCGGATGCCTGCGCCCCGGGGAGAATCCCTCGTTGTGGATATGAAAAATCAATACCTGATCCCGGGTCTGATCGATGCCCATTGCCATTCAACCCTATCCAGCGAGGCGGCATTCAACCCCTTCGGCGTTCCCACGATGCTCCGCCAGATCAAAAGAAACTATGTCCAGCAGCTCACCCAGGGCGTGACGACCATCCGGGACATGGGCGCCCTGCCAAAATTGCTGCATAAATATATTGAAATGATTGAAAAAGAGGAATTGACGGGGCCGAGAGTCGTCTATTGTAATACCTTTACGAATGTCTACGGCGGGCATCCCGATCTCGATCCTGCCGATGTCAGTGTTTTTTCCGGAATTGCTATGGCCTTTACGGGGAATCCCAGTGCCTGGTTTAAAGACATCCCGGAGCTGAAAGAAAAGATGCAGCGGAGCCTTGAAAGCGGCGCTTCTTTTCTCAAACTTACCATGGACAACAAATCCCTGCTGTGCGGAAAAGGCGAGATACCCGTTTACAGTGAACAGGAATTGCAGGTTATTTTTGAATTTGCCCGCCGGAACAACCTCCCCGTTGCCGGTCATATCCATACGAAATTCGGGTTTGACCGGGCACTAAAATACGGAATCAATTCCATGGAGCATTCCCTTGCCGATGTGTCGTTGACAGATCGGGAAATTGCGGAGATGGCCGGGAAGAGAATTGCCATCGTCTCCACCATGATTATCGCCCAGATGCTTGCCGCGGAGGAGGCCTTTGAC
>JBAYKV010000096.1:0-11444 GCA_041664405.1 Syntrophales bacterium
ATTTCGTCATCCACGACCAGAATCTTGCTCATAGAAACCCCGCTAAGATAATGCCGCCCGCTGTAGGCGGATATAGAAAATGCTCCCCTGCCCGGGGATGGACTTTACCCGGATATGGCCGCCATGATTCTTGATAATGCGCTGGCAGATGGACAGTCCCAAGCCGACACCCCGCTCCCTGGTCGTGAAAAAGGGCTTGAAGACATTGCGCAGCTCATCCCTTTTTATCCCTTTTCCCGTATCCCGAATGGAAATAGCTACTGCCTCCCCCTGGTCGCTGTCGATCCGACGGGTCCGGAAAGTGAGCTTCCCCCCCTCGGGCATGGCCTCCAGGGCATTGACGGCGATATTAAGAATCACCTGGATCAACTGTTCCGCATCCACATTGACCAGCGGCAGCTCTGGCCGCAACTCCTCTTCGATCATGATCTTTTCCGTCAGATCATTGGCCCTGACGATAGATATGGCCTTGGTAATGACGGCGTTGACATCCTGAAGCTTCAGATTGAGGTTATAGGGTTTCGCATAACTCAGGAACTGGTTGACGACCCTGTTGAGACGGTTTACCTCCTCGATGATGACGTCGATGAGGCGTTTGTCCTCATCGGTCATAACCTCGGAGCGCAGGTACTGCGCCGCCCCCTTGATCGACCCCAGGGGGTTGCGGATTTCATGGGCCAGTACCGGAGCCATTTCTTCCAGGAGCATGCTCTTTTCCCGCTCCAGCTTCTGATCGAAGGCATAGAGGAAATTGAAGGCCTCCTTGCTCTCCGGATAGATCCAACCGAAGATGTTCTTGAGGACCTGTTTCAACGGTTCGATGGAAATAACGATGAGAAAGGATGCAAGCAGAATGTACGTCAGAGACGAGGAAGAGGGACCGCCGAAGAGCCGTATAAAGACGTAGATCACCAGCGTCGCACACAGGGTCAGCACGCCGGTGATCAAGGCCCGGGCCATCACCTCATGCAGATCCATAAGTTGAGGGTGATTGACGATCAAAAAGATCATATACATGAGGACAGCGATAAAAATATTGTACAGAGGAGAAAAATCATAGCCAAAAAGCTTGATGACATCTAAGGCGCTGATGAGGGCCGCCATCCCGAAAGCGATGGAAAGATACAGCATCCTTGTTCTTTCCACCCCCGCGGGTTTGCTGCGGATGAAGAGAATCAGGCCGCCGTAACAAATGGCCAGGACGGAAGCGGGGTAAACGTAGATCAGCATGCCCCAGTAGGGCCAGTCCGCCAGAGGAGTAAAAATAGAAACAAGCAGAATCAGACTGATGAATGCCGCCACCATGGTCTGGCGGAGAGACAGGAAGCTCTGATCGCTGAGGAGCAGTCTGCCGAAGGAAATGATCAGGGGAGAAATGGCCAGGAGTCCGAACATTTCCACCATCCTCCAGAAGCCGGATTGGAAATGAACGGAAAAAAAGCCGCCACCTTTATAGAAGAAAATGGCCAGGCACAGGCAGGCAAAAGACAGATGGATCCGGTTCTGCCTCTTGGTAAAAAAAAGGAAAACGGCGATGGCCAGGCTGACGACAGCTAAGGTAAAGACTTCCATGGACCTTCTATGTCCTCTGTTCAGGATGAATTGCTGGTGTAACGATAGCTGGAAATCTCACGGGAGTCAAGTAAGGCCATAAAAAAACAGGAGCTTCCCCCCTTGTGGAACGGCTCCTGTTTTCCTCCGTTTATAACAACGGATTGGTGATAATTAATGGCCCGTTATGCGGATTCTCCCTCCGTCGGCAGGGCATACCGGAAGCAACTGGCGTTTTCATAAACTGCCGGGGAAAGAATATAGCCTTCTTCAATCTTGAAGACCTTGGTTTCCTGTCCCCGCACCTTTACCGCCCGTCCCTTGAGAAAAACCTTGATATTTCCTTCGACGAGGTTCGTAATATCATACCGCCCGAAGGTATGGTACACATCGATACTGCCGACCTCTTCCGATTTTAGATGCCAGTGATCATGAATCCCGGCCTCGCTTTCCTCAAAAAATACCTCCAGCTTGTCCTTCCATTTCTCCGGAAGCTCTTCTGTCGTCATTTCAAATACCCTATCGACATCATCCTTATTTTTCGCCTTCCTGGGTGCTTTCACTGTTTTTGCTGCCTTTACTGCCTTTATTGACTTTGCCATGACGGCCTCCTTTTTCTGCTTTGCTTGCATATTAGTGGTTCCTTCCCTTTTTGTCAGATGATTGTTTATTATTGGCGGCCGAAGTCCTGCGTTATCCTTAATCACGATGTGTGCCAAGGGTGGCGGAACGATGGAAGTATTGCGCATGCATTTGATTTTATATGATTTTCAGGAAAGGAAGATCCGCCGCACCTCAGCCAGAAACGCCCATCACTGCCGCTGAAAATGCGTAGAACCTTTCGCAGGGTGAATAACCTTACGCACTTTTATCTCAGGGAGCAGCCTGCGGCACGATACGGCAGATTATGCGGACGCTAGAAAATCCGTTGACCAAAACATTGACCAAGCACCCTTTAATGCAACAAAGGGTTAGCCGAATTATCAGCTAACCCCCTGTTTTAATTATGGTGCCGAAGCCCGGATTTGAACCGGGACGAGCGTACACCCACTAGACCCTGAACCTAGCGCGTCTACCAATTCCGCCACTTCGGCATGTTTTTTCTGCCTGCCTTCTACACTTGTCGTCCTCACCTTGTCAAGCAAAATTGATCTTGAAAATTAGCGGATTCGTGCTATGGTGGCGCCCTATGAAAACCATCCATCAAACAGACAATATTCCAGAGGAATTAACCGGTTCTTACCTGACCATAGGTAACTTCGACGGCGTCCACAGGGGGCATCAGTATCTGTTTCAGCATCTTGTCAATCAGGCCCGGAACGCGCAGCGGCCAGCCGTAGTCCTCACATTCGATCCCCATCCGAAGATGGTCCTGCACCCGGACCGCCGTCCCTTCTATCTGATCACGTCGATTGAGGAAAAGATCCGCCTCATTGAGGCCCAGGGTGTGGACGGGCTGATCATAATTCCTTTTAATCTTGATTTTTCAAAAACAACGGCCCGGGAGTTTGTCTGTGATCTCTTGTGGGGGAAATTGCGGATAAAAAAAATCCTTATTGGTCATGATTATACCTTCGGTAAAGGTAAGGAAGGCAATGAGGCTTTTCTTGTCGCTCACGGGCAGAAACTGGGTTTTGGGGTAGAGGTAATGAGGGCCTTCCAGGTGGACGAAACGACTATCAGCAGCACCCTGGTGCGCAACGCCATCCTCGCCGGAGACGTCAAAGCGGCGGCGTCTTGGCTGGGGCGACCTTATAATCTTGTGGGCGGGGTTGTTGCGGGGCATAATCGCGGCGCCGGCCTTGGCTTCCCCACCGCCAACATTGAACCCGAAAAGGTGCTTGTACCTGCCGGCGGCGTTTACGCAGCCCTGGCCAGGATCGATGACAAAACCTATGGCAGTGTTCTTAACATCGGCATGAACCCGACCTTCGATGACAATCAGATGTCCATTGAAGTCCATATCCTCGATTTTAAAGGAGACATCTACGGAAAATCCCTGGAGATCCTTTTCATTGAGAAACTCCGGGACGAGAAAAAATTCAATGGTCCGGCGGAACTGATCGCCCAGATCCGGAAGGATGTCGAACAGGCCCGCAAGATTATGTCCTGACAGACGACAGACAGGAAAATGGCGACACCACGACCGGTCAAGCAACCCCTGAATTTGCGTCTTCTTCATTCCTGGGATGTCGCTTATCAAGAAGCCGTATCTATCCAGAATACCTTAAAGAAAGAGCTTATTCTTCACGACGGAGTCAAAATCGCGCCGGTGAATGTAATCGCCGGCGCGGATATTTCCTATAGCCGCGGGAGCGATTTGTTTTTTGCCGCCGTCGTACTTCTGTCCTATCCTGATATGCAGCCAATCGAAGAGGCCCATGCCGTTGAAAGGGGCTCTTTTCCTTATATTCCCGGGTTGTTGAGTTTTCGGGAAGGACCGGTTTTATTGAAGGCTTTTAAAAATATGCAGCGGGCGCCGGATCTTGCCATATTTGATGGCCAGGGTATCGCCCATCCACGGGGAATAGGGCTTGCCGCACACCTGGGTCTGTTTCTCGATATTCCGGCGATTGGTTGCGCCAAATCGCGTCTTTGCGGGGAGCACCGGGAACCGGGACCTTTACCGGGGGACCATGAAGATCTTCTTTATCAGGGACAGGTGATCGGGGCTGTTTTGAGAACCAAGGCAGGAGTGCGGCCGGTTTTCGTCTCCCCGGGACATCGAATCAGCTTGGAGAGGTCCAGGGAGATCACTTTGAAGTGCTGCCGGGGATACCGGCTACCGGAGCCGATCCGGCAGGCCCATCTGGCCGTAAACCGGTTAAGGATATCTTTTTAGTAGAGGACTTCCCCAGTATCGGTAATAAGTTTTTGGGGAAGTTTGAATACCCTTTTAACTATTTCGAGGCCTTCTGCCGATAATTCCCTTCCCGGGATGGCCTTGACCTCGGGATCTCCCACCGGTCCTTTTGCCTCAAAATAGACAGTAATAAACCTTCTATCTTCATCCGTCAGAATCCAGCCCATCACCGGAATTCTGCTGACAATCTTGTCCAAAGTTTGCAGAGGTTGCAGACCGACTCTGAGGTCAAGCTTTTCCAGAATAATGTCCATACTGCCCATGGCGAGGATATTAATGGCTTCGCTGTCGATATAGAAATCGTTGCTCGTCATGATCCCATTCTTGAGAAGCAGGGTAGCCGCAATGGAATTATACGGCATCCCGTCCGCATTCAGGTCGGGAAGTTTAAATTTCAATAACTGCGACATATTGAGAACGGAAAATATTTTATATAAAGTATTTACCTTTTTGATTATTCCCTTTTTGATGCTCATCTTTATCATGCCGGTGGCGGACGCTTTCAGCTCGGCGGCGGTTTTTCCTGTGGCGGTTAGATCACCTCTTGCCGTCAGAATTCCCCTGACCCGCGGGTCTTTCTCCCCAGCCCATAACAGGGCCTCCGCCGGCACTCGGTCAAGTTCGAACTGGTAATTATGGCGCGGGGGACTTGCCGCTCCAAACTGGGTTGATCCTTTAGCGGCGCCCCGTCCGTCCTGCATGGCCCAGGTAAGGGACGAAAATTCAAGTTTGTCTGACTGATAACCAAGATCGGCGTGAAGGTCCTTAAAGGACAGATCGGCGAGCTTACCTCCAGCCGTCCGGACCGTGGCCTTTATGAGGGGGGAAAGGTCGGGCTTTTTTGCATTGTAGGTAAGGTCGGCCCTCAGGTCTGAAAAAGATAGCTCTCCGAGCTTGCCTGCCGCCGCCCGGACCGTGGCCTGCATGGATATGGGGGGACCGCTTGTTTTCCTATCCCCTGTTTTCTCCAATTTCATCATCGCCGCCAACTCCTCCCCCTTGAGGTAAGAGAAGGAAACATCGCCGTCGATGATCATTTCCCGGCCATCCTGAACAGATCCCCTGGCCGTCACAACCGCGTTGTTGAGCCGGGCGGAAAGCGAGCGGACCTGCCAGAGATCATTCCGGAAGGAAACATCACCGCTGACATCCCTTATCTGATACCCTGCCGGCAGGCTTCGATAACCGAAATCCCCGGGATGGAACAAAGGGAGGGAGAAGGTCAGGGAGAAGGCCGGGGCTTTGAAATCCGCAACCTCACCACCCACAGTAAAGGGCGTCTCGCCATAACGTCCGGATAAACGGGAAGAAGTTGCCTTTTCGCCTTCCAGGTGTATTGAACCATTCACGTCCTTAATTTTTTTCATATTTTCCGACAGGTGGAAGGACGTCCCCTGCAAGGAAATATCGCCGCGCCAACGGTCGTCGGGCGCCCCTGCTTTTCCCCCTCCCTCGCCGGTGATTACGGCCTGAGCCAGGCCCTCCGCCTGGCGCCGCTTGAGTTCGGGAAAGCAGCACTGGAGATCCAGCAGATTGACCGTGTTCGTGCGAAAAGACATGGCATACGGCTGTTTTGCATCCTTGAGGGGGGACGTCAAGGTCCCCGACAGAACGAGGGTCCCCAAAGAATAATTTAACGGGTCCATCTGCAGCTTCCCGTCCCTGATCGCCGCCACAAAATCCAGTTGATTTTTCTGCCCTGCCGGCTTGATCATGACATCGCCGTATCGGTAGAGGGCCGGCGCCAAATTCCATTCTCCGTTCAGGCGATAATTGGCCAATGGTCCCAAGCCGTTCAACTTCAAGGTTGTATTGCCGCTAAAGGACAGCTTTTTCATCAGATCTTCCCCAACCAGCCAGGCCAGCTCGCGGTTTGTTGGTTGAACGGTAGCGTTGAAGGGATAGGTGGCAGGTTCAGGGAGGGGATATCCGGCAATTTTTCCGGCCAGGGTAACGGGTGAGGCCCCGAAATATCCCGTCATCTGATTGAAATGAATATCCCGTTCCATAAACACCAGTTCTCCCGTGATGCCGTTAAAGCCTGGCGTCGAGTTGCCAAAACCTACGACACCCTTTGCCACGGAAGTCTTCACAACGAGGAGATTGTCGTGACCTGCCGCTCCCCACTTCCGCAGTTGACTCAACCGGCCTTTCAAAGAACTCTCATGAATATGGAAAAGACCGGCCCGGATATGTTCTTTGATAAACGCAGACGTTTCCGGGGGAATAATGCCATAGGGGATATATTGCCCGTATTTTTCCAGATCAAACGGTCCCAGCGTGGCCTTTATATCTATGACCGGGTCTTCTTTCCCCAATTCCCTGATCGTCCCCTGCCCCTTAATCCTGACATCATCGACGGCAAGTTCGGCCTTGCTCAGGGAAATCTCATCGGAGGTGCGTTTCAGGTCATAGACCAGGCGCAGTGAGGTTGGCGCCAGCGGACCTGGAAATACCCGGGGATAATGAAACTTTACATTTTTAAGCTCTATGGACCCGGAAGAGGTAAACTCCTGTTTTTGACCCTTGACGGCAATATCGGCATTCAGGAGACCGGCTAACTGCTGAAAAGGAACTTTGCCGCCATAATAGGGCCAGCAAGTGGCGAGATCGAGTTCCTGAATACGGAGGCGGGAATCGATCCGACCATTAATGAGTGGTTCCGGATGACTGGGAAGATAAAGAGATCCTTCCATCCCCAGTCTGGCCCTCCGGACGTTTTCCGAGAGGACCGCTTCAAGTTGAAAACCGGTCTTTTTTCCCCGTTGCAGATGATCGATTTTCAGGCGGACATCCTTGAAATCGGTTTGAGTACCTTCCGGGCTTATCCATAGATCACGGAAGGTTACGGTGCCTTCCTGGACAGCTAGACCGCCTAATTCCACAGGCGGCTCTTTTTTCGTTTCCATCAGATCGTCAATATTCCACTTTCCCTGCCTGTCCCGGACAATGACAATATAAGGCTGTTGCAGATTGATTTCCTTCAGGATGATTTTCCGTTCCAGCAGATAGGGCAGGAGGGCAACACTGACGGTCAGCCGCGTCGCTGAGGCAAAAGGGTCGCGACCATTCTTCTCCATGATCGCAACCTTCTCAAAGGTCAGGGCCGGCCAAAAACCAAAGGAAACATGGCCGGATGCATATTGGATATCCCGATCCATGGCCTTTTTCACGTAGTCCACGATGGTCGGCCTATATGCCTCAAGATTTTGGATTTGTTGATAGAAATAAACGACGAACAGGCCGCCCGCCATCAGGATGCCAATAAGGGTGACACAGAGGATGAGGACTCTCTTTTTCATCAGTTTTGAGGAATCCCTAAAAAGTTGAAAAGTTGGACATAATCGACGGCTTTGTAAAAAATCCGCAGGCAAGGCGCGCAGATCCCGAGGAATGATGCGTACTTGGCGTACGCCGCAGTGACGAAGGATGCGCAGCGACGCAGCATCCGGACTTTTTACGAAGCCGTCAGTTTTTGCTGAAGGACATCTCCCCTATGTAGCCTTCGGCATTGCTTCTGGTATTCTGGGAATTGATGTAAAAACGGACTCCATGGATCGCCCCCATGGGTTCTCCTCCATAGATGTCCCGGAAAATCCGTTTGTAGTCTTCGTAAACATTTCTTTTCTCCGTGTACCAGTTCCCCAGATGGTCGGTTTTGTTGCGGAGGACGAGGTAGCGTATCCTCTTCAGAAAGGGCTTCGGGCTCCGAGTCGTCAGGCCCTTCGGGGCTTCGTTGTCCCAGATATAAGTCAGGATCGGGGTGTTGAGTTTTTCAGGGAAAACCGTGGAGGGGAAAACCACATAGACCTGCAAGGCCTGATCGTCCGTTGCGGATTTGCGGACATCCCCTCCCTGGGGAAGTTTTGTCGCCCGCCATGTCCAGTTGAGATAAGGATATTCCTTGAGATCAACCCGTACGGTCCTTTCGATGCCGAATCCCGAACGGGGGTCACTTATCATCCTGACATAATAGGCATCTCCCGCCCTGACCAGATTTATATTCGGGGTGCCGCTGTGCTTCATCAGGGTCCAACCTTCCGGGACGCCATTGACCAGCCGGGGTGATATGTATTTAGCCACCACGACGGATTCTTCCGAAATGGAAAAGAGATCTCCCGCTGATACAACAATAGCAAGAACAACTGCCAGGATTATTGAGAAAAAACGTTTATTGAGCATTTTCCTTGCATTCACATCCAGATTTTGGCGCTGCCTTTACCTCAGACCGAACGGTCACGCAAGGTCTTTTTTATATACAGCCATGATTTCTGATCGTGTCACCACGGCATCCACCCTGGGGATATGGGCCAGGATGTTCTCCCTTCCCCCTTCTTCCCGATCGATGAGGGCGATTACCCGATCAATGACCAGCCCCGCCCCTTTTGCTTTTTCTATGGCCGTAATCGTGGACCCTCCCGTCGTAATGACGTCATCGAGGATCACCACCCGTTCCCCGGTCTGGACGCCCCCCTCGATGGCGCTCTTTGTTCCGTGGTCTTTCACATCTTTCCTTACAATAAAGGCCTTGATGGGTTTTCCCTGCTGATAGGAGATCACTGCCAGGGCATTGGCCAGAGCATCTGCACCCAGCGTCAGGCCGCCGGTGGCGGTGACATCGGCGTCGGCAAGCATTTGAAAGAGGATTCCCCCGATGAGGTTCATCCCTTCGGGATCGAGGGTCGTGGGTTTGCAGTTGAAGTAGAAATTGCTCGTTTTCCCCGAGGCAAGGGTAAAGGGTGGATTGGCACGGTATTGGAACGACTTGTCGATGATAATCTCGATAAGGCGTGCTTTCATTTTATCTATCGTCATGGCAGTATTGGTTCTCCTCAAATTTTGTTATTTCTTCTAACCCCCATCATGCCCGTAACGGGCACAACGAAACATGAAAATCCCCCCTTACCCCCCTTTAGTAAAGGGGGGATGGGGGGATTTTCATATAAATTCGGCGCGCAATTGCGATTCTTTCACCAGCTTTTCTACGACCCGTACCGCCTCGACGCCGTCCCGGGCATATTTCGCCCCCAGGGACGCCGCATAGGCCTCGGTGACGACGGCGCCGCCCAGGATAAACGGCGTGGTCAAACCTTCCCGGCGGGCAAGCGCCATGACGCTCTGCATGGCGGTCATCGTCGTCGTCATCAGGGCCGACAGTCCGACCACAGCGGGCTGGCATTTTTTCATATGCTCGATGACGGTCTTGGTCGCCACATCCTTCCCCAAGTCAATGACGTCATAGCCGTAGTTTCTCAGCATCAGGGCGACAATGTTTTTCCCGATGTCGTGGATATCGCCCTGGACCGTCGCCAGGAGGATGACCCCCTTGCGTGTTCCCCGGGACTTTGCGGCCCGCAGCAGGGGCTCCAGATGGTCAAGGCCTTTTTTCATAGCCTCGGCGCTGGCAATCAACTGGGGGAGGAAATAGGTTTTCTGTTCATAAAGTTCCCCCACCCCGAGGATGGCCGGGATCATGAATTCCTCGACAATCCGGGCGGCGGACAGGCCGGCGTCGCTCTTCAGAAGCCCTGCGATGAGATCGACGATATCATCGCGATTGCCGGCGAGGATCGCCTGATGAACCTGTTCGGAAGGAGTAAGCGGCGCTCCCCCGGCAGGTTTCTTTTCGGTTTTCTCCCCTTCCCGGAATGACTCGATATAAATCGCCGCCCCCCGGTCTTTTCCCAGGAAGACGTCGGCCGCCTTTTTCATTGCCGTCAGCTCCAGATTGGCGGGATTGACAATAGCCACCGTCAGCCCCGCAGCCTGGGCCATGGTCAGAAAGGCCGCATTCAACCATTTCCGCTCCGGCATCCCGAAGGACACGTTGGATACCCCCAGTACCGTCCGGCAGCCGAAGGACCGGGAACACCAGGAGACGGTTTTCAACGTCTCGCCCGGGGCGGCGGGATTGGCGGCAACGGTCATTACCAGTCCGTCGACAATGATGTCTTCCTTGGTAAAACCATGGCGCCGCGCCGCCCGATAAACGTCCTTGACAACCTGGCTGCGCCCCGCAGCCGTCTCCGGGATCTCTCCGTCAAGGAGGGGGAGGAGAATGAACATGGCCCCATAGCGCGCCGCCAGGGGCAGGAGCTTCTCCATCTTTTCCCGTTCCCCGGAGATGGAATTGAGGAGAGCCCGCCCCGGATAGAGCCGCAGGGCCGCCTCGATGGTATCCACCTTGGGAGAATCGATCACCAGGGGAAGACCCGTTGTTCCGGCCAGGGCGCAGAGGAGTGATTTCATGGCCAGTGGCTCATCAATACCGGGGACGCCGACATTCACATCGAGAAGATCCGCCCCCTGATCTTCCTGCTCCCTGGCCATTTGCCGGACCAGTGATGTCTTGCCTTCCCGTAATTCCTGCTGGAGGGCCTTCTTGCCCGTGGGATTGATCCGTTCGCCAATGACGAAGAGGGGACGGTCGCGATCGAGGATGACGTGTCCCCGGGCGGAACTCAGGGCAGCCAGGGATTTTCTTCGCGGCGGCGCCGGGGGCGTCGCCTCCAGGGCTCGTTTCAGCGCCCCGATATGACCCGGCGTCGTTCCGCAGCACCCACCCAGGAGATTTACGCCGGCCGCGGCAAAAGGTTTACTGAAGGCGCCAAAGGCGCGGGCATCCATATCAAAGGTCGTCGTTATCCCCACCAGGCGGGGAATCCCCGCGTTGGGCTTCGCCGCCAGGGGAACGGTGGCGTAAGGCTTCATCGCGGAGATCCATTCCATCATCGCCTCGGGACCCGCCGAGCAGTTGCAGCCCACGGCGTCGGCCCCGAGGCTCTGGAGGGTAATGAGGGCCGTAACCGGGTCCGTGCCGTTCAGGGTGCGCCCACCCGGTTCGTAGGTCATCGTGACGATGGTGAAATAGTCGCCTGTTTCCTTTACCGCCAGGAGAGCCGCTCTTGCTTCCTGGATGTCCATCATGGTCTCGATGACAAAGAGGTCGACTCCCCCGGCCACAAGTCCCGCTACCTGTTCCTTGAAAATCGCCACGGCTTCTTCAAAGGGAAGGTCGCCAAAGGGCTCG
>JBAYKV010000097.1:0-11439 GCA_041664405.1 Syntrophales bacterium
AAAAGGTCCTTTATTTTTCCACCCACCAGTATCCCGCCTATCCCGGTTCCGGGGTCCTGTCCGAAAACGGTCAGGGCGAGGGGTCGGGATACACGATCAATGTACCCCTGAAGGCCCGCTCCGATGACTCCCTCCACATCAAGGCCTTCCTCAGCATCATGCAGCCGGTGGCCCTGAAATTCAAACCGGAACTTCTCCTCCTTTCCGCAGGTTTTGACTCCTATTTTCAGGACCCCCTGGGAGATATGCGGGTTACCGCCAAGGGTTATGTTGGCATGACCAGAATCCTCATGGATATCGCCGCCGCCTGCTGCCAGGGGCGTCTGGTCGCTGTTCTCGAGGGAGGATATCATGTTGAAGGCCTGACGGAATCGATCAAGGCAATGCTCGGGGAAATGCGGGGAGATACCCATACCCCGGAAGACTACCTGGACCGAATGGAATACGAGGCTGATCAGGGAAAGGATGTTATAATCAGACGGGTGATGGATCAGATTAACCCCTTCTGGCAGATCTTTTAGGGGAAAAGGAGAGTATTATCTTGAAGATAACAAGAACGGAAGTAGCCCACGTCGCCCATCTGGCGCGTTTGACTTTCCGGGAGGAAGAAATGGAGAAATTTACCTCCCAGCTAAACGACATCCTCCTCTATATGGAAAAACTTAATTCCGTGGATACAACGGGAATAGAACCCATGACCCATGCGACGGTTCTCCATAACGCCTTCCGGGAGGACATAGTCAAACCGTCTCTGGCCAATGAGCAATCCCTGGCCAACGCCCCGGACCCCAGGGGAGAATTCTTCCGGGTCCCCAAAGTGATAGAATAATTAAAGAGGTACTATGGAACTCTATTCGTTAACCATTCATGAACTGCAAGACAAGCTGCGGGCGGGGGAAGTCACGGCGGCGGACATTCTCGCCTCCGTCTATCAAAGAATCGACCAGGTGGAGGACAAGGTCCACGCCTACATCACCCTGATGAAAGAAGCGGCCCAGGCCCAGGCCCAGGCCGCCGACACGGCTATCCGTAGCGGCGATATCAGGGCCTTGACGGGTATCCCCATCGCCCTGAAAGACATCTATTGTGTTAAGGGATTCACCACCACCTGCGGCTCCCGCATCCTCCATAATTTCACCCCCCCCTATGACGCCACGGTGGTGGAAAAACTCCGGGCCGCCGGGGCCGTCTTTACGGGCAAGACAAATATGGATGAATTCGCCATGGGCTCTTCCACGGAGACGTCCTATTTCGGCGTTACACGCAACCCCTGGGATCTGACCCGGATCCCCGGCGGTTCCAGCGGTGGCTCCGCCGCCGCCGTTGCCGCCGACGAGTGCATCGCCGCCCTCGGTTCCGACACGGGCGGCTCCATCCGCCAGCCGGCGGCCCTCTGTGGTATTGTGGGGATGAAGCCCACTTACGGCCGGGTCTCCCGCTTCGGACTCGTGGCCTTTGCCTCGTCCCTGGACCAGATCGGCCCCTTTACCAAGGACGTCGAGGACTGCGCCATTCTCATGAACATCATTGCCGGTTATGATCCCCGGGAATCGACTTCCGTCAACGTGGAGGTTCCCGACTACCGATCATTTCTTTCCCGGGGCATCGAAGGACTGCGGATAGGCATCCCCAGGGAATACTTCATCGAAGGAATCGATCCGGAAATCCTTTCCTCTGTGCAACAGGCAATCAGTGTCCTTGAAAAAGCCGGGGCAAAATGCGTCGACATCTCCCTGCCCCATACGGAATACTGCCTGGCCGTCTACTATATCGTGGCCCCCGCAGAGGCCAGCTCCAACCTCGCCCGTTACGACGGCGTCAAATACGGATTCCGATCCCCGGAAGGACAAGACCTCCTCGACATGTACAAACAGTCCCGCTCCGCCGGATTCGGCGATGAGGTTAAAAGAAGAATTATTATAGGCACATACGTTCTTTCGTCAGGATACTATGACGCCTATTATAAAAAAGCCTCCCAGGTCCGCGCCCTGATCCGCCGGGATTTTGACGAGGCCTTTCAGAAATGCGACATCATCGCCACCCCAACCTCCCCCACGGCGGCTTTCCGTATCGGCGAAAAGACGGATGATCCCATGCAGATGTATCTCTCGGACATATTTACCATTTCTGCAAATATGGCCGGCATTCCGGGGATTTCCGTTCCCTGTGGATTCACCGGGGATGGCCTGCCCATCGGCCTGCAGTTTCTGGGGGGCCACTTTCAAGAGGGAACGCTGATCCAGGCGGCGGCCGCCTATGAAAAGACGGCCGGTATGGGCGCCCTGATAGCCCGGCAAAAACAGGCAAAGATGAATTTTGCATAAGGAGTTGTGATAGTTAATGGAATTTGAACCAGTTATCGGACTTGAAGTCCATGCGCAATTGCGCACAGATTCAAAAATATTCTGCAGTTGTTCGACCCAGTTCGGGGCGGGGCCCAATACCCATACCTGCCCTGTCTGCCTGGGCATGCCCGGGGTTCTCCCCGTCCTCAACCGGAAGGTCGTGGAATATACGATCAAAATGGCCCTGGCGACGCACTGCCGGATCAATCGGGAAAACAGCTTTGCCCGAAAAAACTACTTTTATCCCGATCTCCCCAAAGGCTACCAGATCTCCCAGTACGCCTATCCCCTGGCCGAAGAAGGGGGTATTGCGGTTGAAGTTGACGGAAACAAGAAACGTATCGGCATCACCCGCATTCACATGGAGGAAGATGCCGGCAAGCTGATCCATGACGAACACTTTCCGTCGAGCTATGTGGACCTGAACCGTACCGGGGTGCCCCTGATCGAGATCGTCAGCGAACCGGACATCCGTTCTGCCGAAGAGGCCGCCGACTACCTGCGCCGGATCCACGAAATCCTTGTCTATCTGGAAATCTGTGACGGCAACATGGAGGAGGGGAGTTTCCGGTGCGACGCCAACGTCTCCCTCCGCCCCCGGGGACAGGAGGAATTCGGCACGAGGGCGGAACTCAAAAACATGAATTCCTTCCGGAATGTCCAGCGGGCTCTGGAATACGAGATCAAAAGACAGCAGTATGTCCTCGAGGCGGGCGGCGAGGTAGTTCAGGAAACCCGTCTCTGGGATGACGCTCAGGGCGTCACCATTTCCATGCGCAGCAAGGAAGAGGCCCATGATTACCGGTATTTCCCCGATCCGGATCTGGTTACCGTTGCCGTCAGCGATGCCTGGATCGAAGGGATCCGCCGGACCATGCCCGAACTGCCCCTGGAAAAGCGGGAACGCTTCCTCCGGGACTACCAGATCCCCCCCTATGACGCCGGCGTCCTGACGACAAGCCGGGCCCTGGCGGACTACTATGAAGAGGTTGTCCGTCTTTGCGGCCAGTCTAAGGTAGCGAGCAACTGGGTCATGGGAGACATCCTGCGCTTCCTGAAAGAGGACAAGCGGGATATCAGGGATTGCCCCATCACGGCGGCGTCGTTGGCCGAAATGATCCGCCTGATTGAGGACGGCGTCATCAGCGGCAAGATGGCCAAGGAAGTGAGCGAAGAGATGTACCAGACGGGTAAGCCCCCCCAAACCGTCATCGCGGAGAAGGGCCTGGTCCAGATCACCGACGAGAGCGCCCTGGCGCCGGTAATCGAAACGATCATGGCAGCGAATCCGACCCAGCTTGCCCAGTACCGGGGGGGAAAGGATAAACTCTTCGGTTTCTTTGTCGGCCAGGTAATGAAGGCCACCCAGGGAAAGGCCAATCCCCAATTGATCAATGACCTGTTAAAGAAAATGCTGGCATGACCGCTCCAATCCGCACCGTATACTGGGAAGATGACGCCGTCGTCTTCATCGACCAGCGTCTTTTGCCCGGCGTGGAAACATACGTCATCAGCCGGGACTACCGGCAGGTCGCGGCGGCCATCAAGGATCTTTCGATTCGCGGCGCTCCGGCCATCGGCGTCGCCGCCGCCCTGGGAATAGCCTTGGGCGCCCATTATAGTCAGGCTCCCTCCCTAACCGCTTTGAAGGCCGACTTCGAGGTCATCTGCACAGCCTTTTCCCAAACCCGCCCCACCGCCCGGAATCTTTTCTGGGCCATTGAAGGGATGAAAAAATGCTTCCGGGAGTCATGCGCCGCACCGCGGTCACAACTAAGCACGAAAATCCCCCCTAACCCCCCTTTGGCAAAGGGGGGAGAGGGGGATTTACATATAAACAGCTATGGGAACCAAGCGCTTAATTCCCTGAAACGGTCGCTCATTGCCGAGGCCTGCCGGATCTGCGGGGAAGACATCGCCATCAATAGACAAATAGGCGCCTATGGGTCGTCGTTGATCGCCGACGGCGATAACATCCTTACCCATTGCAACGCCGGCGCCTTGGCCACCGCGGGTTACGGGACGGCCCTCGGCGTCATTCGGGCGGCCTGGGAGGCGGGAAAACGCATCCATGTCTATGTGGATGAGACACGGCCCGTCCTCCAGGGGGCGCGGTTAACCGCCTGGGAACTGCTGCGGGAAGGAATTCCGGCCACCCTGATCACGGACAACATGTCGGGATTCCTGATGAAGCAGGGAAAGATTCAAAAGATTATCGTCGGGGCCGACCGGATCGCCGCCAACGGAGATGCGGCCAACAAGATTGGCACCTACAGCGTCGCCGTCCTCGCCAGGGCTCATAAAATTCCCTTCTACGTGGCGGCGCCTCTTTCCACTTTTGACGGCGCCATCAAGACGGGAAAGGATATTCCCATCGAAGAACGGGATCCCGAAGAAGTGACCTGCTGCCAGGGCGTCGTTCTGGCCCCCCGGGGAATCGGCGTCTATAATCCCGCCTTCGACGTGACCCCCCATCGCTATATAAACGCTTTCGTGACCGAAAAGGGCCTGATCCATCCACCCTTCCGGAAAACCGTTCCTGCTGTCCTGGGCTCATAAAGACGAGCTGAGAAGAAAGACAATGTATGACAAACAAGCTTTTCCTCTTTGATTTCGACGGAGTGCTGGTCGACTCTCTGGACGTGTACCATCGTGCGGTGAGCTGGTGTCTGGAAAAGATCGGCACCCCCATCATCAAAACCCAGGAGGAATACGTCGGCCTCTTTGAAGACAACTTTTACGAGGGGATGGCCAAAAAGGGGGTTGATCTGGACGCCTTTTCCGTCGCCCTCATTGAATACGCGAAAAATGTTGATTATTACCAGGATGTGAAGCCATTTTCAGCCGTATTGCCGGTCCTGGAGGAGCTTTGCGGCCATAATGTCCTCGCCATCATCTCCTCGAATTCATCCCGGGCCATCTGGAAGATCCTGGCCCGTTTCCAATATAATGGCTGTTTTCAGGACATCCTCGGTTCGGAATTCCACCTGAGCAAGAAGATCAAGATCGACCACGCCGTCGCAACCTACCTGATCAGCAGGGATAACACCTATTACGTGGGGGACACCTCCGGCGATATCAAGGAAGGAAAAGCGGCGGGAGTCAAGACCATCGCCGTTACCTGGGGATGGCATTCCCGGAAAATCCTGGCGGCGGCGCAGCCGGACTTCCTCATCGACGACCCGGAAGACCTTAAAACCATACCTGATTGCCAGCAGGTCACCGGGAATTGGTTTGATCGCAGTGCATTATGATCCTTTGCTATGATACCCGGCTTCACGCGAATCCGCAACGGTAAAATGTTATTGACGCATAGACCAAGTTTATCTATATCTTTTCCCATTTTAGAGCACGAAAAAAAGATGAAAAAAAACAATCAGCCCCCAGACTTAAACCTCTATTTTCTTGCTTTGACCGTCGCTCTTGTCTTTCTTTTTTCGCCGTCCGCATATGGTCAGGGCATGCCCGGCGCCCAGATTGAAACGGAGCAGCAAGCGGAGCAGGGTGAACGCTTAAAGATGCAGCAGTTGCGGACCCTTCCCGACAAAGCCGCCGACAGCGACAAGATCCTTCCCCCCACCCCAATGGATGAAGCCCTGGGGCAACAGCGCATCCTGAAGCGCAAGCCCGTCTATGAACCCTTCTCCGTATTTGCCGAATCGTCCTTCAACGCCACAAACAACGTTGCCCTGACCCGTTACAACAAGATGGAGGATCAATACCTGCTCCTGACGACGGGTGCATCCTACCAGCCCCTTCTTACCTCGAGCCTTATCGGCGAGGTTACGGTCATGGAACAGTGGTATCGCTACAAAACCTATACGGAGCTGAACTTTGAGAGCATGAACCTGGGGGGCGGATTGACCTATATGGTCCCTGCCATTCCACGCCTGGCCGTTTACGGCCGTTACGGCTACAATCGCCTAACCGGCGGGGATGTCAACTCGGAGTTATTTCAAAATCATACATTCACCTTCGGACTATTCCGGTCTTTCCCCCTGTCCCGAACCCATTATCTATACGGGGGCGTCTCCTCCCAATGGGGGCTTTCCAATTATAAGGATTTTGAACGAAATATCTACGCGGCCTCCCTCGGTTATCATTTGGATATGACGGAAATGCTTTCCTTTGACATCAGCAGCCGTTTTTCCTTTGTTCCCTATTCCAGGAATGATCGTCGTGATACGAATGAAACTTTTTATGCCGGCATCACTTTGAAACCGATCAACTATTTGTATTTTCAGGTATTTTCTTCGGCGGGTCTTAACCAGTCCAACCAATCGTCTTTTTACTATGATGTCCTGAATTTCGGCGGCAGCGCCGGGTTACAGTTTCGCTTCTAGGCATAGGGAGAAAAAACCATGATGAATCGATCATATGAATACAAAATATTGACAAGGCATTACACCGTCCTGTTGATCATGATCGCATGGCTGCTGTCCCTGGCTTCTCCAGCCCCGGCAGCGGCACCGTACGGGGCCGTCCATTTTTCCCGGGGTGAGGTGACCATCCTTCAGGCCGGTGGCCGGCAGGTCAACTCCCTCACGCCGGGCTCCCTCGGTACGGATGACCGCATCCTCACCGGCAAAGACGCCCTTGCGGAAATCTCCCTGGAGAGTAAATCCGTTCTGCGTCTGGGACCGGACACCCGGCTGGCCGTGAAAGACGGGAAGACAGCCGTCCTGGAGCAGGGAACCCTTTGCCTCCAGGCGCCGGCGGGTGTCAAGGAAAGGATCTTGGCCGGGAAAATGGTTGTTGACACTGCCGGCGGGACGATCATGGTGGCTCATGCCCCCGGGCAGACCGTAAAGATCATTGCCCTGGAAGGAAAAAGCCGGGCCGCCGTTTCCGACCGTTTCGGCGAATGGCTGATCCTCGCACCGGGGAAGATGCTTATGCTCCCTCCCGAATCCCGTAGCCTGCCCGATCCCGTCGATGTCGATCTCGATCGCCTGGCAAAAAGCTCATTCCTGATCCGGACCGGGACGGGCCGGGATAAAACGCCGGCGGCATCCCTGGACCGCGAGAGAATCCAGGCCGCCGTCGCCGGCCAACAACTCTCCCTTGCCAAAGGGGATCTTGACGCGACCAATCTCTTCCTGCTTCAAGGCAGCCGCCTGTTCGCCGCCTCCGTTAATCAACTGACCAACCTCGAAAATCGTATGCATGCCTGGTCAGCGGCGCCATCCCTGACCGCCTATACCCTCAAGGGAGACTCCGTTGTAACCGCCGACGGCCGGCTCACCCAGAACGGGCTGACAGTTGCCACGGGCAACGTCTGGAGCTCCGGAAACGGTGGGTTTTCCAATTTCCTCTGGGGGGCTCCCGAGAATGCCTTCGAAAGCAATTACGTCCGTTTTAACAGCCATTACGACTCCATTTCTCCGGTAACGAACTTCACCTTCAAGAGCCTGACCCTGGGGGGAAGCCTTGCGGCGGAGTCACCGACCGCCCTTTCTCTTGCCTCCCGGGAAGGCATGACCGTTGCGTCGTCCGTAGCCGTCAAATCGCCACTGACGAGCCTCAACCTGACTGCCATCAACGGATTGCTGAATATCAACCAGAGCATAACGGCCTCCGTACCTACCATTTCCGTAATGGACCGGGCCAAGATCACCCAGGGCTCGGGAGAATATTACGGCGTCGACAAGTGGCAAACCCAACTGACACTGAATGTGGGCGACCTGGTCGTTAACGGCTCCA
This sequence comes from Syntrophales bacterium, assembly GCA_041664405.1. GTDB lineage: Bacteria > Desulfobacterota > Syntrophia > Syntrophales > UBA8958 > UBA8958. The sequence goes on from JBAYKV010000097.1 coordinate 8,049, forward strand.
ACAATACATCCATCTCAACGGACTACGCCACGGCCGTGGCCGACTCCAACTACTTTGCTCCCCTGTCAACGAAAACTGCCGCCACCCCCGCTTCCGGGGGGAATCCCGATGCCCGGATGTACAACGGCCTTGTCCAGGTCGGTCCCTATCGCGCCTCCGGCACCACGGGGACATTCAACTACCGGACCAACATCATGACTTACGAAATTGTCCGGCCCCTCCCCGTGGCCTACGCCCTGGTCAGCAACAACCCCCAGTTCAACACGGCGGGCGGTAACGGCGGAGGCTACCAGTACTTCGCCCCCTTCAGCCGGTACGATCTGATCAGGCTCGGCTACATCCGGCAGGTGGAAACGACACCCGCGGATAACATCACGGCCATCATCCCGCGCTATGTCAATCTCGTCGGACAGACATCCACCCAGGACCAGCTAAATGAACTGGCCAAACAGGATTACCTTGATGCAATGGCAACCCGTGACGACGCCGACGAAGCGGAGCGGCTTCGCCTCGAGGCAATAGCCATCCGGACAAACAAATCCAGGTCTTCCCAGGAATTCTTTGCCTACGCCAAAGGGAGCGGCAGCGATCTCACCTTGAGCAGCGGGGCCTACATCGACGGCTTTGCCAAGACGACCCTGGCGGCAGAGAATAATGTGAACATTTACGGCACGGTCTGGGGAACCGACAACACCCGCATAACGGCCGGAGGGGGGATCAGCGTGGCCAACGGCGCCCTGCTGGAGACCTTTACGGACAACCAGCCGACGGGGGGAGGGACGATTATCCTCGACGCCCAGGGGCCGGTCACGGTCGGCGGCAGGGTGCAGACGACTTACGCGCCCTGGACGGCGACCGCATCCTCCAAGCCGGGACAGATCGACATCACCAGCGGCATTGCTGCCGCCGATGCGGTGGCCATCGACATCCAGGACAGCGGCCAGCTCCTCGCCATCCTGGCCTCCACGCCCGCCGACAAAACCCTGAACAGGGTGACCTTGACCTCGGCGGGAGGTAAAATAAAAGTCAGCGGTCTGGGTTACGGCTACAACATCCTCGCTGACAAGGGTTTGATTGATATCCGCAATAACGGGATGGCCGGCGCCATAGATGTAATGGGCGGGGCCGCCCTGCGCGCCGATACGATCAAGATCGGCGCTTTGGGGCAACAGGGGGTGCTGAACATTTACGGCGGTGCCGCAATGAACGCCGATACGATGCTGAAGCTCTACGGTGGGGAGATTAGCGGGGGGAAAGTAATTTTTGCCACCGGCCCGACGGGAAGCGGCAATGTCTCCCTGACGTCGCCCACTATCAATGTCGGCGCCAATCTCGTTCAGGTCAATACGGGCGTCACTGTCACTACCAGCACCAACCCGAATGTCTATTGCCAAACCTGCAACTGGGCAGGCCAGGCGGGGTCTACCCAGACGGGAACATGGTCCAAAGCGCCTAACAAACAGGGTATCGCTGACCGCCCGGCCTACTGAAAGGGGGCAAAGACCACCCCGGGAAGGACAGGCCGCCGTAATCCCTTCTTTCATAGCTATGTCGTTTGTCAAACGTGCGGGCAGTCCGGAAGGCCACGAGATCACCGAAGTAAAAGGCGCCTCTCATGGCAAAGGATGGCGTGAACAATGGAAATCGTTGCTTGAAGTCCCCCTACGATCCCCGGGCATTGCAGCCAAGCAGGACTGAGACCTTTAAAAATTCCATTACGTCTCTCAATAGTCATTCCGGCGACGGCCGGAATCCAGGATTTTCAAGCCACGACTGGATTCCGGGTCAAGCCCGGAATGACAGCAGGGGTGTTTTTTCAGGTCCCAAAACTATATCAGGTAATCAACGGATTCCCTGCAGCGCCTGCATTGAGCGCCGCGTCTCTTATCTATTTTGCCTTTTTAACATCCCCGACCGCAGCGCGCGCCTCTTTCGCCCTCGCCCTGTTGCGTTCTTTCAGGCGCTTTCTGCGGCGGTCTATTTCTCTTTTCCGTTCGTGTTTTTTGTGCTGTGCCATTTACATCCCCCTGTGATTTTATATTTTTATATCTATCTTCTTGAGTAAGTCCATACACCAAAACGGCGTCGATCACAAGCCGTCAAGAAAGTTCCCGTGTCAAAGTCACAATCAATTATCTCGCCAGGCCTCAGACTTCAATCTCCAGGCCATCATAAGCCATTGTAATATCCAGCGTACTCGTCTCGGAGAAAATCCTCAGATAGGTACGGGTATCTTCAAGAAGCTCGTCAAAAACGTCGTCGTCATAGGTATGCTCATGATGGAAAAGGCAAAGGCGTTTGACCATGCCTTCGACGGCCAGCTCCACGGCGAGGATGTTGTTTGAATGCCCCCAGTTTTCCTTATCTCCAATGGCGTCAAGGAGGGTATACTGGGCATCGAAGATAAGGAGATCCGTTTCTCTGATGAAATCCAGATATTCATAAAAGGGGCTTTCGGACCCTTTCTTGTGCTCTGAATCGGTGGAATAAACGACGCTCTGCCCGTCTTTCTCAAAACGGTAGCCATAAGAGTCGCCGGGATGATGCTGTTTCGTTCCCCTCACCTTGAAGCCGGCGATTTCATAGACCACATCGTGCTGCAGGGGATGGAAGGTGATTTCCGCCCTCATGGCGTTAAAGGGAACGGGGAAAAAGGGCGGATCCTGCTGGACGACAAAGGCCTGTTCCATGCCGGGATTACAGCCATAGATCTTTATCCGGTTGCCGTGAATGTAAGCGGGAGCAAAAAAGGGAAATCCCTGGAGGTGATCCCAGTGGAGATGAGAAAGAAAGATATTGTAGACGCCCCGCGTATTCACTGCCGACTGCCCGAAATCCCGGAGACCCGTTCCAGCGTCGCAAAGGATATATTCATCCCCGCCGCAGATCTCAACACAGGCGCTGTTTCCTCCATAGGCTCCCCGGACAGCAAAGGGAAGTTCCCGGTCCACAAATTCTTCCAGGGCACTGTCATTCTCAAATGTTTTTCCCTGGGCAGCCTTGAGGGCCTTGATGATTTTTTGTCTAACCTTTTCCGCACTCAGGGACGAAGGCAGGGATCCCCGGGTTCCCCAGAAATGGACGAGCATGAAAAACTTCCCTCCTTGAGTTAGTATGCCCAGGACTCGTTCATCGGAGCGATGTCAGGCGGCGCCGGATTCATCACAGGTCGTACAGGGTCTCATCTACCCTGGGTTTTGCCTTACCTGTCCCTTTTTTCCCTTTGGATCCATCGAACAGGAAAGGTTCTTCCCCTTCCAGGAGGTCCCCCATTTCCGCCTCGATCTGTTCGGGGTCCTCCCCCCTTTCCATGCGCCGGAGCGCCTCTTCCATGGCCGGACCGAGGTTCATTCCCGTGGCTTCCGTGAGTTTCCGCATGAGATTGGCCGCC
>JBAYKV010000098.1:0-11237 GCA_041664405.1 Syntrophales bacterium
AGACATATTCCATCGGGACCTGGTCCCGGCGGTGATTTTATTATATTCTTTTGACACGCTCCCCGATTTATTCTATGAGGTACTGATGTAATTGAATTCTAAGGAATATTCTATAATACACCAAGGAGGAATTCTGAACTCATGAATCCATCAACGGAATCAGCCCTTTATGATATTGTGATCATCGGGGGAGGACCGGCGGGCTATACCGCCGGCCTTTATGCCGCCCGCGCCGGCCTGAAGGCCCTGCTCATCTCCGGGGCATCGACGGTAAGTCAGATCACCGTTACCGATCTCATCGAAAACTATCCCGGCATCCCTGCGGGTATCAACGGTTTTGAGCTTGTGGAAAGCTTCAGGAAACAGGCAGTCGCCTTTGGCCTGGAATGCATAACCGCCGACGTCCAGACCCTGGAGACTATTGATCATGGAGGAAAGAAGGCCTGGAGAGTCCTTGCGGACAGCCGGACATGGGAAACTTTTTCCCTGGTAATGGCCACCGGCGCCTACTGGCGACACCTTGGCGTCCCCGGAGAGGAGGCGTTTGTCGGACGGGGCGTCTCTTATTGCGCTACCTGTGACGGCCCCTTTTACCGGAAACGGGAAGTGGCGGTCGTCGGCGGCGGCAATACAGCGGTACAGGAAGCCATTTTTCTGACCAATTTTGCGACCAAGGTAACCATTATCCACCGGCGCAACCGCTTGCGGGCCACCGGTATCCTCCAGAAGCGGGCCTTCGCCAACCCGAAAATCGAGATGGCCTGGAACGCCGTGGTGGAAGAAATCGGCGGTGCCAAGGGTGTGGATTGGATAAGAATAAAGAACATAGTCAACGGCGCAACCCGGGAGATTCCCGCTGCCGGCGTCTTCATCTTCGTAGGACTGATCCCCCAGACGACCCTTGTCAAAGATCTGGTTGCCTTAGAAAAGGACGGCGCCATCACCGTCGATCAGGACATGAGAACCTCGACCCCGGGGATCTTCGCCTGCGGAGACTGTATCCACAAATCCCTCCGCCAGGTCATTACGGCTTGCGGCGATGGGGCGACGGCCGCCTACACCGCCCAGTTGTATGTCGAGGAGATCAAGGGAGAGGCATACTGAGATGGATGCCCTGATCGCTGCCTGGCGATACCTTCCCGGGCAGATAAACCCGAATATCCTCGAATTTGGCGCCTTTCAGGTCCGCTACTACAGCCTCATGTACCTGGTTGCCTTTGCCCTGACCTATTTCCTCGTCATGTACCGAATCAAGGATGAAAAATATTGTTATACGGCGGAAACGATCCAGGACCTGATGATCTGGGTGATTATCGGACTGATTCTGGGAGGCAGGCTCGGATATGTCCTGTTTTACAACTTCGATTACTATCTACACCGCCCCTGGGAGATCCTGCTGCCTTTCGATTTTTCCAACGGCATCCGTTTTGTGGGCATCAGCGGTATGTCTTTTCACGGCGGGGCGATCGGCGCCCTAGCAGCCGCCGCCATTTTCTGCAGAGGCCATCAGATAAGTTTCTGGCGCATGGCGGATCTCTTCTGCCCCGCCATTCCCCTGGGCTACACCTTCGGCCGCATCGGCAACTTCATCAACGGAGAACTCTACGGAAGAGCAACCACAGTTCCCTGGGGCATGATATTCCCTCATGATCCGGAACGGCTGCTCCGCCACCCTTCTCAGCTCTACGAAGCCTTCCTGGAAGGGATTGTCCTGTTTATCATTTTATGGGCACTGAGAAAGAAAAGTCCCTTCGACGGATTTCTCCTTGCTCTATATTTTATCGGCTATGGTCTGGTCCGGTTCTTCATTGAATTTTTCCGGCAACCGGATGTACAGCTGGGATATTTCTTCGGCCTCCTGACAATGGGTCAAATTCTGTGCTTCATCATGATCGCCTGCGGCGCCGGGGTCTTTCTTTACAGGAAAGAGAAAAAATAGTATGACCGCCCCGTCAATAGTGTGGATTTTCCGTCTCGCCGCCCGGATATTATTTGGAAAATCATAAGGAGAAAGTTCAATGTCTACAGAAGTTATCGGATGGATCGCCTTCGCTGTTCTCTTCATCGCAATGATAACCCTGGATCTGGTCGTCGGCCACAAGAAGGGCAAAGAGATAGACATCAAGGATTCCCTGAAATGGACGGGTTTCTGGATAAGTATCGCCCTGATCTTCGGCGTCGGAATCTATTTCTTCAAAGGCCAGACCAAGGCCCTCGAATTTCTGGCCGGTTATCTCCTCGAGTACTCCCTGAGCGTCGATAATCTCTTCGTATTTCTGATGATATTCACCTATTTTTCCGTACCCCCGGTACATCAGCATACGGCCCTTTTTTGGGGAATCATGGGGGCCCTGGTGATGCGGGGTATCTTTATCGCCGTCGGCGTCGTCCTCGTCACCAAATTTAGTTGGTTGATTTATGTCTTCGGCGTCTTTCTCATCTATACGGCCATCAAGATGGCCAAAGGGCACGGCGAGGAGATCCACCCGGAGAAGAATCCCATCCTGCGCCTCCTCCATAAGATAATGCCCGTAACCACCGATTACGGTGACGGCAAATTCTTTCTTCACATTGATGGCGTCCGCCACGCCACGCCACTGCTTGCCGTTATCCTGGTCATTGGCCCGACGGACCTGATGTTCGCCCTCGATTCCATCCCCGCCATCCTGGCCGTGACTACGGATCCCTTCATCGTTTACACCTCCAATGTCTTTGCCCTCATGGGACTTCGGTCGCTCTTCTTTGCCCTGGCCGGTTTAATGAGCATATTCCACTACATCCGTCACGCCCTGGTGGTTATCCTGATGTTTGTCGGCATCAAGATGCTCCTTCAGGGTTTCTTTCATATCCCCATCGGCTGGTCCCTGGGGTTCATCGCCGGTACCCTGGCAATCGCCATAATTGCCTCCATCCTCCGCCCCCATGAGATGGAGATGGTTGTCAACCCGGAGGACGGGAAGGATAAACCATAAAAACAGTTTCCGAGTAAATAATCGTTCGTCTAAGGAGGGAATCATGGCCGACGAAATAACAGCAAAGACAGACGCTCTGAAATCAAAAGCCCTTATCCTCAACAGCATCGCGACCTATCAACCGGGGTCCATTGTCAGCAGGGAGATCATCAAGAAAACCACCGGCACGGTTACCGTCTTTGCCTTCGATGACGGCCAGGGACTGAGCGAGCATACGGCCCCCTTTGACGCCATGGTTTACATCCTGGACGGGGAGGCGGAAATCAAGATCTCCAAGAAAGCATATCGGCTCCAGGCAGGGGAGTTCATTATCATGCCCGCCCATGAACCCCACGCCCTCCAGGCAGTCAAAGCCTTTAAGATGATGCTCGTGATGATCAAGGAATAGTGCAGGAAATAATGAGATCTATTCAAACGCTCCCCGGCAAACCATCAAAATCGGAGCTTGCCAACTGGCAGAAACTGTCTATGAGCAAATACCGACGACGGAATGGGCTTTTCCTGGCCGAGGGGCGCAAGGTCATCGAGGATTTACAGAAAAGCCGTTGGCAAATCGAAGCCCTCCTGGGAATGGCCGGGAGAGAAGATATCTATTCGCTATTTTTTGCTCCCCCCTCCGTTTGTCCGGACAACGGCAAAGCGACACCGGGGACCGGAACGACTGAAGGTAAAACGGTTCAAAGTTATATCCTCTCAGAAAAGGAGTGGGGGAAACTCAGCCAGGACCAGGCGCCGGAAGGAGTTATGGCCGTCGTAAAAATACCGGCTCCCGGAAATTGGCAGGCGCGGCTCCAGGCATCGCCCGGACATATCCTGCTTATCGATGGCATCAACAACCCCAACAACCTGGGAGCGATCATGAGGACAGCCCACTGGTTCGGTTTTGCCATGGTGTTCTTGAGCGCAGGCGCGGCGGACTGGACCCACCCCAAGGTCGTGCGGACCTCCATGGGCAGCCTTTTTCATCTGGAGATTTTTGATAACCTCAATTTCCATGAAATTCTTCCTGTCGTCCGGACAACCCATGTCCTGATCGGAAGCGATGTGCGTCACGGCGTTGCCCCGCACCGGCAGCAGGAGAAAACCGCCCTGCTTCTGGGCAGTGAATCCCACGGAGTCCCCGACGCGTTCCTTGAAACAATCGACGAAAAATGGCATGTACCAGGGGCAGGACGCGCCGAATCACTGAGCCTTCCCCAGGCTGCGGCCATTATGATGTATGAACTTACCAAAGGGAGCATGCATGGCAGAGTATCTCCAGATCACCACGACCACTGAAAAAAAGGCAGAGGCCGAAATAATCGCCAGGGCGCTTATCGAAGGAGGCCTGGCCGCCTGCGTCCAGATCGTCGGCCCCATAACCAGCACGTATTCATGGAAAGGGCGGATAGAAACGGGCGAGGAATGGCAATGCCTTATCAAGACCAGGGCCGATCTCTTCGGAGAGGTTGAAAGATCCATCAAGTCGGTCCATTCATACGAAACACCGGAGATTATTGCCCTCCCCATCAGGACAGGAAGCCGGGAATACCTGGACTGGATGGCAGGGCTGCTGCCCCCGGAAACTTGATTCTTTGAAGGGAAATATTTTCATTTCCGGAAACATATCAATTGACAGAGCACGTTAATCTCATTAAAGTAACAGGCTATGGGGAAAAAGATACTTTACAAAACTGAACAGCTTCTTTTATGACTTATCGGGGCGCCTTATTAATCATCATGCTGATATGTCTATGTTCCTGCTCTTCAAAGCCGGCAACGCAGACGTCCTCACAGGCATCGTCAAGCCAGGCCCCGATGGCTTCACTGGAGCCGGGACCCAGTCCTGTCACCGAAGGCACCGTCCCAAATCGTGTGTTCGGGCCAAAGGATATCCAGATCCACTACAAGGCGGCAGCTAATTTAAACTACTATGAAAACAAGGGCCACACGATTTTACTTGTCATCTATCAGTTCAACGGCCTCAACGCATACAATCAGCAGACAAAGACGGCGGACGGTTTGAGCAAACTCCTCCAGGCGGAAAAATTTGATAACAGCGTCACCGGTGTTGATCAGGCCTTTATTGAACCGGGAGAAGAAAAGACCCTAACCCTCGACCGTTATGAAAATACCCAGACCATCGCCGTGGTCGCGGGATATTACGACCTGCAACCAGGACAGGTCAACCGGACCTTTGATGTTCCCGCGACCACGGACAAGCGGGGCGTATACGGTTTCCGGTCCAACGTGTCCTGGATTGAGCCAGTCTCCATAAATATATTTTTGGGACCCAACTCCATTCATGAGGTTATCGTAAAATGACAGATCCGATAAGGCCGGTTTTCTGGTACCAAGGGCTTTTCCTCCAGCCTCAGCATTTCCAGTGGCAAGATCTCCACGATCAGTACCGCCTCTATCCCCTTCAGAATTATCTGCAGCCTTATTTCTGGGGATTGGGCCAGCTGCGCATCCAGGAAGAATCTCTGAAGAATCAGATGTTTGAGATTCTGGAAATGCAGATTCTCTTTCGGGACGGAACCTGGATAGTATTCCCCGGCACAGGCGATGTGCAGCCTCGTTCCTTCAAGGGAATCTGGACGGAAATGGATAAACCTTTTAATATCTACCTAGGTTTGCGCAAGTGGAATCCCCGGGGGGGAAACGTGACCGTCTTGAAAAATCCAGATGATTTATCCGGCGTAGCCACCCGCTTTGCCTCCCCCGCTGACCCGGAGGAAACCAAAGATCTTCATCAGAGCGGCCCCAGTGCCCAGATCAAATTCCTGAGCCATGTCCTGCGAATTTTCTGGGAAAATGAAGTCGAGGGCGCCGGAGATTATGAGCTACTCCCCCTGGCCCAACTGGAATTCAACGGCAATGAAATCATCCTCTCGCCAACATATATCCCCCCCGTACTCAGTATCGCCAGCTCGGATATCCTCGCGGGGCTGGTCAAGGGCATCCGGGAGGAAGTAACCCTACGCTGTAGCGTCCTGGAGGAATATAAGCATCCAAAACTCAACCAGACCGCACAGGCTGCCCAGGATTCCGATGAATCAAACTATATGGTCTTCCTCCTCGCCCTGCGGGCCTTGATACGTTATGTACCCCTGCTGCACCACCATACCGAGGGAAGCCCTCATGTCCACCCCTGGACGGTCTATGGCATCCTCCGCTCCCTCGTCGGGGAATTGAGCGCATTTACCGACCGCATCGACGCCCTGGGCCGCTTGAAAGACGGGACGGAACTCCTGCCCCCCTACCGGCATGATCAGCTCGGTTCCTGTTTCCAAGAAGTAAAGATCCTCATCGACGAACTCTTGAACGGCATAATGATCGGCGCCGAAAATGTCATTCATCTGATCCGCGAGGGGGACTACTTCCGGGCCTTAATCCCGGTAGAAACCTTCGACAATCGCAATCTCTTCTATCTCATGCTGAGAAGCAGCGTAAATAAAGAGGAATGGGAGCAAACCATTCAGCATATGGTCAAGATCAGCAGCGCCGAACGTCTTCCCATCCTCATCAAGCGGGCGCTGCCCGGTATGCCCCTGGATCAGATTACCATCCTTCCTCCGGGGTTGCCGCGCCGTCCCGATTCCACCTATTTCAGGCTCGAGCGCAGCAATACGGAGTGGTCGGAAATACAGAAGCAACAGAACATTTGTCTTTATTGGAGCCATGCTCCGGAAGATACACTGGCGGAAATCATCATAATCAAAAAGTGAGGCAGCCACATAAGCTGGAGACAATGACCTTTATGGGTAACTGGCGGGTAAAACGATGCAACTGAGCGATTGTTTCATGGGACTGATGGCCTATGCCACCTACATCTGTCGGGGACGGATGAACAATCCACCCCCTTATGAGGAAACCCGCCGGCGCTTTGATGATCTTATTCAGCAGTCCGGACAGTGCTGCCAGGAGGCCGGCTTTAATGAAGACGACTGGCAGGCGTCCCTGTTTGCCGTCTGTGCGTGGATTGACGAAACCATCCTCTGTTCGGAATGGCCAGAGCGAGGCAGATGGCAGGAAGACCAACTGCAGCGGCTTCACTTCCAAACCATGAATGCCGGAGAGGAATTTTTCACCCGTTTGGCGGAACTGGACCCGGAGGCCACGGCAATCAGGGAAGTTTACGCCTACTGCCTTGCCCTGGGATTCAAGGGACGGTATTTTCTGCCCGAAGACGACAAAAAACTCGCGGAAATCCAGAAGGCCAACCTGCTTTTGGTCAAAGACAACCTGGATATGAGTGTTACGGAAAAGCTCTTCCCCGATGGATACAGCGGCGCGGCCGGTGAGGTCAAACGCAAGCGCTGGCACCGTGGTCTCTCTCTTTACACCCTTATCATCATGGCCATCTCGTTAATCGGGGTAATTGCCCTGTATTCGGCATACAAGGCCTTGCTTTTAAACATAAACCAGTCCTATTTCGGAACGGGGTTCTGATCATGCTGAAAAAAATCCTGAAAATATCAGCCATTATCGTCCTGCTCCTCATTCTGGCCGGGTTCCTCTACTGGGTCACCATGAAAAAGGGCTGGCCCTGGTGGGTGGGGGCAACGATCTTTTCAGGTATTATCGGCCTTGTTGTTGCCGCTTTTTTTCTAAAGAGATACCTGCTGCGGCGACGGGAAAGAAAATTCGTTCGCCGGGTAGTGGAATTGGACGAGAGCGCTATTAAGGGTCTCCCCATCCATGAAAGGCAGCAGCTCCAGGAACTTCAAGAGAAGTGGAAGGAATCGGTGGAACTCCTCAGGGATTCCTATCTGCGCAAGAAAGGCAATCCCCTTTACGCCCTGCCCTGGTATCTCGTTATCGGCGAATCGGGGGCGGGAAAGACCTCGGCCATCAAAAGCGCCCGCCTGAGCTCCCCCCTTACGGACATCGCCAGGACGGCCGGGATTACGGCAACCCGCAACTGCGACTGGTGGTTTTTCGAAGAAGCCATAATCCTCGATTCCGCAGGACGCTATACCATCCCCATCGAAGAGGACCGAGACCGGGAGGAGTGGGAGAGGTTCCTTACCCTCCTTTCCCAGTACCGGCGGAAGGAACCCCTTAACGGCGCTGTAGTTGCAATTGCCGCCGATGCCCTCCTCGCAGGAGGAAGCGACAAGCTGCGCCTGGACGGTCAGAGTATCCGCAAACGCATCGACCAGCTCATGCGCGTTACGGGGGCGAAATTTCCCGTTTACATCCTTGTAACCAAAATGGACATGGTCTTTGGTTTTGCCGAGTTCTTCAATTGTTTTCCCGATGGAGATTCATCCCAGGCGATGGGCTACATGAACCGCAAATTCAACCCATACTGGCATGAGGTTCTCGCCCAGGCCTGGGCGAATATGACGGTCCGTCTGCGAGATCTGCGCCTGATGATGACCCACCAGGCGTGCGCACCGGGACCGGCCGCCCTTGTGTTTCCCGGTGAATTTGAGCGGCTCCGCCCGGGACTGGAAATATTTGTAAAATCCGTGTTTGAAGAGAATCCCTACCAGGAGACTCCCCCCTTACGGGGACTTTACTTTTCCAGTGCCAGACAGGACAGCCAGCCAACTTCCGAGCTTTTTGATTATTTGGAACAACCGGCCCCGGTTTCCCAAAGTGGGGAAGTCGGAAGGGATCTTTTTCTCAAAGATTTCTTCCGGAGCATTCTGCCTGGCGACCGCACCCTCTTCAGCCCCATTCTCGAATTCATTCGTTGGCGTCGTCTGACCGCCAACAGCGGCCTTTTGGCCTGGCTTTTGATCTGTCTTTCCCTGTGTGGAGTTTTGACCATGTCTTTTATCCACAATCGCATGACGCTGAATAAGTTCCGTGCGGATTTCAAAGAACAGCAGGCCGTTCTCAGCCAGGATGCGACTATGGACCTGATCATGATCGAAAGGATGAGGCTACAGATTCTCGACCTGGAAAAGGCCAACCGCTACTGGCTCATTCCCCGTCTTGGCCTTGACGACAGCCTCAACTTAGAAAAGGCTGCAAAGGCAAAGTATGCTCGTCTCTTCAAGCAGGGCATCATGGACAACTTCGACAGAAACCTCTTGAAACGCCTGGAGGACATCAACAGGAACACCCCGGAGGATGACCTGGCCGATTATTTCAGCTTTGTCGTAGCCCGGATCAGTGTCCTGCGAGAGTACGTTAAAAACGGCAAGATCGTCCAAAGCGACGCCTTCCAAAAAAGTGCCGCCGACCTTATTGTCATGATTTATCCCAAGACGACACCGGACATCGCCGCCATTTTCGATGCCAACTACTATGCCTATATGAAATGGGGCAAGGATAAGAGAACGGCGGAAACAAATCTGGAAATTTATCAGACCGCCCTCGCATCGCTGCAGAAAACGGTTCCCGACATGAAATGGTTGGTCAGAAAGTGGATCCCCAACGCCTTGCCCGTGCAATTGAAGGACTTATGGGGTGAACCGGAGAGCACCGGTTTTGACACCGATGTCGCCGTCTCCGGGGCCTACACCAGCCAGGGACGCAAAAATATCGAGGCCTTTATCGGAACCATTGAAACGGTCACGGCAGATAAAGAAGTCTTTGCAAAAAGAAAAATCGATTTCTGGAACTGGTATCTGCAAGAGTTTACCAATGCTTGGACCTCTTTCGCCCGCCATTTCCCAGAGGGGGAGGATGGACTCCAGACATTGGCCAGCCAACGGACCATGGCCACCCTCATGACCACCGATCACAGCCCTTATTTTCTTCTTATTCGGAGGATTGCCGAGGAGTCAGCCTGGATTAGCGCCGATCAACTCTCCCCTTGGCTGGCCATCGTCGTCGAACTAAATGAAATCCAAAAATTAGCCAAAAGTGAAATCCAGAAAAAATCGGGGTCTTTTTTCGATAAGATTGCCGGTGAAAAGGAACAACTTACCCAGCAGATACGATCAGATATGGACCGGAAAAAACTGGACGCCATGAAAAAGCGCATGGATGCCCTGAAGGTTTGGCAGGATTATGTGGCCTCTCTTGACAAAATCGGGCCCGCCGCCACCTCCCAGGAAGTGGGATATCGCATGGCCGCTGATTTCTTTACCCTTCCCGCTGAGGCGAAGGAGAGCAATGCAGCGATCTACCTGGCATACAGCAACTACCTGAAACTTAAAGGAACTTTATCGTTAAAGGGCGATACGACCGAGGCATGGGATATCCTGATCGGCCCCATCGGCTATCTGCTTGAATACTGTATTCGCCAGACATCCTGTTATATGAAACAGCAATGGGAGAGCCAGGTTATCGGCGGCATTCAGGGGGCGCCGAAAGACAAGCTTCCCATACTCCTCTTTGACAAGACGAATGGACTGGTCTGGAAATTCGTCGGGGGGCCGGCAAACCCCTTTATCACCAAATCCACGGTGGGCTACATTTCCCGGAAGGCGTCTATTAAAACAGGCATTGAGAAATCCGTTCCTTTTAACCAGGATTTCCTTTCCTTTCTTAGCTCCGGGGCGGAAGGGGCGGTCATCGCTCAGCCGGAGTATCTTGTCCAGATGGAAACTCTGCCCGTTGAAGTCAATGACGACGCCGGCATCGATCCCTATGCCAATATCCTGACCCTCCAATGTACGGACGCGCAAGTGGTCCTGAAGAATTTCAATTACCCTCAGAAGGCAACCATACGCTGGGCGCCTGACAAATGCGCCGACACTACCCTGCAGATTTTATTCCCCGGCATGACATTGACAAAAGCCTACCCCGGCCACATGGGTTTTGCCCAGTTTCTGTCCGATTTCAAGAGCGGATCCAAAACCTTCAGCGCCGGGGATTTTCCAGAGCTGAAGGCGCGCCTCACCAGCCTTGGCGTTACTTCAACAAAGATATCCTATCGGATCAGCGGCTCTAAACCGGTTATTCAGCTTTTGAAAAAAGTCCCCTCCGCTGTCCCCCTGGATATTGTAAAATGTGAGGCAAAATGACAATGGCAAGACGTGACCTCGGCAAAACACCGATTTCAGAAGACAGCCCGGCAGGACAGGATGTACGTAACGATCCCGACTTCGAGGCCCTGTCTAGGGAAATAGAAAAGATGTCCTCGCCGACCCTCTCCGGGACGATGGATTGGAACCGCGTCCTCCAACTGTCTGAGGACATCCTGACGAATAAATCCAAGGATCTCCTGGTTCTGTCCTACTTCTCCGTCGCCCTGCTGAAAACGGCGGGACTCCGGGGCTTCGCCCTCAGCGTAAAGATTCTGAGGGAATCCCTGGAAGCCTTCTGGGAAGACATGTTTCCCGTCAAGAAACGGATGCGGGGAAGGAAAAATGCCAT